>JBIKYV010000275.1:0-2844 GCA_044355075.1 Prosthecobacter sp.
ATTTTTCGCTTCCGTGGTAATTTTTGCTCATGGGCGCGAGGTCAGTTTGAAGTGACTGAGTTCGAGGTGCCGATCCTCGCGGAACGAACTGATGATGGCGGAGGTGATCAGGTTGCCCGCAGGCGTAGGATAACGTTTGCGCACATGAGGGCGTGAAGGGATAGGCTCGTAGCGGCTGATCGGAATGGCGATCTCGCACCAGCCGTCGGGGCCGGGATAAATCTCGTCGCTGTCGAGGCGACACTCGAAATTGCCGCCATAAGCACCGCCGGGGCGGTTGGTCACCAGCATGAACTGGAGCGATGCCGGTCTGTCCATTTTCAGGCGGTAATGAATGACGCTGTTCTCCGTGGCGAGCAGGCGCAGAGGCTGGGGCAGCATGGCAGTGCGCACCGAGATGCCGAAATGCGTGATGATACCTCCATCGGGCAGCTTTTTCGCCACGAAGGGGGAAGCCACCATGCTTCTGCCGTCTGAAAAGCCGCGCCAGTCCCGTGGCGGCACGGTGGTGGTGAAATCAAAGACCCAGTCGGTGAGCGGCTCCGGTGTGAGCGCCGCGTTTAGCTTCACGCCGCTGTTTAGGGATGCCACGGCGCTGCTTTTCGCCGGAACATCCACCGTGCTGCCATCGGCAAGGCGTTTGAGCTTTACCAAGCCTTCATCGACCTTCAGCAGCGTGTCATCGCTGCGGGCAGAGAGATTGAAAACGGTGCCGACGACTTGCGCCTCGGCGCTGGAGGTGCGCACAAGCATTGGGCGGCCTGTGGGCTGTTTTTGCACCTCCGCGGAAAGCGTGCCACGCGAGAGCGTGAGGACTTTTTGGCCGTCATCCGCGAAAGAAAGCTCCACCTCTCCATCCAGCGAAATGAGCGAATCATCGGCGAAACGCAAAAGCGCCGAGCTTTCCTCGCCAATGGTTTCCAGCGTGCCCGCGGGCAATTCATCACCCGTCTGGATGGGTACACCGTTTTTCCAGGCGACGCTGCCATTGTGCTCCACGACCGTCAGCACCGCCTGCTGTTTGGATTGCATCAACAACGCCACGCTCGCCGCTAGCAACGCCAGGCAAGCGGCGAGCGCGAGAGTAGTGAAACAGAGACTGCTGTCTGGTTTGGGGATAGGGCGAGAGACAAGGGTGCCTTTCTCACGGCGCACCATGTCACCAAAAGCCACCGCATGCTCCGCGATGAGGCGCAAATGCTCGCGCATGGTCGCATCTTCTCGCAAACGATGCTGGAAGGCCGCCAGCTCATCATGCGTGAGCCTGCCGTCGAGATAGCGCTGGATGAGGAGATCGTCGTTCATATTGATTAAGTCGTTTGGGCTTCAGCCCAATTCAGAGCTTGGGCTGAAGCCCAAAACTACTTTGTTGCTGCTGCAGCCGCTCATCGACGCACTCCTTCAACGCTCGATGCAGCCGCGACAGCCGCTGATACACCGCATCGACGCTTGCGCCGACATGTTTGGCCACTTCGTCACACGAATGCCCGTCAAAGTAACGCAGGTGCAAAAGCTGCCGCGACTTCTCCGGCACGGAGGCCAGGCATTCGCGCAGCGCCTCCATGCGGCTGCCCTCGGCCTGCGGATGCGCGGAACACTCCTCGCTGATCAAATCGAGCACCTTCGGCTCCAGGCCGAGCGTCTCTGGCCTGCGCTTGCGCAGCCAGTCGATGGCCTCGCGCTTGATGGAGACCATCGCCCAGGAAAGCAGCGCCCCTTCATGCTCGAAGGACACATTCTTCGTGACCGACTTCAGCGCCACGTTTTGAAATAAGTCCTCCGCAGCCGGCGCATCCCGCACCACCAGCCACGCCGCCGCGCAAAGCCGCTGCCGGGCATCAAAGAGGTGCTTGAGGGTCGTTTCGTGATCGAGAGGCATTCAAATCGGGAACGGACGAGGCGCTGGAGTCCTGACAGGTGAAACAGACACTCCTGTCTGTTCTTTAAGAGGCAGACAGGAGTGTCTGCATCACCTTCTGCCATGTCTCCCAGGCCACGGTTTCAAGGTAGCGAGCCGTTTCCTCATCCAACGTGGCGGTTTGGTTCATGCTCATGTGCTTGAACATCCACTTCGCCATCTTCGCCTGATACGCATCCGGCTTGAACGCGGCGAGCTTGGCTTCATCGGCCTCATACTTGCCGTGGGGCCAGACGTGGAAGGTGCGCGGCAGTTTGCCGACAGGGGATTCGCCGGTGAGCGCGGCGTAGAAGCACGCGAGGTTCAAAAAGTGGCCTGCATCGCCGGGATGCGCGTTGTCCTGCGGGTGCTGGAGCGCGAGATCGGGCTTCTCGGCATACACGCGAGCCCACGCGGTCGAGCACGGCGCGAAGAGTTTGATCTGATTTTGCTTCGCGAGCTCCAAAATGCGCTTCCGGCCTTCGACGTGCTTGTCGTCCTTTCCCCAGCCCACCTCATAAAACATCGGCTCGCCGCCCGCGGCGCGGATGGCCTTGCAGTAAGTCGTGACGGCGGTGGCATGGTCAGGCATGCCTTCCTTCGGCGCGTCATCGCCCATGATGAAACGGCACACGACCATCATCGCAACGATGTCCGGCTTCTCAGCGGCGATTTTGTCCAAAAAGGTCTGTCCGGGCTTCACGCCGTATTCGTAGCGGCTGAAGCCAGGCTCCAGATACACGCGGATGTCGCTGCCACTGCGACCCACCGCTTCGGGAATGACCTGCTGACCGATACGACCGGCAATTTTGCCATCCACGACCTTCGCGACCTCGCGCGGCAGATCGTTCCAATACATGCTGCTGCTGCCCGCGAAGAGAAAAGTAGTTTGGGCTTCAGCCCAACTCTGAGTCAGAAGCAGCAAAGCAAAGACAAAGAGAGCGCGG
>JBIKYV010000298.1:0-2833 GCA_044355075.1 Prosthecobacter sp.
TGGCCTGGGCGGCATAATACTGGCCGTAATAATAGTGGCTGTAGCGCGTGGAAAATCGGCCGCTGGGAATATACTGCTTGAGGTATTTGATGCCTTCTTCAATTTCTTTGGAGTCGTAAACGCCGGCCGACTGCATGGCAACAATGCAGGCCGCCGATCGGGGGAACTGGCTGGCGCCCTGCTGAGTCATGTAACGGAAGCCGCCATCAGGGTTCTGGCATTCGCGCACATATTTCAGGCACTTTTCCACGGTTTCTCGTGGCACAAAGATACCGGCATTACGGGCCGCCCGCAGGGCATTAATCTGACAAATGGTGACGGAGGTATCTGCGTCGGCAGGTCGGGGCTGATAACGCCAGCCGCCTTCAGGGTTTTGGCTGTCGATAATCAGGCGAACGGCTTTTTCAAGCTTTTCGCGAATGTCAGATCGTTGTGTCATTCCATAGGCTTCAGCCAGAAAAAGTGTGGCAAAGCCGTGGGAATACATCGGGCCGTGGGTGGCTTCGCCTCTGACGGCAATAAAACCGCCAGGCTGCACATTGCCCATAATATAGCCAAGGGCTTTTTCAATCTGACTGCCATAAGGGCCACGGCCGGGCGATGAGCCATTGGCCATGAAGGCCAGCCCCACCAGGCTTGTGACGGCAAGATTGCCACGGTAAGAGCCCGAACCGAATGAGCCGTCGTCCTGCTGCTGGCGGCCAAGCCAGTCAAGCCCAAGCTTCACGGCCCGCTCAACGGCGGGGGTAACGAGTTCGGCAGCACCTTCGGGCACGTCGCCACGTTTGCCGTCCTTAAAGGTGCCGGCTTCTTTGTCGATCTTGGGGGCAGCGGCCTTTGCCGCAGCGGGTTTAGCCTGCTCCTGAGCCAAGGTCGCAGAGCAGGGGGGAAGAGCCCAGGCCAGGGCCATTTTCAATTGTGTCCGGCGATTCATGGGTTGGGGCTCCGCGAAAGGCTCTTCTTGGAGACGGACATATAATAGCGGCGAACGAGCTCTTCGCGGGCCGGCAGCGATTCTTCGCGGAAGACGTTACGCATGACGTCGCGAAGCTCGGGCGGGAGATGGCCCCAGACATCCTTGCCATCCAGCCGGCTCTTGCCCGAGGGCTTTTGCAGGGACTGTTCGCCAACGCCTTTGGCCAGTGCGCCAGGGTCAGGGTTGTTGGGGTCGTCCTGCTGCTGTTGCTGGCCCTGCTGCTGCTGTTGTTGCTGACGCTGGCGACGCTGCTGCTGTTGCTGCTGGGCAATCTGTCGCATGCGTTCAATGATCTGATCAATATTCTGAACAATTTCCTGCTGCTTTTTACGGGTGTCCTCGCCAGTGTCAGGCTCGGATAGCCGCTTTTCCACTTCGCGCATCTGCTCAACAAGCTTTTTCATTTCCGGGTTGGAAGGCTCATCTTCCTGATTCTGCTGCTCGCCTTCGCCTCCCTGCTTGTCGGGGCTCTGGTTCTGATTCGGCTTTTTCCGCTTTCGACCAAGGATCTCTTCCAGACGCTGGTCAAGCTCGCCGTCAGACTTTGACTTCAGCCCGGCCAGGCCGCCGGCAGGCTTGGGCAGGGTTGATTTCGGCTGATCGGCCTTACCTGTTGCGGTTTTGGCTGATTCGCCCGGGCCAGTCGGCTTTGTGCCGGGGCCGGATGGGCTTTCACCCTTGGGCAAGGGTTTGTCGGACGAGCCACCGCCGAGCTTTTTCAGCAGGTCGTCAAGGCCGGAGTCGTCCTTGCCCACTTCACCCGCTTTTTTGCCGGTGGCGGGCTTATCAGCCGGGGCGTTTTTCTTTTCAACATCCCGCAGGAGTTTTTCCAGAGCGTCGTCCTGAGCCGGTAGATAACCAGCAGGGAGGCAGAGGCCAAGACCGAAAACGACAAGGAATTTCAGGCGTTTCATTGAATCTCAGTCCTCTCCGTCGGAACGCTTGGGTTTGGAAAGATCACGCAGAAGGTCGGCCAGGCGGCCCTGCTCAATTTTCAGGCCGTCGAGCTCGGTCTGCTCATCGCCGGCCAGCTTGATGCCCTTCTTGATTTTGCCGTCAAGTTCACCAGTTCGGGCATTGATTTCCGATTGCAGACGCTTGAGCATCTTGAGCTGGGCCACGGTGGGTATGCCGTCCTGCTCGCCCTGTTGCTGCTGTTGTTGTTGCTGCTGTTGTTGCTGTTGCTGCTGCTGGTCGCCTTCCTTCGGCTTGTCCGGCTGGAGGCTGTCAATTAACTGCTGAAGACGCTCGGCGGCGGTTTTTTCCGATGTCTGGGTCGGCTTACCGGTGTCAAGCTGCTGCAGACCGGTTGAGGCCCTGGACATATTATCCGCGGCTTTTTTGAGGGTCAGCGAGAAGACGGGCACGCCGTCTTCCATGCGCTGGGCCAGCTCGACTGTTTCCTGTTTGAGGCTGTCTTCCACCAGTCCTAAATTACGCACACCAGCCTTTTGGGCCTGTGTAAGATTGCCAGAGGCATCGGTCTTCTTTTTGTCGTAGCCGATCGTCTCTTCGACCATTTTGGTTTGACGTTCGGCAAGTGACTTGATCAGGTCGGCCATCTTGGTGAACTGCTCCTGGGCGAGCTGTTCCTCGGCATCACGGCGGGCCTGAGCCAGCTCCTGCTCGGCTTCATCAAGATTTTTCAGGGCCTCTTCCTGATTTTCCTGAGCGGCCTGAGCGTCGTCGGCATCCATCTGCTGCTGGGCCTGGCCCATTTGTCCGGCGGCCTGCTGGCCGGCCCGGGCAGCCTGCTGGGCAGTCTTCATTCGCTGAAGTCGCTGAAGCTGGCGGCGGGCCTCTTCCTGAAGCTGCTGCTCCTGACGGGCCAATCGCTGAAGTTCAGCCTTGCGCTGG
>JBIKYV010000032.1:0-31711 GCA_044355075.1 Prosthecobacter sp.
TATGCACGGCCAGACCTACACCTGGCATGGTTCGGAAAACTATGTGGAGCTGAACCCCGTCGGCACCTCTTTGCATATCTTTAAAATCGAGGCGTGAATAGCGCAGCCCTACCGTCGGCTGGAGATCACTAGACTGATGCTGGGAGGCAGTGTCTGAAGAAGCATTCTTTTTCAGAAAGCCTGGAGCAGCAAAGCACGTGCTTTGTCTCTTCCCTATCTCCATGCTGACCGATGCCACTCGTCTCCGTGACTTTCCCGCCTTGTCGGGCATCACTTACTTAAACACCGCAGCAGAGAGCCTACCGCCAGTAGCCGTGCATGAGGCCCTAGAGGCGTACTGGCAGGACAAATGCCGCGGCATGCACGGCCGCGAGGGGCATTTCGCAACCGTGGAGTCCTGCCGGGAAGTATCGGCGCGGATGCTTGCGCTTTCCGCTCCTGAAGTATCCTTCTGCTCCTGCAGCTCCGAAGCCTACAATCTGCTGGCATCTGCCCTGCAACTGGGACCCCAGGATGAGGTCGTGGTCAGCGATCTTGACTTTCCCGCCGGAGCCACACCCTGGCTGCGCGCAGCTACACCGCCCGTGACGCGGTTATGGCAGGCTCAACAAGGAATACTGCAGGTGGCAGACCTGGAACCGCTGCTGAACGCACGCACCCGGCTGGTGCAGGTGTCCTTGATCAGTTTCTACAATGGACATCGAGTGGACTGGACCGCTCTACGCTCCGCCGTACGGGCACTGGCACCGCAGGCGCTGCTCTCTGTGGACGTGACCCAGGCGCTCGGCCGGGTGGAGCTGGACTGCGTGGATGCAGATGTCATGATCAGCAGCACCCACAAGTGGACGCTGGGCGTGCACGGCGGCTGCGTGATCGGCATTCCCGAGAAACGAGCTGCGGAGCTCACGACCCATGCGGGCGGCTGGTATCACCTCGGCAATGCCTTTGAGGCAGACCGTTTTCAGCGAGCGGTGCCCAAGCCAGGAGCGGCGAGCTTTTCCGTGGGAATGCCTAGTTTCGCCGCGCTCTACGCGCTGAATGCGGCACTGCGCTATGTGGAAAACGTCAGCGTGCAGGCCATCGCAGCCCATGCCGACCCCCTGGTACGAGAACTGCGCCAGGGACTCATCAACCTCGGACTAGAACCCATGTGCTCGCTTCGCGAAGACGAATCGACCGGCATCGTCGCCTTCCGCCACGAACGCAGCGCCGAACTCCAAGCTGCGCTAGAAACCGCAGAGATTCATGTGATGCACCATGCCGGCCGCATACGCCTAGCCATGCATGGCTACAACACGCGGGAAGACATCCAGCGTGTGCTCGACGTACTAAAAGCTGAGGTTTAAAAACATGACCGCAGTGTCATGGAGGATGACCAGGAAACGAGGCGCCTTGCCGGATGCAACTTTGGACAGCCCCCTCCCAAAAGCTGCGCATGCCTTCTGGCAGCTTTTGCGTAAATTTAAAAAACTGATCCATGCTCGCTTATATCGACATTCGCCCCTGGATACTCATCGCTGCTATCCCCCTGCTGTGCGTCGGCGCATGGCTTGTTCGCCGTCTCCTCCGCCCTCAGGCTGGCTATGTCACGATTCTGGCGTTGCTGATCTTCGGCTTTCTTGCAGCTTATCAGTTCACTCTATACGGCCCGTTCATCGACCAGCATCGAGTCGTCTCCACGCCGGCAAAGTGGGCTATTCGTAGCGATTTGTCTCCACCGAAGGTTGCTTTCACCTTTACCGAATTGCCTTACGGCGACCTTTACACCACGGATAGAGATGTGTTCGCTCACGTCACTAACCTCAAGTCCGAGACGGTAACGATGTCGGTTGAGCTAAGCTACGACTTTGGGCGGAACCGTGGCATGAGCCTCGACTTTGCGTGTGTGGACGGGATTCTCTTTCGCCCGGAGTAGCCATCCCTTGTGACCGAACCATGCGCCGCAGCGAACTGCACTTTGCGTCGCGTCTCCTGCCTTTACCTGTGTTTAACAGGGAACGGCTAAACTTACTTGGCTGGAAGAGGGGCTAAGTCGCTAGCGACGCGGAAGCCACGGGCGAGGGTGGTCTCGCTGGCAGATTCGGTGAAGAGGCGGGCGGTGAGCAGATCGTGGCCACCTTTTTGGGCGAAGTGACCGCCGCGAACGACGGGGACGCGGAGGTCGGGGAAGTCGGGGTGCGCGGGCCAGGGCTCGCCGGTGCGTTCGCTGGCAGTCCATTCGCTGACGTTGCCAGCCATGTCCTGGATGCCGTAGGGGCTGACATCGCCGGTCTTTCTCGCGACAGGGGCAAAGAGGTTGTAGCCATCGATCTTGCCGCCTTTTTTGCCATTGGCGTCATAATCATCACCTAGGTTAGCCTGGTCACGTGATGGCTTTTCCCCCCAAGGGAAAGGCAGACCACGGTCTCCACGGGCGGCTTTTTCCCACTCCTCCTCGGTGGGCAGGCGGAGGCCGCGCCAGCGTGCGTAGGCGTAGGCGTCCCACCAATCGACCTGGGTGACGGGGGTATTGAGGGTGATGAGCTGGCCGTTGAAGGTAGCGCCAGCCTTGGCCGCAGCATAGGTATCGTCCCACTTGGGCGGGATGTGGCCGAGCTTGAGCTTGGGCTGGTTGGGGTGGTCGTAGATACCCGGGTCAGCTTTTTTTAATGCGGCAAGAAAGTCGGCGTATTGCCCCAGGGTGACTTCGTGCCGACTGATCCAGAAGGTGGCTAGACTGCGGCGCTCATTTTTCTGGTAGCGAAACGATCCTGCGGGGATTTCGACGAGCTCGGGTTCTTTCAAAATCGTGCCAGCGGCCACGACGGCCGGGGTGGCAGTACCTGCGAGATTTCCCAGGGAAAAGACGATGCCAACAGAGATGAGGGCACTGACCCAGAACCACCACGGGATAGCACCAGAGCCCTGGCCGGACTCACTCGACTCGGCCTCGATGCGGCGCATGATAGAGCGCTCGCGCATGGCATCGCGCACGTCATCCAGGGCATCCATGAGGCCTGCCCAGTCGCGGGGTTGCTCAGCGAGGCTAGTGATGAGGCCACGTGCCTTGCCCTCAGCGGCCACAGTTTCCACGATGGCGACTAGAGCAGCGACCTCTTCCCTCGGGTCACGAGTGCGGGTGTCAGCGGGGCGGAAGACATTGACGATGCTGGCTTGGCCTTGGGCATCAATGAACACATCTCGAGGCTCCAGGCGGCGATGGTAGCAGCCTCGATCCAGAGCGAAGTCCATGGCCTCAGCCACACCATAGAGCAGCTCAGCCACGCGTCTTTCGGAAAGGGTCTCTCCGGCCAGGGCTAGCTCCTCTAGGCTGCGCCCACGAGGTAGTTCCCGTGAATAGAAGACCAGACCGCTAACCTCTCCAGCCTCATAGAGCGGGGCGATGCGCGGGTGGGCGATGGAGGCCTTGAGGCGCTCACGTGACTTGAACCGATCTACAACCTCAGGGCGATGGAGTAGCTCAGGCCGCAGCAGTACGAGGGCTACGGGGCGCTGTACGCTAACCTGAATCGCACGATAGGTCTCGGACTCGTTTTCATAGGAGAGCCGCTCTAAAATTTGGTATTGACCGAGCTGGGCACCCTCTTGCAGGTAGGGCGGTGGTGCCTCTGCAGCCCCAACGAGCATCTGGGTCGGTGGGTCGATGTAGAGTGCAGCGCGGGCTTTGTTTAGCAGCTTTTCCGGCGTGTAAGGAGTGTCGGCGAGCAAAGGCCAGCCGCTGATTTTTGCCTCGTATCCGGCTAAGTCATAGCGGGTAGTGAAGAGCACACGTGCATTTTGAAACCTCGCCAAAGCCGCATCCCGCAGGTCAAAGCCATGGTTGGCGGGATCGATGATGGCCTCGGTGATCAGCAGGTCTAGCTTCTTGGCCTTGGCTAACCAGCTTAGCCCCTCCTTCAATGTGCCCACGGATACGACCTGCCAGCCTGTCTGCTGGGAGAGAATGGCAGCGCGATCGACACGGGTCGCGTCATTCGCATCAAGGAACAAAATCGTCATCAGAGCAGAAGGGAGGAAAGGGTGTCAATTCGACACCGGCGGCAGCAAAGGGTTCATCCCACCCGCAGGAACACTGGCAGGGGCGGTGGAACCGAAGTCCAGAAGGTCGCGCGGCTCGGCGACAGCATCCTGGAGCTTATGCTGGTAATAAAGACGAACCACATAGCCGTGGTAGGCGCGGCGACCATGGCCAGCGATTTCACCAGGAGTCAGTGTGGGGAGAAAGTAAGTAACCTCCAACGGCTCCTCACCGAGGCCGCTCCAGTCCACGGGGGCTGCTGCCCAAGCCGAAAGCGGCTCGTCCGCAATCGTTTGTGCGATCTTTTCCCCATTCACACGGTCGAAGAAATACACATCGATATCGACCTGCGAGGGATCGATTACTGCATTGCCCTGACGCAGGATCGGGATGCGCACCACCACCTTTTCGCCATTTACCGCATTCGCATCTCTCTTGGCCGTGCAAGCACCGAGCGACAGCACCTTGGGGGCTAGGTCCACCGCCATCTCAGACACGGGCGCGCTGGGAAGGGCGCCTGCATCCTCCACGTTCAGCCGACGTCGGGCTAGATCTCCAAAACCACCCGCACGGGCAGGTTCCATGGCAGCCAGTTGTTTCCAAAAGGAGGCTGCCCGGTCGGGGAGACCCATCGTTTCGTAAGATTGAGCCGTCTCAGCGAGCACCTCTGGTGCTGAAGGGAACTGCAAGTCCGCCCGCTTCAGCACCTCCAGCGCGCCCTGCATGTCTCCCAAAGAGCGCACCTGCTTGGCGAGATCGATCATTTCCGACAGGGTCATGTCTGCGGCAGGATCGGCAGATTTGCCTGGCGCGGCCGTTTTGCCTGACAAGGGTGGAGGCGGCGGCTTGGATGCAGCGACGTTAGAGCCCGCCACACTCGTGCTGCCCGGTGCAGGCACCTGCCCTGCCGCGATGGGCACTGGTGCGACGGCAAGAGATGCGGTGGCCGGGGGCGACACTGACCTCTGAAAACTACCGATGGGCGGCGGCCCGAAACCTGTGGTCGGCACAGCAGGGGTTGGGGCTACAACCGCAGAAGGCGCGGTGACCTGACCCACCGGAGGAGGGCTGATGGTCACAGGTGGTGCGGTCAGCTTCAGCGCGGGGGCCAGAGGCGCAGCAGAACTTACCAAAGCAGGCGCTTCTTGGATAGTGGCCGTAGGCCGCTCCGTGACAGGCGAGCGGAGAAAGGCCATGAGCATAAGGCCCGCGTTCAAGAGCAGCAGCCCACCCAGAATCCCCAGAGCGACGGCATTGGCCACGCCCTGGTGAGCTCGCTGGATGGTGGGGGGAGGAGCCATGCCGAATGCTACAGGAAAAACGATTTTACTAGGGGCCAGCCCGGAAAGTGTCAATCCTTCAGCCAAAGAGGTGACAAGATTTGCAGACGAAAACTGCACATTCCTGTCACGGACGCACCTTGTCTTGGCCAATGGGCGATGGTATGCGCCAGAGTGCCAGCCACCAACGCTACTGTCCTTTACCCCCTCATTGCCGCCCTGTTTTATGCCTTTGGGGCACTCGTGCTGAAACGCTCTAGCGATCTCGGCGTCGGGCTTTGGCGCACGACTTTTGTGGCGAATCTCATCGTCGCGGCGCTGTTTTCCCTGCTCTGGCTGCTGGGTGGGCCTGAGGTAGACCGGAACCTGCTCTGGCAGCCGGGCCTGATCGCGCTGTGCCTCTTTGTGGGGCAGCTTTCTCAGTTCCTAGCTCTGGAAAAAGGCGACGTATCTGTGGCGGTGCCTGTCTTTGGGCTGAAAGTGGTCATCGTCGCCTTTCTAACCCCTCTCTTCACCGGTGAAGCGGTCGGCGTGAAGCTCTGGGCAGCAGCGCTGCTCAGTGTGGCGGGCATTACATTTCTCAACCGCAAGGACGCCGGTCAAACACCACGAAATCTAGGCATCACCCTGCTGGCAGGCGGCATCGGCGCGGTGGCCTTTGCTGGGTTTGACGTGATGGTGCAGAAATGGGGGCCGAACTGGGGCGCGGGTCGGCTTCTTCCCTGTATCTTTTGGATCAATGCCATCTTGTCCTTCGGGCTCATCTTCCGCTTCAGTGCTCCCCTAAGTGCAGTGCCACGCCAGGCTTGGCCCTGGCTCACCGGTGGCTCCGTGCTCCTGGGCACGCAGAGTATCATCTTTGTCAGCACCTTGGCCGTCTATGGGAAAGCCACTTCGGCAAACATCGTCTATGCCTCACGCGGACTGCTGAGCGTGGTGCTGGTGTGGATCATTGGCCACTGGTTCATGAATGCTGAACAAAAGCTCGGCGCACAGGTACTGCGCTGGCGACTGCTGGGCGCGGCACTCATGCTCAGTGCCATCGTCCTGGTTGTGGCATGAAATGATCCCTCGCACCTAGCGGGATCGCGTGCATTCTCACGGATGTCATTTCAAGCCCTAGGCCTCGACGCACACATCCTCCAGGCCATCCAAGAATACGGCTACACCGAGCCGACCCCAATCCAGGCTGCTGCCATCCCGCCCATCATCGCCGGGCATGACCTTATCGGCATCGCCCAGACTGGCACGGGTAAAACGGCCGCTTTCACGCTCCCGATCCTGACCCGACTGGCCGCCGCAGCAAAGACCCCTGGCACGAAGGTGCTGATCCTAGCACCCACACGCGAACTCGTCGTGCAGATCGAAGAAAACGTGTTGGCTTATGCAAAGCACCTGCCGCTGACCATCGCTAAGATCTTCGGTGGTGTGGGCGAGCGCCCGCAGATCGAAGCCCTGCGCCGCGGCTGCGACATCGTCATCGCCACCCCAGGCCGCTTGATCGACCTCATGGAGCAGCGCCATGGTAACTTCAGCAACCTCCAGCATCTCGTCTTGGATGAGGCCGACCGCATGCTCGATATGGGCTTCCTCCCAGGCATCCGGCGGATCATCAAAGCGCTGCCAAAAAAGCGCCAGACGCTGATGTTTTCCGCCACGCTTTCCAAAGAAATCGAGGCGCTCACACACGAGTTCCAGCATCATCCGAAGACCGTTCAAATCGGCCGCCGCTCGAACCCTGCCGAGTCCGTGACACAGCTCGTCTATGAGGTGCCGGTGCATTTAAAGCAATCGCTGCTAAGCCACCTACTGCGCGATGAGAAGCTGGACATGGTGCTCGTCTTCACCCGCACGAAACACGGCGCCGACCGCGTGGCGCGGAAACTGGAACAGACAGGCGTGAAGTGCGCCACGCTGCATGCCAACCGCTCGCAAAATCAGCGGCTAAAGGCCCTGGCGGACTTCAAGTCCGGGGCCGTGCGTGTGCTCGTGGCCACTGACATAGCCGCCCGTGGCATTGATGTCGATGGCATCTCGCACGTCGTAAACTTCGACTTCCCCATGCATGCCGAAGACTACGTGCACCGCATCGGCCGCACGGGCCGAGCCCAGGCCATTGGCGATGCCATCAGCTTCATTGCACCGGAGGATCAAGCCGCCCTGCGTAGCCTGGAAAAATTCATCGGACGTGGCCTCGTACGCAAAAAGGCGGATGGTTTTGACTACCATGCGTCTGCCCCGCCCCGCAGCGAGGAACCACCCCGCTATCGCGATCCACGCAGCCGCCCTCAGAACCGTCAAACCAGTCAGAACCGTCAGTCGGGCCAAGATAACCAGCCTGCACAGACCGCCCCCAAGCCGCGCCGCGAAGACCCACGAGGTCGCGAGAAAAAAGGCTTCCAGCGCTCCCAGGAAAAGCCCACGCCGAAACACGGCGGCCCGAAGCAAAGCCTCTGGAAACGCCTCACCGGAAACAAATAGCCCGTGACCTCTAGGTTGCGCCCTGCACGCAGCCGCCCATCATCGCCGCCCGATTGCCTGCTGAACGAGTTGTCCCACTCGTTTCTCCGCGTCTGCCACTTTGCCCACTTTTCTCCATGCTCAACGAACTCGACTCCCTAAAATCCGAGGCTCTCACCGCACTCGACACGCTGAATGATGAAGCCGCGCTCGAGGCCTTCCGCATCGATTACCTTGGCAAAAAAGGCAAGCTCACCGCCCTCAGTGCCGGCATGAGGGACGTGCCCGTGGAGCAAAAGAAAGACGTGGGCGCTAAGCTCAACGAAGTCCGCGATGCCATCACAAACGGACTCACCACACGCAAAGAAGCCCTGCAAAACGCCAAAGATGCCGCCGCCGTCGCTGGGATTGATCTCAGTCTCCCCGGCCGCCCAGGCACGGGCACAGGCACCCTGCACCCACTCACGCAGATCCGCGACCTCGCCGTGCGCACCCTCCGCCGCATGGGCTTCACGCTCGCGGACGGACCCGAAGTCGAGACCGAGTGGCATTGCTTTGATGCGCTGAACACGCCCGCCGATCACCCCGCCCGCAACGAGAGCGACACCTTTTACATGCCTGACGGCAAGCTCCTCCGCACCCACACCTCCAGCGTGCAGATCCGCACCATGGAGACCGTGAAAGCTTTGCCCGTCCGCATCATCGCCCCCGGTGCTGCCTACCGCCGCGATGAGATCGACGCCACCCACCTCAGCGTTTTCAATCAGATCGAGGCCCTCTACGTCGATAAAAACGTCAGCCTCGCCGACCTCAAAGGCACGCTGGAGTTCTTCTTCCGCGAGGTCTTCGGCCCCGGCACCGCCGTCCGCTTCCGCCCGCACTTCTTCCCCTTCACCGAGCCCAGCTTCGAGATCGATGTGAAGCTCGAAGCCAAAGGCAAAGAAGCCCGCTGGATCGAAATCGCCGGCTGCGGCATGGTCGATCCCGCCGTCTTCGCCGCTGTCAGCAAAACTCGCGGTGACGCCCTCTTCGACCCCGAGCAAGTCACCGGCTTCGCCTTCGGCATGGGCCTCGACCGCCTCGCCATGATCCTCCACGGCATCTCCGACATCCGCCACCTCATCGAAAATGATGTGCGCTTCCTTCAGCAGTTTTAGACAGGATGACAGGAAGGCAGGAGGAACAGCAAGTAGTTCGGATTTTGAGTTTTTGAGTTTCGATCATGAACATGGAACAACTCTCGGAGGCCGTGATCGGCATGGCCATCGCGATCCATCGAAAGATGGGTTCGGGGTTCTGTGAGTCTGTTTATCATCGCTGCCTGGAGATTGAACTGGCGGCGGCAGGCATTCACTTTGAGTCCAAAGTGCCCCTTGATGTTTTTTACCAAGGCAAGCTCGTCGGCAAATTTGAGTCTGACATGATCATCACGACCGATGATCTCAGACTACTCATCGAATTAAAAGCCTGTGAAGCCATCCACACCGCACACGAAGCCCAAATCGTGAACTACCTCACCGCCACCGGCATCGACGATGGCCTCCTCCTCAACTTCGGAGCCCGCAAAATCGAAGTCCGCCACAAATACCGCCTCTACCGCCCCCGAGCCACAAAACACGTCGAACCGTTCGACCTCCATTGATCAAAAAAGGAAAAGTCAAAAATCCTGTTCCTCCTGCCTTCCTGTCCTCCTGTAAAAATTCCCGCCAACACCCCCATGCAAGTCTCCCTCAACTGGCTCCAGACCCATCTCGACCTCAGCGCTTACACCACGCCTCAGCTCTCCGACCTCCTGACCTTCGCTGGCATCGAGGTGGAAGGCATTGAGCAAAAGGGCGTCGCTTCCGACAAGGTCATCGTCGCTCAGATCCAGTCCTTCGAGCAGCACCCGAATGCTGACAAACTCAGCGTCTGCCAGGTCGATGACGGCAGCGGCAGCCCGCGCCAGATCGTCTGCGGTGCGAAGAACTTCAAAGCAGGCGACAAAGTCCCGCTCGCTCTCCCGGGCGCGGCTTTGCCCGGCGGTTTCGAGATCAAAGAAGGCAAGCTCCGCGGTGTCGATAGCCTCGGCATGATGTGCAGCGGCAAGGAACTCGGCATCGGCGAAGACACCGGCGGCTTGTGGATTCTTGACAGCGAGTTGCCCGTCGGCAAACCCATCAACCAGATCGTCGAAAGCGACACTCTCTTCGACCTCGAGATCACCCCGAACCGCTCCGACCTCCTCAGCCACCTCGGCCTCGCCCGCGAACTCTCCGCCCTCACCGGCATCCCGCTCAAAGACGAACGCGATCACACGAAAGCGACCTCACAAACCCGCGCCGCCCAGGCCGACGAAGTCACCCTCGAAGCCACCGACGGCTGCCCTTACTACACCGCCCGCGTCATCAAAGGCGTCAAAGTCGGCCCCAGCCCCGCTTGGCTCAAAGCCCGCCTCGAAAGCATCGGCCTCCGCCCCATCAACAACATCGTCGATATCACCAACTATGTGATGATGGAGATGGGCCAGAGCCTGCACGCCTTCGACCTCGATAAACTCCAGGGCGGCATCACCGTGCGCCGCGCCAAGGAAGGCGAAAAAATCCTCGCGCTCGACGCCCAGGAATACGCCCTGCTCACCGAAGACCTCGTCATCGCCGACAACGCACGCCCCGTCGCCATCGCCGGCGTCATGGGCGGTGAAGAAACCGGCGTCGTCGAAGGCACCGCGAACATCCTTCTCGAAAGTGCCTACTTCACTCCGAGCAACATCCGCCGCACTGCTCGCCGCCTCACGCTTCACAGCGACTCCAGCTACCGCTTCGAGCGCGGCATCGACCCGCATCAGGTCCAAGGCGGCAGCGATCTCGCCACCAAACTCATTTTGGAAATCGCAGGCGGCACCGCCGAGGCCGAACTCAAGGTCGCCGGAGAAGCTCCGCAGCTCGTCAGTGACATCGTTTTCGATGAAGCCCGCGCGCTGAAGCTCCTCGGCATCGACGGCTTCCAAATCGAAGAAGCCCACGCCATCCTCACCAAGCTCGGTTTGACCCAAAACGGCACCTCCTGGACCATCCCCAGCTACCGCCTCGACCTCCTCCGCAGCGTCGATCTCGTCGAAGAAGTCGCCCGCGTCATCGGACTCGACCGCGTGCCCGCGAAGTTCACCGCCACCTTCGCCCAAGGTGACGCTACCGACCGCCAATACGACCACGCCATGCAGCTCCGGCAGGCTTTGGCAAATCGCGGCTTCAACGAAGCCCAAACCCTCCGACTCATCTCCACGCCGCAAACCAACGATGCCCTTGGCAACCCCACCGGTGGCCTCGCCGCGCTGAAAAATCCGCTCAGCGAAGACCACACCACCCTGCGCCCCAGCATCGTCCCCGGCCTGCTCGCCAGCGCCGCGCTGAACATCCGCCAGGGTGCTGACCGCCTCCGCCTCTTCGAGATCGGTCGCGTCTTCCTGAAAATGCCCAATGGCATGGTCCGCGAAGAAGAGCGCCTCACCATCCTGCTCAGCGGCCCTGTTTCGCCTAGCTCCTGGCATGCCCGCGTGGCCAAAACCGCCGACATCTTCGACCTGCGTGGCGTCATCGAAAGCCTCCCCGGCGTCACCGCTTTGGAAACCAAGGCCCTCAAAGACAACGGCACCTTCCTTCTCCACAGCGAGCTGAAGGCCGGCAACCGCGTCCTCGGCTGGATCGCCCAACTCCACCCCGCCCGCGCCCGTCAGCTCGATGCCCGCGACCCCGTCTATGTCTGCGAACTCCTCCTCAGCGCCCTGCGCCAAGGCAGCACCGGCCCCGCCAAGTTCACCGACCTGCCCCGCTTCCCCGGCATGAGCCGTGACGTCGCCTTCGAGCTCCCCGCCGACGTGCCGAACGCCAAAGTCGCCGCCTTCTTCGGCAGCATCAAAGAGCCCCTGCTCATCAGCACTGCCCTCTTCGACGTCTTCACCGACCCAAGCGGCACCAAACTCCCTGCCGACCGCAAATCGCTCGCCTGGACCCTCACCTACCGCGCTCCCGACAAAACTCTCGAAACCGCCGAAGTCGATGCCACGCATCATCGCATCGTCTCTGCGCTCGAGAAGGCTCTGCCGGTGGTGGTTAGACGGTGAAGCTAACAGCAAGACACACCTAGCTCAGCAGCCCCTTAGCTAACGTGCTAGGGTCACGATTTCCCCCCGAAAGGCCAAGCGGACATCAGCCAGATGCTAGGGGTGTGATTGGCCTCCCACTTGTCGCCACCCCGACGCTGAATGGTCTGCTCCATGAAGCCGACCTCCAGGCGCGTGGTGGGCGTGATTTTGCGTCCGATGCCAATGAAGGCACGGTTTTGATCGAAGTGGTTTTTGAGGATGTTGCCGCCGAAGTTCAGGAAGACTTCGTTCCAAAGAGCGAGGTAGGTTTTCTTATCAGACGTTAGGGGAATGCTGGTGCGCAGCATGTAGCGGATGCGGTTTTCCATACGCCAGTTGTCGAGCTCGCCCTGGCGGTTTTGCTGCTCGATCCAGCGCTGCTCCAGGCGGAGTCGGTGGGTCCATTCGAGGCCGAGGGCCTGCATCTTGTAGGTGAGCTGCTCCCAGATGCGGTGCTCGTCGAACTCCTGGGCGACGGGAAGATCACCATACGGGTATGTTTTGACGTAACCGTAACCAGCACTGACAGAGAGAGTCGGGCTGAGGGTGTAGTTGATACCGGGACGGATGAGGAGCTGCTGCCATTCATCGCCCCAATCTTCGCGGCGGTTTTGCACCTCAAGGTGCAGTCCCCAGGGGGAGTTGAAGAGCGGGTGGTCGCCGACGTAGTTCAACCAGAAGTTGTAGTTATCGGCATGCTGGTCAGCAGCATGAGCGGGGCTAGGGCTGATCACGTAGATCAGGAGCAGGAAGAGGATGATTTGTTTCATGACGAGAACCACAGGGAACAGCGCAAGAATTAGGCAGATCTGGCGGAAGATTCTCATCCCTTTTGCAGGGGATAAATGGCTGTGTGGATAGGGAAAGGCGACCGGTGGGCGCATTCTTCCGCTGGCGTCTGGGCGCGACCGTGATACAGCCAGCAGCTCTTGCTTCATGAGCGATCTTCTCCACCACCCCATCTGGCAGGCTGACAGCCTGGGCTCTCCGCTGCCAGATGATGAATTCGGCGTCAGTGTCAGCCTACCGCTGTGGCGGCATGTCATCGGCTATGAGGAAAAAGACCCTGAAGTGGTGTCAAAGTTCCGCTCGGGCTATCCGCGCTTTTGCTGCCCACCCGCTGTGGGAGAGCTGTTTCTACGCGCTGAGCAGGAGCTAGCAGTTTCGGGGCAGCGCTGCTTGGTTTTTCCCCGCCTAGTCCACGCACACCGCTGCCTAGAGTTCATCGCACGCGATGGCTTTGAAGGCAGAGCTGAGACCTGGCGTGCTGGGCTGGGGGTGGCGATCTTTCCTGAGGCTGCTCATGCCAAGGCACGTTCATTTTGGCGATTCTGCGGTGAGATCGTAAGCACACGGCAGGCCTGTGATGTGCTGGAGCGCCTACCGACGACGGTCACAGAGGCAGAAGGCATGCATGCCACGCAAACGCTGCGGGCTCGTCTCGCGGAGCTCTATGGGCAGCAGCCCGAGGATGTTTTTCTTTTCCCCTCAGGCATGGCGGCGAACTACGCGGTGCACCGGATGCTGACGACGCTCTTCCCCGGACGCAAGACAGCGCAACTGGACTTCCCCTACGTGGATGTACTGAAGCTGCAGCAGATCTTTGGCTCAGGAGCTCACTTCCTACCCCTAGTTCAGCCTGAGGAGTATGAGACGCTGCATGCTCTACTGAAGCGTGAATCACTGGCAGGCCTGTTCTGCGAAGTGCCAAGCAATCCACTGCTGCGCTGTGTGGACCTGGAGCGCCTACTGGCCCTGCGTGCACAGACCCAACCCACAACGCCGATCATCGCAGACGACACGATCTCCACCGTGGCCCATGCGGATGCGATGCGCGTGGCCGATGTGGTGACCACAAGCTTAACGAAAAGTTTTTCTGGAGCGGGAGACGTGCTGGCCGGCAGTGTTGTGCTCAACCGCCGCGGGCAGCTCCATGAAGCGTTTTCAGCCTTCCTGCGTGAGCACTCTGACCACACGCTGTGGCGCGGCGATGCCGTGGCGCTAGAGAAGAACAGCCAAACCTTTGTCAGCAGGGCTCAGCGGATGAGCCAAAATGCACTGGCACTGGCGACGTGGCTGAAAGCACACCCAAAGGTGGAAAAGGTCTGGCACGCGCGTGAAGCAGGTGGCGCAGGGTATGAATTCATCCGCCGGGAGGGCGGTGGCTACGGGTGTCTGTTCTCCTTCCTGCTCAAAGATGCAGCCGCGACAAGTGCTGCTTTTTATGATGCGCTGCACGTCTGCAAAGGACCCAGCTTGGGCACAAATTTCACCTTAGTCTGCCCTTACACACTTCTCGCGCACTACGATGAGCTGGAATGGGCAGCCTCCTGCGGTGTGCCTGCGCATTTGATCCGCGTGTCCGCGGGTCTAGAGGAAGAAACTGATTTGATTGGGCGCTTTGCCCAGGCTTTGGGCTGAAAGCAATGGCATTGACTCTGTAGAATGAGTGGCAAGCTCGATTTGATGCTGGGCATGGGGCGAGTTTCATGCACACTTTGACTTCATGCCCCCTGCCTTGAACCGCCCTAACTCCGCTACCAGCCTGAGGCGTTTTTTAAATAACGTCGGTACGGTGGACCGCATCGGCATCGAGGAACGCGTGGCTAAGCACACAACGCGAAGCCTGAAAAAACAGGCCAAGCAGTTTGGACTGCGCCTCGCTATCTCCATGGTGGACCTGACCACACTCGAAGGCAAAGACACTCCCGGGAAGGTGAAGTCGCTATGCCAAAAAGCTCTCTCGCCCTTACTTCGCGAAGAAGTCCCCCAAGTAGCTGCGGTCTGTGTGTATCCTTCCCTAGTTAGCCATGCCAGACAGGCACTTGGAACCCAATCCAAGGTGCTCATCGCCTCCGTCGCCACGGCCTTTCCAAGCGGCCAAACTCCCCTAAAAACTCGTCTCGCTGAAGTGCGCACAGCGGTCGAGCGCGGGGCCGATGAGGTGGACATGGTCATCAACCGTGGGGCATACCTGCGTGGTGAGCTCGCTCTGGTTCAAGACGAAATCGCTGCGGTCGTGCAGGCCTGTGACAGCGCGACTCTGAAAGTAATTCTCGAAGTTAGCGAGCTAGAAACCTACGATCACATCCGCGCAGCAAGCTTTTTGGCCATGCAGGTCATCCGCCCGGGCGACTTTATCAAAACGAGCACAGGCAAGACCTCATCGAACGCTACTCTGGGCAACAACCAAGTGATGATCGAGGCGATACGCGATCACTACTTAGCGACAGGTGTCGCCATCGGCATGAAACCAGCCGGCGGCATTCGCACGTCTAAACAAGCCTTGCAGTTCCTCATCGCCGTCAAAGAAACGCTGGGCGACGCATGGCTAACGCCAAAACGCTATCGCTTCGGTGCCTCTGCACTGCTGAACGATCTGCTGCGTCAGCTAGAAAAAGAACGCACGAGTGTTTATCAGGCCCCGTGGAGTCTTAGTGAAGCTAGCGAAGGCTACTGAAGGATGCACAATGACATCTTGCTACCTAGCGAAGTGTACAGAAGCTTCTGAACATCACAATTTTATGAAAAAGCCCCTCTTTCTTCTCGCCATCTTGGTCACGAGTATCACTCCCGCTTTTGCAAATCCTGAAATTTCCGCCGCCGTGAACCTTAGCTTCGGGAAGGCCATCGCAGGCAATATTTTGCTTTTGAAAGGTTCCGCAGACACGGCAGAGCCATCCGTTTGGATCGTGTATGCACAAGATGTGTTTCGCCCCCAAGAGCAGCTGCGCATCAAAGCAAGTCTAAGTGCAGGTGGATGGAAAGCCGAAGCTGCGGGAGCTGGCCAAAAGGTGATTTCCCCTGCTCCCACGCGTCCGCTTGACTTCAGTCGCCTGAGCATACGCAGCTCTGAAGCACGGATTACCGCCGCCAAAGCAGCGGCGCTAGCCCAGGTAACCTTCTCTCGAATCAACTACCAACTGGCTGCGAATCCAGGCACAGGCGCCCCGGAATGGGGCATGGCTTTGCTCGATGAAAATGACCATGAATGTGGTTTTGTGGTGACCTCAGGCGAGACCGGAGCACTCATTTTCCAGGACTGGACGCCGAAGATAGGTGCCAATACCCCAAACGCCAACGCTCAGCCTAGCACTGACGGCGAACGCGCTGCCCGTGCCGTGAAAAAAGCCGCACGGAAAGCCTGGAACTGGACTGATCGCGCCCGAACCGAAACCAAGGGATTCTTCCGCGAACTCTTCCGCTGAATTTCATATCGACGTAAAGTCTGGATTCCAACCTCTTTTTGATCTGGCCATTCAGGCATTGAAACGCCCATATTCTACCTTGACGCCTAGATGGCTGACCGGCATTACTGGACGCTCGTGCGCATGTAATGTACATGCTTCCTGAGAATCTTTCTTCCCCGATTATGTCCGGTGTCCTACTCCCGAAAACGTCCGCATTATGCATGCTGTTGCTAACAGCAGCGACAAGCACTTCCATCGTCTCATCGGTCAAGGCCCAAGTCGCGCTGGAATCTCCAACAGCCTCCGGCAAAAAAATTGTCCAAGCAGTGGAAGTGGTATTCAAAGGAGCCGCCACCCTCGATCCGAATCGAGTTCGTGCGCAAATGTCAACACGTTCAGGAGAACCTTACACCGATGAATCCGTCGAACGTGATATCCGCACTCTCTACGCGACTGGAGCGGTAGAAAACGTCGATATTCAGGCCGTCAACGCACCTGGTGGGGTCAAAGTTATCGTCACTTTGTCGGGACGCGGAGCGATCGGAGAAATTAATTTCGTTGGCAATGCAGCTTTTGATAACAAGAAGTTGCGTGAAGAAATCGAAGTCGCGGCTGGAGACCCTGTGGATGACGCCAAGCTCACCACTGCTCAGCAAAAAATTCGAGAACTCTATGAAAAGAAGGGCTTTTCCGATGTTCTCATCACCTATGATGTAACTGCCTCAAGCAAAGAAGGATTCTCCAGCGTTCTATTCAAAATCGAAGAAGGCGCACGTGGCTTGATTGGTGAAATTCGCTTCGAAGGCAATAACGCCATCAGTTCGCGCAACCTGAAGAGCAAAATCAAAAGCAAGGAAAGAACCTTCTATCGGCTTTGGGGTAAAGCTGGTAAACTAGATAACCAAACCCTCATTGATGATGTGACAGCCATCCAAGAGGCTTATCAAGATGAAGGATATGTTTATGCAAAAGTCGGTTATCGACGTGAGCCAATGGATGAAAAAAGCACCGCTTTGATTTTCGAAATCAATGAAGGAGGCAAATATGATGTGGCATCCGTCGAACTCAACGGCATAACGATTTTCACCAAAGATGAGCTCACTCCAGCAATCTTAACAGAAGCTGGATATACTTATTCTGGCAGCGATGTGAAGGGTGACGAGAAAATGATCCGCGATTACTATGGATCTCGTGGATATGCAGATGCGAATGTCGATACACAGTTGACAGATGCAGGTCCAGGGAAGCTGAACGTCATCTACAACGTCACTGAGGGTTCCAAGTCATTCATTCGCAAGGTGAACATCAGCGGCAATGTCAAAACCAAAGACGAAGTCATTCGTCGTGAGCTTTCCTTTGCTCCAGGCGATCCGCTGAACACAGTCCAGCTTGAAGCCGCCCAGACCACTCTCGAAAACATGAATTACTTCGAGACCAAAGGCGAAGCCAATCCACTGGCCATTCGTCAGATCGATACGGAAGTTTCTGGATTCAAAGACGTAGAAGTCAACGTCACCGAGAAGCCGACTGGTTCCGTGAACTTTGGTGCTGGCTTTAGCTCGGTAGATAGTTTGGTAGGCTTTGTGGATGTGACCCAGACAAACTTTGATATTTCCGACTGGAAAGACTTCCGCGGAGCCGGGCAGCGCTTCAACATGAACCTTCGGTATGGCCTTCGTACCTCTTCGTTCAATACTAGCTGGACTGAGCCTTGGTTCTTGGGACAAAAGCTCGCACTCACCGTTAGTCTGTTCTATCAAAATCTGTTTTACCTTTCAAATCGCTACGACCAAATCAATGTTGGCGCTTCAGTGGGTCTGAGGAAGCCCATCGGTCAGCATGCATTCATCGAAGGAACCTACACGCTACAGCAGACAACTATCGATGTGGATATGGGAGCCAACGAAGATTCCACGAAGATTCTTCGCGATGAAGACGGTGAATTCCTAATCAGCAAATTTGAACTCAACTATGTTCACGACACTCGCGATAGTGTGTTCATTACTCGCAAAGGACACAAATTTGAAGCTGGTGTCATGGCTTCTGGTTTGGGTGGTGATGTCGAAGTTTATGGCGCGAACCTAGGTGGCCAACAGTTCTTCAACCTTCCTGGAGACACTATTCTCAGCTTTGAAGGTATGGCACGCTGGGTGGACAACTGGGGTGGCGACCGAGTGCCGATCTTTGAACGCCAATTCCTCGGGGGTGCTTACAACCTCAGAGGTTTTGATTTCCGTGAAGCAGGCCCGAAAGACAGCGTCGGGGAGCCAGTGGGCGGCAGTGTTTCACTATTCGGTTCAATGGAAGTGTCCTTCCCCATCATTGAGAAAGTTCGTGGAGCTTTCTTCTGGGATGTCGGCATGATACAATCTGATATTGAAGCAGTGAGTGGAACAGCGAGCGGCATTCGCAATGGCGGACCGATTATTGGAGACGGCGAAGTTTATTCCAACGTGGGTATCGGTGTTCGATTGTTCCTGCCTGTAGGCCCGATACGTCTTGACCTCGGTGTTCCAGTCATAAAACCAGCAGAAGATAACTTTGTCGGCAATAGCCCACGCTTCCAATTCAACATGGGCTACCGCTTCTAACCTCATTCCCGCTTTCATTCACCGACTTCATCTTTCATTATGATTCGCAACCTTTTGCTCCTGGCCTTTGCCACGGTTTCTCTGCAAGCAGCCGACCTCAAATTCGGCGTTGTTGATATGTCCAAAGCGTTCTCTGAGTTTCACAAAACTAAGGATGCCGCCGATAAATTCAAAGGTAACATCGATAAAGCCCAGAAGGAAATGAACGACCGCTGGACCGTCTACAAAAACTTGATGACGGACATGCAGAAGCTTAAAAAAGAAGCTGGCGATCCAATTCTAACGCCCGACGCACGAGGCAAAAAAGCTGCTGAATTTGAAGAAAAAGGCAAAGAGCTTCGCTCTCTTGAGCAGGAAATCGGTGAAGCTCAAAATCGCCGCACCAACCAACTCAAGCAGGAGGACATGCAGATTCGCAAAGGAATCTATGATGAGATTCTGGTTGTCGTACGTGATCTAGCCAAGCGTGAGACCTATGATTTTGTCTTCGACAAATCTGGCATGAGCCTTTCCACCGTACCCATGCTTATTTATTACAAGGACGCAGTAGATATCACCGATCAAATCATACTCGAATTGAACAAAAGCGCACCTGCAGCAGCAGCATCAAAACCTGAAGAAAAGAAGTGATAAACCTTTCATAGTCTGAAGGCACGCCTCCCTGAGGATGCGTGCCTTTTTCTTGCCCACTGCCGCATTCTAAAACCTTAATATCTTGCCGATGAGCCAAAGAATAACCCACCAGCGCCTCGCTGAGATTGTTGAAGGTGAACTTTTTCAAGGGGACCCCCATGGAATAGTCACTGGCCTCAATTCTGTTAGCGAAGCCGAACCGGGAGATGTGACGTTTCTGGGAAACTCGAAATATCTTATGGCGCTGAGAAAGACTCGAGCCACCGCCATCCTTGTTGGTCTTGATTTCACCGAGCCGATGGAAGGCAAGGCTCTCATTCGAGTGTCCAATCCCACCTTCGCATTTTCGTCAGTAATACGTCATTTTGGGCCTCCTGCTCGTGACTTCACGCCCGGAGTTCACCCGGATGCTACCGTCTCCTCCAAAGCTCTGTTTGACCCGCTTAAGGTGTCTATAGCCGCAGGAGCTATTATTGGTGATGACGTCGTGATCGGTTCAGGCACGATCATCCAGGCGGGCGTCTGTATTGGTGACGGAACCCAGATTGGAGAAGATTGTTTGTTACATGCCAACTGCACCATCGCCAACCGCTGCGTTATTGGCAACCGCGTGATTATTCACAGCGGAACTGTTATCGGATCAGATGGCTTTGGTTACGAGTTCATCAAAGGCCGACACGCTAAAGTCGAACAGGTAGGCAACGTTCAGCTAGATGATGACGTGGAGGTAGGCGCATGCACCTCTATAGATCGCGCACGATTTGGCCGCACGTGGATTGGCGAAGGAACCAAGATCGACAACCAAGTGCAAATCGGGCACAATGCTGTTATTGGCAAGCACTGCATCATTGTTGCCCATGCGGCTATCGCTGGGAGCGTCAGAATCGGCAGCTACGTTACCATTGCAGGACAGACTGGCATTGCTGGCCACCTTGAAATCGCTAATCAGGTGACCCTTCTTGCCCGCTCTGGAGTTACCAAAAACATCACAGAACCAGGAGCCTACACGGGCTTCCCTGCACGGCCTTTGCTTGATGGCCGCAAAGCCATGGTTGCTCAGGCTAGGTTACCTGAGTTGATCGAGCGCATTCAGAAATTGGAAAAACGATTGGCTGCCGCCGAAAGAGCAGCCACAACACCACAGACCTGATTAGTCTTCATCATCCTTGTTAAACTCATCCTCACGATCATTCCCGCTAGTCGCTTTTTTATTCACGGGGGAAATGTGGCGGTGAACCCATACACTCTGCATCATACCCATCAAAAATAGGGTGACGATCATGAACGTACCTCCATAGCTAATGAATGGCATAGGAAGTCCGATCACAGGCAGCATGCATAAGTTCATACCCGCATTCTGAAAGGTATGGGCGAAGAACATCGCAACGACTCCCACGACTAACAATCTTCCAACTTGGTCCCTAGCACAAAAGGCAACGAAAACCCCCTGTAATAGGAGTAAGGCTATTGCTGACAATACCAGAACTGCCCCGCGGAAACCAAACTCCTCACAGATCACACCAAAGATGAAGTCACTGTGAGCTTCACCTTCAGGGAAGAACATACGGTGAATAGTTCGCTGATCAGATACTTTCGCAGACAAAGGCCCCTTTCCCTCAAAGCCAGCAGATGCCACTGCAGTCTGAACATAATTGGGGACCCAACCATCTCCTCTCATGTCCACTTTCTCCATTTGATTCGTCAACAGATACCAAGTCGTATCGATTCGAGCCTGCTGGTAAGGCTTAAGCACAAAAAAATACATAATGGGAACCACGCAAAGGACCGATAAAACTAGCGTGATGATGTATCGAAATGGAATACTCCCGACGAGTAGCATCGCGATAAAGACTGGCCCCCATACCAACCCCGAGCCGAAATCTTCTTTGATGACCATGCATGCGGGAATACCGGCCGCAATGCCGCCAACAATAATCCTTAACCATGGTCGCCGAAAAACACCCCAAATACGTGGCAATTCTCCGAAAATGACTGCGAGCATCACAATGCCAGCCATGATAGCAAACTGAGAAGGCTGCATGCGCTGTCCCGCGATTTCCACCCAAGCCTTGTTCCCCTTCACCTCAACGCCAAACAACTCTAGGTATACTAGGCCTGCAATACCAGTCAGATAAATCGGGACACAAGCCCAGCGTAACCATTTGTAGTCCAAGAGTGCAGCTCCAAACAAAAAAGGAACGCCAAGCCCAATCCAGTTAATCTGATCTTTCCATTTCGTATCAAGATTCATGGGAGAATCGACTCGGAAATAAGATGCATTGTAAATGGAATAGATCCCAAAACTCAAAAGGCCTGCCAGGGTCAGCATGAGTATCCAGTTGATGCCGAGAAATTTTTTAAACAGCGGAGTCATGTCTTTTTTACAATCTTGCCCAGAAGCCAGGCAACTGTGGAATGGAAGCAAGCAATCGTTTGGTGTAATCATGCTTAGGGCACTCGCACAGTTCGTCTGCATTCCCGTGCTCAACAACCATCCCACGATTCATAACAACAATTTCATCACTCATATGTCGCACCACTGCCAAGTCATGTGCAATAAAAAGCACGGTCAAATTCAATTCGTTCTGCAGATCTTTGAGTAAATTCAGAATCGCCGCCTGAACGCTGACATCCAACGCACTGACAGGCTCGTCACAAATCAAGAATTTCGGCTGGACAGCTAATGCCCGAGCTATCCCGATTCTTTGCCTCTGACCTCCACTGAATTCGTGAGGGTATCGAAAAAGAGCATCTGAGTTGAGCCCAACACGATTCAACAGTTCCACTGAAACCTGACGATGCTCTTCTCGATCGCGATCTCGAAAATGAATCTGCTGTGGTTCCGCTAAGATGGATTCCACTGTCATTCTTGGGTTTAGGGAGCCGATGGGATCTTGAAACACCATCTGCATTTCCTTGCGCAAAGGGCGAAACTCAGATTCTCCCATCTGCAAAATATCCTTGTCTGCATAAAAAATTTGCCCTGAAGTAGGCTGAATCAACTTTAGTAGAGCACGTGAAACTGTTGACTTGCCGCTGCCACTCTCCCCAACGAGTCCCAACGTTTTCCCCGCATCGATCTTAAAGTTAACCCCATCCACCGCACGCACGACTTCACGACGACCAGTTATGGTACGGATCGGGAAATGGACTTTTAGATCTTCAACGTGGACTAGTGGCATGTTATCCCGATAGCTTACTGACAGTCATTGGACTGTCACGCTTACATGCAGAACTTTATGAGCATTGAAGTCTACTTTTTTAAACTCCCAAAGAATGAAGCAAGCTCTCGCCGAGCACTTGAAAAACACATCTTTTCCTTCGCAATCTGGAGGGCTTTCTGCACCTGATCCTCGGCAAAGACAGCGTCAGAAAGCAATCTTTGGGCTAATCTGATGATCTCGCCTGTAGTACGTCCATAACCGCACAAATCCGGAAAAATCAGTCTTTCTGAGGTCCCATCACCGCCAACGCAGGGAATTCGACCAAGCAAGGCATCACCAGCCACCTGACCAGGAACAGAACTGCAATCGAGTTGGAATACAATTTTATGCGATGCCATTAAACGCAGATATTCAGCAGGAGGAAGCTGACGAGAAATGATATTGATGCCCTCCACCTTTGAAGTCACTTGCTGATGCCAGGCCAGCCCCGGATCCGTCCACTTGCTAAGCAACTTGCGTAAAGGTGGGAGATTGCTCGCTCGACCATTAATAATGGTTAGTCTTTCTGATTTTGATTCCGCCAACCAGGCTGCAATCATGACTGCTTGGGGATGAAGCCTTGATGCCATGTAAAGTTGACGGGTTCCCAAAAAAATGCCGCTTCTTGCTTCCTTAATTTCCGGTGATAGATCCCACTCTTCGACCGGATAAGGTGGTGGTAAAAAAAGGAGGGGGACATCACGCCGACTCGCGATGGAATACAAAGGCATACTATCAAACGTCGTAGCCAACGCACCATCTGCCATCTGACAGATGCGTGAAAATGCCTCCACATTCTTTGCATCCTGAAAACAAGCCGCAATTTGTTGGGCACCTGTTTCTTTGATACTAATCACAACCGTTTTCCCACGGCGTTTAAGATCTCGAAAAACTTTTTCGGACCGACTCATTTCACGACCAATCAGCAAGAGCACTGAATCTTCATCAAGATACTCCGCAGAGCTAGAGCTGTAACGGCCATGAGTACATGCTGCAAAAGCATGAAAATTAACAGGCAAGTGCCCGACATCCATCACAGACCCGGCACCTTGCGTGAAATTTCGCTCACGCTCTCTTCCGCTCGAAGCGATTACAGTAAGTCGAAAGGAACTCTCAGAGGCTAACATGATGATTGTAGAATGAGCAGCTTTGCCGTCTCGAACCATTCTCACTGTGCACTATTGATTCCATAACTTAATTTGGAATGTTTCTCTTCATGCTACCCAATAACCAAAGAAACAATCCGCTAACAAGCAATGAGGATAACCCGATGTGCAGAATTTGAGCAAAAGGTAGGATCCCCACATTGGCGAGAATAACTCCAAGGCACATTTGACACAGAACAATTCCAAAAATCACAATTTCAAGCCATCCCCGTTTTTTGAGCTCTCGGCCCGCCAACCAAAAAAATGCAAATCCCGAAAATAAAATCAGCCAGGAAAAACTGCGATGAATGAGATAAACCCAGCTTGATTCTAGCTTGTGAATCCATTCGACCCGAGTGTGGCCCATATGAGTTCGCGCCAACTCGTCCGTGAGTTCACGAACTTGCGAGCCCATGACTCCTTCTAAGGCTACCAATCCGAACAAAAGCAAAGCCACATTGGTCAAAGCTGAGCTTGAACCATGCTTCCAGTTTAAAGCCCAAGGCCGGGGAAAACCCTTCCAGCAGACATAAACCAACAAGCATTGCAATAATATAGCCAATGCCATGTGTAGCGTGATGATTCCAGGTTTTAAGCCACTTAATACCACACGAGCACCTAGCCAAGCATTGATGCCAACCAGCAACACTGCCAATGTTGAAGCTAAAAATAGGATTGGCTTACCCGCTTTCCATTGACCGAAACTAGCAATCCATAGTGATAAAACACATAACCCTACAGGTAGGCTAGTCAGTCTATTGAAATACTCAATCCAAGTCGCAACAGGATTGAATTCTTCTTTGATTTTTTGAAGTGTTATCTCCGAAGGATCTCGCCCTAAAGACGCTGCTTTTCTTCGAAATTTTTCGATGTCTAATTTTGTGAAATCAATTTCTTGTGCAGAAGCAGGCGGAATCCAGCATCCATAGCAGAATGGCCAATCTGGACAACCAAGGCCAGAACCCGTCGTTCGAACAAAAGCTCCTACAAAGATAAGCAACTCGACCGCAATGTAAGCTGAGAGAGAGAAACGTTGAAACCAAGACATGATATCAATTCATATCAGAATCAACAATTCTAGGTTCCTTCACTATTAAAGACTCTCGAACTAATCATTGGTATTGAATCAACGACTTGCAACAGGTGCACCACTATTTTTGGTGGCCGCATTAGCTGACATTTCTTTTGACCAATCATCGAATTCTTTTCCTTCAACAACTTCAACAATGGCTTTCATCTGAGCATGACCAGGCCCGCACAATTGTCCGCAGATGATATCCCATGTTCCTGTCTTCACAGGCTTAAACCACATGTGTGATTTAACACCTGGACAAGCATCTTGAGCAGCTCGCATTGGAACAAGGGCTAGATTATGAATAACGTCCTTACTAGTTACATCAACAATCACAGGGCGGCCGACGGGTAATTTCATTGTGCCAGGGTTAACAAAATCGTCTTTACCATTCGGGTCATTTAATTCGCGCCCCGTAACATTAGTAGGCGAAATAGCTCTTGGATTCCAAGCACTCAGCATTTGATCGATACCCGGATATTGAAAGTTCCATAAAAACTTCTCCCCCATTGCACGCATTTTAATAGTATCAGCACTTGTGGGGTATTCGTCAGCCTGTCTCGACCAGAGCGGGAAAGCGAAACCTAATAGCAGGATGGCTTCGACTATGACTACGCCAATTTCTATATGTGTTGTCGCGTGTCCACGAAGTCCATGATAGTCGGCTTTGGCAATGTTGCTTGAGCGATATTTCCAAAAGACATGCACCAAATAGGCAGACCATCCCACAAAGAGGATTAGCATGAACCAATGCACAAAACCAAGCATATGGTCCACAAGCCCTCCGTGTTCTGATGCATTTTGCGTAATACCAAACGGTATATTGATGTCTGAAATGCTCATAGATGATTGTGGTTCTAGTGAAAATGAATCAAACTGTAGTCGTGGTTGAAAGTAGTCTCTGCTTCCGAACAAAATTATAAACAATTAGGGCGACACATCCCAGGCCAAGCATCAAGAAACCGATCATTACAAGCACAGCTAAATCTTGAGCTTGTGCTATAATGCTATTCGGATCCGCCTTGCAGGTTGCGCATGCTAGTATCATTGTCTTGGGTGTCTAAATGATAATTTTGGCAGATTTTTTAAAGAGATACCATGCCGCATAAACCAACAACATAAGTGTCGTCCAGCCAGCTAGTTGTCCAATCGCGACAATGTTAAGCTCTGTTGCTTTTTCAGGTGCCAACCAAGTCCAAAGCCAAAATCCGCCATCACAAAGAACAGCAAAAAAAAGAAAAACGTAGTGGAAATGCTTCAGGCTCATTTCTCCGAAGATCAAAAGTCCTTGAAAACAAGAGGATCTGTATTGCTGCAGTAAAATAATATGAACAGCGCCATGGCAAAAGCGACCGTGAAGGCCAAGATTTTATAAACGAGCTTCGCCTCGTGATTGAGATGCATAAAAATCAACGCGACAAGACTAGCCTTAAAGGTGGCCACAATCATACCCACGATGATATTCCATGAATGAGAGGCTAATTCCACATATGACAGACCTACTGTTATCACAGTAAAAATGGCTAGAAGCCAACCAATGAGCTTAATCTTTCTTATTGAACTGTGAATTGCTTCAGGATTGTCAGCCATACTTATTAAATTCGAATTGGGTTTACTCACACGGCACCAGCGATGTCTCAAAGCAGATAAAGTAAAGGGAATAGGAAAATCCAAACGAGATCGACGAAGTGCCAGAACAAACCACCTACTTCCACCCTATTTGCCAAACGCTCAGGGTCGTTAGTCAGCATCTTACCATTACAGAACAAGAAATAGGCGAGAACTAAAGCACCGGCAATAACATGCAGACCGTGCAGGCCTGTGAGCGTGAAATAGATTGCATAGTAACTATTAAGCTTTGGGGTAAAGTTAGAAAAGAACTGAATATCTTTGCGATCTAAAACCACAGTTGGATGTTGATGACCCGCATCGGTATCTAAATGATGATCTGGCGCCGATACTTCTGCCTTGTGTGAATCAGCATGTGACTTGGCATCAGCATGACTTTCAGCATTTAGTTTAAGATAAAACATGTGCTTTTGATGAGTAGCACTCTTGGAAGGATCCCTCGTGGTGCCACCTTTTCCATCGCTGTATCTTTCGTTGAACTCAGCTACAGCGTGATCTCTATTTTTGACAAAGACCTTCTTCCACGTAGTGCCGAGATAACTCTCATTCCAAGCCAATGATTTTTCTTTATCTGGCGTGGCTCTTAAATCTACAGCGTCGACTTCAAGAGTCATTTTATCGCTGAGCATCACGCCTTCGGCAATAGTACCGTCTCTGAAGGAGATTAGACCGGCTCCTGGTTGAGGCTTCGATAAAAGCTCAGAAGGCGGCAACACAAAGGTTAGAGGCTTCTCGGGGACAAGTTTTAACGTCCAATTCGGTATCTCCTTTAAACCATCATTTTGAGCCTTTTGTTTAGCTTTTTCTTTGGCCTCATTTTTAAGCTGCTTAAATGAAACAGAATCTAAAGAAATTAAGTTTCCTGATTCTGTTTTGAATTTTGGCAACTCACCTTTTACCCAAGGAATTACGTGTCGAATAGGATCAGCGTCAATGGCTGCAGTTTTCCCAGCGACTGTGAATGACAAACTCTGAACTTTACCGAATTCAATGGTATAACCGTTGGGTAAATGTCCTGTTAGGATCGTGCCATCAGTAAGTGTTACCGAATAATGTTTAAATTTGGCTCTATATTCGATGGATTTAATGACCATGAATGTGCCGGCACAAAGAATTGTAATAAATAAATAAAGTTTGTATTTACCAATGTTTCTAAGCTTTAGATTCGCCCAAGCAAGCAACACAGTAACCGAAGAAAAGATCAGGACTAGTGTGTTAACAAAGCCAAGCGTGACACCAAGCTCATGTACAGGCCACGGATAGTCTGCTCCGACCCGCAGAAAGATATATGAGCTGAATAAGCCACCAAAAAGCATCACCTCAGAAGCAAGGAAAAGCCATATTCCAACCTTGGCATTATAGAGTCCTGTATCAGGACGAGCTGTTACTGTATAAGGAATGTCCATTGAAGTGTGCTTTAGGATGATTCTCCGAGAAGCGGGATAATTCAGTGATGCGCAGGTGATATGGCTTTAGCAGTCACTGAGGCTGGCTCTGCCGCTTTACCGGGTTCAGATTCCCACTGTGGAAAATAATCCTGATTCATACCTGGAACACTGTATTCATAAGGCCCTCTTACAGCAACTATATCAAAAGTGAAATTGCCATGAGGCGGAGGTGTGGGTGTAGCCCATTCAAGCGTCGTGCAATTCCAAGGATTATCGCTTGTAACTTTCCTGCCACCTTTAACGGAGAGCCAGAAATTGAGAATAAATGGAACCTGGCCCAACATCAAAATAACCGCACCGAATGTCATCAGAACGTTTAACCCAAGAAGGTTATTTGGGACTTCCATACCAAACAATCCAAAAAATGTTGAAGTTAATTCTGTGAACCAATTTGAGGCTGAGTGAGTCTGTTCGAAGTATTTGCCGCCGTCGTACCAACGCCGGTGGAAACCACCCATTCCTTGAATAAACATTGGCGCGAAGATCAAGTTCATACCGACTAAAGAAGGCCAGAAATGAAGCTTACCAAGGAAGTCATTCATAATCCGTCCGGTTGCCTTAGGATACCAGTGGTAAACACCCGCAAAAAGAGCAAAAATAGTTCCTGGTGCGACCACATAATGAAAGTGACCAATCACGTAGTAGGTATCATGGAGAGCTAAATCAATAAATGTGAATGCCAATGGCAAGCCTGTTAAACCGCCGATTCCAAACATTGGCAAAAATGCGGACGCAAAAAGCATCTGCGGAGTAAAGCGAATGGAACCACCATAAAGTGAAATCATTAAACCAGTCAGCAGGATGACGGATGGAACCGAAATCAAGACTGTTGTAATTTGAAAGTATGTGGACATCATGGTTCCCATACCAGTGAGATACATGTGATGAGCCCACACTAAGAAACTAAGGAATCCAAGTGTTAATCCTGCATATACCATTGCTTTGTATCCCCATAGCGGCCGACGTGTATTGGCAGGTATGACTTCCGCTAAGATAGCAAAAGCAGGAAGAATCAATACGTAAACTTCAGGGTGAGCCAAAAACCAAAATAAATGTTGATACAGTAGTGGGGAGCCACCGCCTGAGATGTCTAAGTGTTGTCCTCCTTCCATTAATCCTGTTGGAAGGAAAAAGCTGGAACCAAAAACACGATCTGAAAATTGTAGCAACGCAGCAACTTCAAGAGGTGGGAAAGCCAAAAGTAGTAAGAATGCGACAATAAACATTGCCCAGCAGAAAAATGGCATCCTCATCCATGTCAGCCCCTTAGCACGCAAGTTGATCAGCGTTGTAATCACGTTAACGGAACCCAGCAATGAAGCTGAGATGTTAAATACCATGCTTAGCAACCACCACGTATGACCATGCATCCAAACATTTGTGACTGCCAAGCCAGTGGTGCTGGCTAAAGGAGAATACATAGTCCAGCCTGTTTGCACAGAGCCTGTACCAAGAAAGAAGCTTGCCAGCATACCAACACCACTTACGAAAAAGAGCCAATAACTCCACATGTTCAAGCGTGGGAATGCCATATCGATTGTGCCGATTTGCAAAGGCATTACAAAATTAACAAAGCCAGCAAAACCAAGGGGAACGATCCCAAGGAAGACCATGATGGTTCCGTGCATAGCTCCAAGCATATTGTAGAGCTCCCCATTCACGATACCACCAGGAGCCCACCGTCCAATCATTTCATTGAAAAGCCAGCCAAGAACTGGAATTTTAGAAACAAGATCGAAACCAGGAATAGGCTGTCCTGGGTAAGCGATGCTCCACCTCATGAGAAGCATCAAAAAGAATCCAAACAAAAGGAAAAGTAAGCCTGTTATGGCATACTGAATGCCGATAATTTTGTGGTCTGTGGAAAAAATGTATTTTCCAATAAATCCTGGCTCATGATGATCATGGGCATGAGCATGATCGTGATTTTGGGTGTGGGCAGCGCTCATGAAAGAAAAATGAATGATGAACTAATCAGGCTAAACAACGTGGTGTCTAAGTTCAGGAATAAAAAATTCTCTCTAAGAGAAAAAATGACTTTGTTTCGATGATCCGTTTCGGAATGCAGTGAATAAAAATAGTCTATTCCATGAGCAATCAGGTGAATTACATGCCTAGCGAGTAAAAAGTATGTTAAGTGGCAGGCTTGGGCATTGCACCAGGACCGGCTGGAATTTCTCCTGGAACATTTTTCTCAGCGAATGGAGTAAGTTCACTCTCTGTCCACTGCTGGGCTCTTTTTTCTTCGGAACGAATCTTTTCGACCATTTCTTTTGTTATCATCGTGGCCTCATTCCCCCAAGAATTACGAATGTAAGTCAATACATTAGCCAAGTCTGCTGATGACATGGCTGCACCAAACGCCTGCATTCCGCCTGGTGTATTGTAACCTTGACCTTTAACTTTAATTGCTCCGACTAGTCCATGCTGGACGACACGAATCAATCGTTCCGTGCCACCCATCACCCATTCTGAGCCCGCAAGAGGGGGGAACTGTCCTGGTATACCCATTCCATTTCCTTGGTGACAACCACCACAAACTGCATACCCAGATGCACCTTTTTTCATGGCAGTTTGAAAAGGGTCTGCACTTTGCACACCTGCACCTGAACCTGGCCTTGGATCAGGTGATTCCGCAGTTAAGAACGGATTGGCTGTTTCAAACTTCCACCCGCCCGTCATTACACCCAATTGCCCACCAGCAATCACGGCAACAACCATCGCCAAAAAGATCACCAGCATCGGAACTGGCTCCCTACCTGGCTGTAGATCCTGATTTTCACGTTTTACGGCTGCATGCAGCCGATCAAGATCAATGGTGTCTGGATTAAGATTAGATGGATTGGCACTCATCGAGCAGTCAAAAATTATTTTTTTGCAGATGCACTGGCAGTCACGGCTGTTCCTGGCACCAGATAATCTTTTTTGAGAGAAAGAAGGTAATCCACAAGAGCCTCAGCTTCAGCAGTAGGAACAACTTCATATTCAGGATGATCCTTCCCAGCTGTTTTGACAGCGCTCGATGGAATTGGACCTTGCCTTGCTCTAGTCTTGTAGAGGTGCTTGTAGGCAGGCATGTTTGACCAATCGTGCAACTGGTGGGGAGCATACAACATTTGATGTATGACTCCACGCTCTGGAGCTCTCCACCCATAATTCGCTAAATCAGGGCCACTTCGCACCGTTCCAAGCGGAGCATACTTTTCGCCGAAGTAATCACGAAGGTTGTTGGAGCGTACTGGTGCGGACGGCCTAGCTTCTTGATCCTGTCCCCAACCTTTCCGCCAGCCATCAAGCGCCAATTGCGTTGGACGAATCATTTGGGTATGACATTGAACGCAACCTTCTCGAATGTAAACGAGCTGTCCTTGTCCATGAACAGCGGCGGGCGGATAGTATCCTTCAATGCCATCACGATCCTTGTCGTAAGGTAGCAAAGATAATTCCTGGTATTTAATCACAGGAATGACGACCAAAAACAGCCATGGAAGACCAAAGGATGCAGTTAATCCAAGTATAAATGTGCGGAAATTACTCATGCGTGAACGGCGTGAGGGGTGTCATCGTGAGAGGAGTGCAACAAAGTAGGGGCTGAACTACGACGTCCAAGGCCGGCAATCATGAGGATAAGGTGGATGAGAAACCAAAGATTTGACCACGTGATCAATACCCATGCTAAAGCACGCGCGATCATGTAGGGGCGGGCATTCATAGAAAGCTGCATAAAGTCTTGATCCCACATTTCAGGATTATTCAAATCACCACCCTGCTGAATTCCCGCCACAAGACTAGTCACCACGATCGCAGCGATACCATAGGTTGAAAACCAAAAATGATTGCGAATCAACCTAACACTGAGCCATTCACATCCCGTAAGCCTTGGAACAATATAATAAATCGCACCAAAGACGCACATGCT
>JBIKYV010000138.1:0-10298 GCA_044355075.1 Prosthecobacter sp.
ATGCCGTTGCCTCTTCTCCGGCGAAACCTAGCCCTCGTGCCGCAGGAGGTGCTGCTTTTCGGTGGCAGCATCCGGGAAAACATCGCCTACGGCAAACCGGACGCAACCGAGGCAGAGATCATCGAGGCTGCCAAGCAAGCCAATGCGCATCTCTTCATCGAAAAAATGCCGGAAGGCTACGATACCCTGGTCGGCGAGCGCGGTACTCAGCTATCGGGCGGTCAGCGCCAGCGCATCGCCATCGCTCGCGCCATCTTGGCGAATCCCGCCATTCTCATTCTGGATGAGGCCACAAGCAGCCTGGATGCAGAGAGCGAGCGTCTGGTGCAGGATGCCTTGGACAAGCTCATGGAGAACCGCACCAGCCTCATCATCGCCCACCGTCTGTCCACCGTGCGCCGTTGTGATCAGATCCTCGTCATGTCCGGCGGCACCATCGTCGAACGAGGCAGACACGACGAACTCATCGCCAAGCCCGGTGGTCTTTATGGCACTTTGGCTCGTTTGCAGTTGGAATAAATGCCAACATGTGACGTCTTATTCCTGTCTCTCAAAGACTCTTCCTATGAAAAAACTCCTCACCTTCCTGGCCGTTGCGATTTTCCTTCCTGTCTTGGCGGCTGATTTTCCCGCCGGTAGTCCCAAGTTCGGCACGAACTACCAAGAAGCGCTAGCTACTGCTAAAAAAGAAGGCAAGCCCGTCGTGCTTGTCTTTTCCGCCGCCTGGTGCCCGCCCTGCCAAGCTATGAAGAAGACCGTTTACCCAAGTGCGGAAGTAAAGCCGCTGCAGGACAAATTTGTCTGGGCCTACCTCGACGTGGATGAAGAGGCTAACGCCAAAGCCGCTGAACAATACAAAGTGCAGGGCATCCCCCACGTGCAATTCTTGGACAAAGAGGGTAAAACTCTCATCAGCCAAGTCGGTGGTGTCTCTGCTGCTGAGTTCGCGGGCATCCTGACCAAAGTGGCTGACAAGGCTGGCAAGTGATTCGCGTCATCGGCTGAGTGCCGGTCTTTTCAAGCTTCCGTCATGGCTTCGTGGCGGAAGCTTTTTTGTGGCCTCATGCTGGCGCTGGCCTCAACACCAAAAAATGCGCAGTCTTTTGCTGGCTGAAATGGTACACGGAGAGGGATTCGAACCCCCGACCATCTGTGTGTAAGACAGACGCTCTACCGCTGAGCTATCCGTGCAGTGTTGGCGAGGCGCGATAGTGCCGCCTCAATGGCATCTGGCAAGAGTTTTTCCTGCTGCAAGTGGACTTGAGCTCATTCCGGCACAGGTACAGCTCGGCTCGGGCGCTGCGGCTGCGGTTTGAGCGGCAAATGTGCGGGTCGATCCTCAGGCACCGGCACGGCGCGTGGAGGTGGTGGCTGGGGATCCGGCGTGCCAATGCGCTCGATCACGATCGGCAGGCCCTGTGCGCGGCGCGTTTCGAGACCAGCGGCATGCAGCGCAGCTTCGGCATTTGGAATCTTTGAGGCACGATCGGGTGCCAACAAGGAAATGAGATACAGCGGCTCTGCGGTGCGCCAATCGCGGCTCGTGGCTCTTTCCTGCTGCGTGGACTCAGCCTTTATGCCATGCACGAGTCGCTGATAAGTGTGGCGCTGGATGGCTGCATCATCCGCCGGTTCCAGGCTGGCAAAGAAACGACGCAAGTCTGGAACCAAGTCATGCTCAGTGTCCCGCATGTGCGGGCGCAGTTCTTCGCCAAAAAGTGCGCCGAGTGCATTGCTGGGCAGATCATCGGGTGTGACTTCGCGCTTCTCGCGCTGGAATTCCTTCATGAGGCTGGCACGCCGATCTTTGCCCGCACAGACGATACGGGCTAAGCCCAAAAAGCGCACCATATCCACCGGTCCACCAAGGATGGTGATGACGTAGCGGTCTGAGACCGGATCGGTTTGATCTTTCTGAGCCAAAGCCTTGTCACGCAGGATCGTCAGACGCTCGACCTGATGTCTAGCCGAGCGCCAGGCAGGCATCTTCATGGCGGAGGCCACCAGTCTCTCTAGGCTAGCTGAGGTGCCCGCTGGAGTCGGTGTGGCGGATGCTGGAGTGGCTTGCTGAGCCAGACAAAAACCAGTCAAAACCCAAAGGATGAAGAAAAGACGCAACATGATTGTCTAGCATGAGCGTCACTTGCCCGACAGGCAATCTGAGAGATGCAGATTTGCATGTTAAGGCTGGATTGCACCTATGGTTCTGGCTTACCAGCGCAGCACCGACGCGGCCCAGGTGAAGCCGCCTCCGAAGGCAACCAGTAGCACGACGTCCCCAGGCTTTAGGCGGCCTTCGCGATTGGCTTCATCCAGAGCGACTGGAATCGTCGCCGCGCTGGTGTTGCCATATTTGTGTAGGTTCATGAAGGTCTTTTCTTCGGGTAGGCCTAGACGATCCGCGATGGCTGTGATGATGCGCGCGTTAGCCTGGTGCGGGATGACTAGGCTGATATCTTCCTTGGTCAGGCCAGCGAGCTTCAGCGCCTCTTCCGCCGCAGCGCTCATGCGTGTCACCGCATGCTTGAACGTCTCGCGCCCTTCCATGTGGACGGTGTTTAGGTGTTGGTCGATGTTTTGCAGTGTCACGGGGCAGGCACTGCCGCCTCCTGGCACCTTCAGCAGATCCACCAGATTGCCATCGCTGCCCATCACTGTGCTCAGCACACGCCCTGGAGCGTTGGCAGCATCGGTCGCGCGGATGACGACTGCTCCTGCGCCATCGCCAAAGAGCACGCAGGTGTTGCGATCCTGCCAATTGACAAGGCTGCTAAGCTTCTCAGCCCCAATCACGAGGGCAGTCTGGCGGCTGCCGGCGTTCAGAAAGTGCCGTGCCACCTGGAGGGCATAGACAAAGCCAGAACAGGCAGCGCTAATGTCAAAACAGACCGCGCGTGCCGCACCGATCTTGCGCTGCACAATGCAGGCTGTACTGGGGAAAAACATGTCGGGCGTGACGGTGGCACAGACGATGAGGTCGATTTCCTCCGCAGTGACTCCAGCGTTGGCCATAGCTCGGCGGGCGGCTTCGCTAGCCAAGTCGCTGGTTGCCTGATCGTCAGCAGCGATTCTGCGCTCCTTGATGCCTGTGCGGGTGGTGATCCATTCATCCGAGGTATCCACGATCTTAGACAGATCGTCGTTCGTCAGCACTTTCTCCGGCATGTAGCTGCCGGTACCGATGATGGAGGAAACACAGGGTTGGGACATGGACGTCAGAAAAAAGTAAAACGAATCGCGCTAGAAGATGGAAGAGAGAGCAGGGCTCACTGCAAGGAAGGAGGTGGTCTTTTCACACTTCGCGTCAAGCGGTAGCCGAAGGTAATGGGAACTCCAATAGCCTGCGGCTAAAAAATTCATCATCAGGGAATTATGGGCTCTTGGCAAGTCTCTCAAGGTAACGAAGAAGGAGTGGTTCATCGCTGGTGTGGCACGCGCAGGCTTAGTGCCGCATTATGACCTCCCATGGCAGAGGCAATTTTCAAGATACTGTCTCCTGGGGAAAGCGTTATCTTACCCGAGGGCACACCCGTCAGTCCCGGCAGATTCCCTGGTACGCTCGGCAGCGCGCCCGCGATCAAGCTCACATCCAGCAGGCCGCAGGCACCCAGCGTGTGGCCGGTGAGCGGTTTCATGAGGAGCTGCGGCGGCAGTTTTTCTCCAAAAACAGTGCGCAACGCATTAGGCTCTGCTTGAGCATGGTTTGGCGTGCCGGTCGCGTGCGGACAGATAAGGGCAGGGTGGGGAAAATGCGAGATCAACTCGGCTAAATCTCCGCCATCCTGAGGGATGGTGAGGGGATGAAAGGCATCGCTGTTTGCCCGGTAAGACTCTACTTCAGCCAAAACTGCCCCAGCCTCTAGCTCCAGCGTCAGGGCTGCAGCCCCCTCGCCCAAGTGCAGACCGCTGGTGGCCGGGTGCAGGGGATCGTTGCGCAGGTCTTTAGACATCAAATGCGTGGCACGAAAGGCTGCGATGATCTCTGGCACCAGCGGCAGTTCTACGGCCAAGACCAGTGCCCGGCGACAAGCTCCAGCGCGTAGAGCCATCCAAGCCATGCCGAGTGCATCCAAGCCCGCCGAGCAGCCGCTGGCCAGCATTTGCCAGGGTCCGTGGATGCCTAGCTCGATGCTCACGGCAGCGGCGATTTCACTGTGAATCGTGTTGCTAGCGCTGAAGCGTGGAGATGGTCTGCGCCAGGCCTGATGACCGAGCAGTTCGCCTGCATTGCCGCGGCTACTGGCGGCAAAAATCCACGTATCGCGTAGCTCAGCTGATCCCCAGCCGGCGCGCGTTGCAGCGCGGTGAGCCACATGCACTGCCAGATTGGCCGCTGCACTGTAGCGGCGGCCAGCCATGAGTCGGCGATCTGCGATCCGACCCTGGAGCATGCCCTGATGCTCACACAGGCCACTTCGACCAGCCTGCCAGTTTTCCAGGCATTCCGCTAGACTGCTGCCGATGGCACAAACGGCTTCGGCCCCTGTGATGCAAGGGGTAGGGTAAAACTGGGAAGCAGAGGACAAAACGGAGCTCACAGGTCAAAGATCTTGCCCGGATTCAATAGGTTGGCAGGGTCGAGTGCACGCTTCACCGTGCGCATCAGCTCGTAGCTGGACTCACCCAGCTGACGGCGCAGGAAAGCTTTCTTCGCCAGCCCTACGCCATGTTCACCGGTCACTGTGCCGCCTAGGCGGATGGTTTCATCCACAATCTCCTCCAGCGCTTGCTCCACGCGGTGCATTTCCTCCGTGTCACGTTCGTCGGTGAGGAAGGTTGGGTGCAGGTTACCATCACCCAGATGGCCGAAGGTCCCGACCATCAGGCGATGGCGCTGGGCCACCTGGCGGATGAAGGTGACCATGTGGGCCAACTCTGTGCGCGGAACGGTCACGTCTTCCAGGATGGTCGTGGGTCGGCGACGAGCTAGCGCTGAGAAGGCGCTACGCCGTGCAGTGGCCAATTGGGCTGCCTCTGCATCATCCGCTGCGGCTCGCACCTCACGTGCGCCGTGCTGGCGGGCCAGGGCCATCATCTGGGCGGCCTCTTCCTCTACCACTGCAGGGTGCCCATCGGTCTCCATCAAGACCACGGCCTCTACCTCCGTCGGCAGACCGATTTGGGCAAAGTCCTCCACACAGCCTACGGTCATGCGGTCGAGAAACTCCAGCGTGCAGGGGATGATGCGTGCGCCGATGATGGCTGTGATGGTCTCAGCCGCGTCTTCCATTCGGTCGTAAAGCGCCAGCATCGTCCGGCGGGCCGCAGGTCTGGGCACGAGCTTCAGCATGACCTCGGTGATGATTCCTAGCGTGCCTTCACTGCCGATGAAAAGGTCCTTCATGGAGTAGCCGGCCACATCTTTGACGCACTTATTCCCCAGTTGCGTCAGCGTGCCGTCGGGAAGTACCACTCGTAAGCCCATGACATAATCGCGGGTCACTCCATACTTTAGCCCCCGCAGACCACCGCTATTTTCGGCTACATTGCCACCGATGGTGCTGATCTTCATGCTGCCTGGGTCGGGCGGGTAAAAAAGGCCTACGCGTCCAGCCGCATCGTCGATTTCCTTGGTGATGACTCCAGCCTGAGCACGTAGGGTGAGGTTCTGCGCATCCACTTCCAGGATCTGATCCATCTGCGCAAGGCAGAGCACCAGCCCACCTGCCACGGGCACGCTGCCCCCACTGAGGCCTGTGCCAGACCCACGTGTCACAACCGGCACGCCAGCCTCACGGGCTAGGCGCACACAGCTTGCCACCTCCTCCGATGTCAGCGGAAAAACGACTGCGCCTGGTGCTGCCTTCAGGGCTGCGGTGCCATCAAAGCTATAGGGAAGGATGTCCTCAGCGCGGGTGAGAACACGATCAGAAGAAAGTACGCCCGAAAGCGCGGCCACTAGGCTCGGAGTGACAATAGAAGACACAGACGACAAACCTGGGCAGATGCCGACGGGATGCAAGCACAGGTGCCTTTCTTGTAGATTGCATCGGATGACGTGCTGGTTTGGTTCAGTACGTTGATTTCTTCACCAGAATGATCAGCTCCATGCTGAAGACCATGCGACTTAGGGCTTCGTGGAGGCCGGAGAGGTGTCATCGAGAAAAGCTGCTGGGGCGTTTCAGACGGCCTCGGAAGGGCATGGAATGGCTTTAAGTTGCTTGAAAGTAACTCCCCCACTCGTCGTGGCGAAACCGTTGCAGATTGTCCTTTTGAACCTCCCTCGCGAAATGCACAGAATTGAAGTTCAGGCAACTTTTCAAGCCCAACACGAGCTTTCAGAGGCGGCACCACCTCTTAAATAAGACACTTCCGAATTTTAAGCAGAGAGGAGTCATCACACTTTCACTAACCCACGGCGGATAGCTTCGGCGGTGGCTTGAGCTCGGTCATTGACACGAAGTTTGACCAGGATGCGGCTGACGTGTTGCTTCACAGTGTCTTCGCTGATGCCGAGGTCGGCAGCGATTTCTTTGTTGGCATTGCCCTGGGCGACGCGGGTGAGGATTTCCCGCTCGCGCGGTGTGATACCAGGCTCCGCTCCGAGCGTGCGCAGTCGACGTTCGATCTCGATGGGTAAGCTTGTTTGCCCAGCGGCGACGGTGCGGATGGCGGTCAGTAGTTCATCGCGTGAGGCCGATTTTTGTAGATAGCCCAGAGCGCCAGCATGAAGGGCGGACTGGATTTCATCATCTCGAGCAAAGGTGGAAAAGATCAGCACTCGGGCACCAGCATGTGCGTCGAGTAGGGCGGCCGTGGCCTCAATGCCACTAATGCCGGGCAGTTGCAGGTCCATGAGCACGAGATGCGGTTCGTGACGGTGATAAAGAGCGACGACTTCTTCGCCCCGATCCGTTTCCGCGATCACTTGCAGGTCGTCTTCGAGTTCCAAGGATGCGACAAGGCCACTGCGAACGACAAAGTGGTCATCCACCAGCAAGAGACGAAGCGGAGTAGGCATAGGATGGAGATGAAAGTGGCATAAAAAAGCCGGAGCGAAAGAGCTCCGGCTTTTAGTCTAGAAGAGGTTAGATATGTGCTGCGAATTAGGCAGCGGCTTTGCGCGACAAGGCTTCCTTGGCCTGGCTGGCGATGGCAGCGAAGGCAGCTTCATCTTTGACAGCGAGGTCAGCGAGGACTTTGCGGTCGATGATGATTCCAGCGGCGTTCAGACCTTCAATCAGGCGGCTGTAGGTGATGCCCAATGCACGTGAGGCGGCATTGATACGCTGCACCCAAAGGTTGCGGAAGGTGCGCTTGCGAACCTTGCGGTCGCGGTAGGAATACGTCATCGCCTTGCGGACAGCGTCCTTGGCGTAACGGAAGTGGGTTTTGCGGAAGCCTTGGAATCCCTTGGCTTTGGCGAGTGTGCGCTTGCGGCGTTTGCGACTTGCGGGGGCGTTTGTTGCTCTTGGCATGTTCTCGATCGGTGTTCAGACTGTTTTGAGGATTCGATGACCAGACTCGTCTGAGCGTAGACCCGGCGAGCCGGGCCAGTCTGGAGCATCGTGGCCTCCATGGGGGAGGCCGGTGGATGGCATCAACGGGAGAACGGGAGGTTCGCCAAGATGGCCTTTTTATCCACTTCCGCCACGAGGGCGACCTTGCCGAGGTTCCGTTTACGCTTGCGGTTCTTGTTCTGCAGGATGTGGCGCTTGCCTTGTTTACGGCGCAGCACTTTTCCCGTCGCAGTGACTTTGAATCGCTTGGAGACGGATTTTCTCGTTTTGGCTATACCAGCATTTTTGGACATAGGGGCGGCGAGTGTGGAGCCTTTCGCCGAATTGGCAAGGGCTTTCCCGGAGATTTTCACAAACCAAAAACTTGGGTTTGCGGTGCCCCTTAGCGGATTTTGGCATCTGGCAGAGCAGCTTTGATACCTTCGTCCAGAGGCATAGAGTCTTTTTCACGATTAAGACCCGTGGCGCTCATCAGTCGTTCTAGCTCCGCGCGCAGTTCTTTGATTTTGGGGGCAAACTCGGGCTGCTGGGCCAGGTTCCGCGCTTCACTGGGATCTTCGCGCAATTGGTAAAGCTCCTCCAGGTGCCGGTCTGGACTGCCGTCGCCATGCGGATACCGAATGTATTTCCAATCATCGGTGCGCACGGCTCTGACGTTTGGCGTGTAGGGGAACTGCTTTTCATAGTTGTAATGATAGAACCAGGAACTGCGCCATTCCGCATCTCCCCGAGTCAGCAGCTTCACAAAACTGCGCCCATGTAGGTTTTCCAAAGGCTTGGCCCCGCATAGCTCTAGCAGGCTGGGCGCGAGATCGACCGTCAGTACCTGCTGGGAGACGACCTTCTCGCCTTTGGGGGCAAGGCGGGAGGAGCGAATGATGAGGGGTATGCGGATGCTGGGTTCATGGGCAGTGCGTTTGTCCACCATGCCGTGCTCGCCCTCCAGCAGTCCGTTATCTCCCATGAAAATGAGCAGGGTATTGTCGAGTTGACCAGATTCTTCCAGCCAGGTGCGCAGGCGGGCGATGCTATCATCCACGCTCAGCACGGTGCCCCAATAGCCATGCACCATCTTTTCAAAGTCCCTAACAGCTTCGGGACGGTCATCGGGGAACTTTTTCCGCCAATCAAAGAGCGGGCCGTAAATGCCATGCCAAGTGTAGAGTCGCTGCTGAATCCAGTTCGGCTTGCCCTTGAGTTGAAAAGCAGTGGCAGGGTAGGGGACACGAATGCTGTCAAAGGTGTGCTCATACTTTGGCTCGGGCGTATAGAAACTATGGGGGGCTTTGTGGCCGATGAAGGCACACCAAGGTTTGTTGGTTTTTTGCTGCTTGAGCCAATCAAGGGTCATGTCGGTGACGACGGTCGTGTAGTAGCCGGGGATGACTTTGCGCTCGCGTCCGTTCAGGTTCCATTCGGTATCGAAGTACTTGCCCTGACCTTTGTGCGTCACGAAGACATCGAATCCAGGGCGGGGTTCGTCGTTGTTTTCACCCATGTGGTATTTGCCAAAGTAGGCTGTGGCGTAGCCTTCGTCGTGCAGCGCAGAGGGAAAGCTACGTAGGCTGCCTGGATACTCCGTAAAGTTATTGGTGACGCCATGCGCGTGGGCATACAGTCCGCTCAAGATGCTAGCCCGGCTCGGCGAGCAAAGGGAGGTTGTGCAAAAGGTATTGGCAAAGCGCACACCCTCTTTGGCGAGGCGGTCGATGTGTGGCGTATGCACGTGCTTTGATCCATAACAGCCCAGGGCATCTGGCCGCAGGTCATCGCACAGCACAAAAAGCACGTTGGGACGTGTCGCAGCGCCCAAGGGTGTAATCAGGGCGAGACCGAGAAAAATGAGGAAGCGAAGCATGATGGTAGGCAACGCACCGCACTTCCCAATCCAAGCGCTGTTTTTGCAGAAGATATCAGTTTTTCTGGATGACAACTAGCGTGATGTCATCATGACCACGCCGCCCGCCACAGAAGTTATCGACCTCTTGGATCAACCCATCCACCACAGCCTGAGGGCCCTTGGGGGCTAGCTTGGTGAGCGTGGCATGTAGCCGTGGTTCGCCAAACTCCTCGCCCTGCGCATCAGTGGCCTCATTCACGCCATCGGTGTAAAGCAGTAGAGTATCTCCGCTTTCTAGCTGAAAATCCAAGTCCTTCGTGACGCGCTCAAAGACATTGCCTTTGTCGATGCCAACCGCCAGACCACCGCTGTTCAACGTCTCTACCGTTCCGGTCTGTTTTCGCCAGACCAGCGGGCGTGTGTGCCCAGCTCGCGCCAGCCTCATGCACCCATCCTGCGCACTGACGATGAGGTAGATCATGGTGATGAACATATCCTCCCGAATATCGGGATAAAGCTGCCGATTCACGGCGGCGAGCGTGGCTGAGGGGACATTCGTCATTTGTGCGCTAAAGCGCATCGCGCTACGGCACATGGCCGTGATGATGGCTGCGGCTGTGCCCTTTCCGGAAACGTCAGCGATAACCACGCCGAGTCCACCATCTTCCAAAGGAATGTAATCAAAGTAATCGCCGCTTAGAACCTTGGCCGGGATGTTTTTGCCCGCTATGGTCAAGCCGGGAATCCCTGGAGGCTGCGCAGGTAGTAGGATGCGCTGAATGTCGCTAGCGCTACGCAGTTCAATCTCGATCTGCTTTTTCTCAGCCGCCTCTTGGTGCGCCATGGCATTGGCGAGTGCAAAGGCGCTTTGCTCAACCAGAGAGCGGAAAACCTCGAAGTCGTTTGGGGTGAAAACTCGCCCTTCCGCAGTCGAGGTCACGGCCAAAACCCCAAGTTGCCGACTGCCCGAACTGAGTGGCCCGATCATGACCGTCGTT
>JBIKYV010000276.1:0-2827 GCA_044355075.1 Prosthecobacter sp.
TCAAAGAGATGGAGGACAAAGGCCAGATCAAGATCGTGGGAGCCTTTTACCGGCTCACCGACGGCACGCTGGAATTTGTGGAGTGAGGGGTGACTAAGAAGACGCGCTTCCTCATCGGCGCTTCGTGATCAAGTCGCGTAGAATAGCGTTCGGGAAACGGCGGCTCGGGGTGATGGCGTAGAAAGTTTCTTTGATTTGAGGAAAGCGGTGCCTTTCGACCAGCGCGCCGCTTTCCAGTTCATCACGAACCACAACAGGAGGCACGAGGGTAACGCCGGTTGTTTCACGAGCCATGAGACGGAGCATCGCCATATCATCGACCTCAGCAGCTATAATCGGGCGGATGCCGGTCTGATCCATAAGCACATCAAAGGCAGCGCGAATACTACTTTCAAGACTTGGGAGAACGATCGGTGTTGTGCGTAAATCCTCAGGAAATCGAAAGGGTTTCATGCCACGCTTTTTGTGACTGACAAGGCTCACAGGCTGCTCATCGAGCAGGTGACTATGCCAGCCAGTTTCGGCATCGCGACGTACGGGCGTATTCGACAGCACAACATCAAGAGTATGGGTTTGGAGCTGCGCCAAAAGCTCACGCAGCGTGCCAGAATGAATAATAAGCTCCACATCGTCACGCTTGATGAGCGGGCGTAGAAAGCTGAGCTGGAAATTGCGTGATAAGTTCGACGCCGCCCCGACACGAAGGAATCCACGACTGCGTTTGGCACGATTTTGAAGCAGATCACTAAGCTCCTCACCGCTTCGAAAAATAGAGTCGGCATATTCAAGAGCAATCTGCCCAGCTTCGGTAAGCACGAGGGCCTTGTGCTTCCGTTCAAACAACGGCTGGCCGAGATTTTGCTCCAGGCTACGAAGCTGAACACTCAGCGCCGATTGCGATAACTTGAGGTGCCTAGCAGCCTTGGTCAGACTGCCCTCGTGGGCAATAGCACGAAAGTAGCGCAAATGGTGGTAGTTCAGAAAAGCCATGACGAAATACTTTTAGCGAAGTGAACGATTCAAAGCCAACCATGAACTCAAAAAGAACTAACTTCAGAGTGAAGAAAAAAGATAAACTATTCTATCAGTCATACCTAGCCGAGGCTTCCTAACTTTTTCAAACCTCAGATTGAGGTGTCACCACGCGCTGACATTCTTCTTTGTTTCTACAGGCCTTTTTGTGCAAAAAGGTCCCAAAGCAGCGAATGTCGCCTGACTTCATTTGGCAACAACACTCCTGGCAGTGAAAGCGTCGATCAGAATCGAACACGCCAGCTGAGCCCTGATCAGCAGTCGGTGCTCAAGCTCATGCTCTCGAGTTTTGCAGGATGGATCGTCTGTCTCGTGCAGTGCATTAACTGCACGAAGATGCACACCAAGCGGCCTTTTCGTGGTGGTTTGCATTGACTCTAGGCAGTGCAAACCTGTCGTTCTATTCATCTAAACCACGCTTAAACGCGATGAGGAAAGGAAGGAGCTGATTTACGCGGCACCCACCAGGCAGGCGAGACCAGGGGAATCTTGAGGAGGCTCCTCCTCTTTAAATGACTCAGCGATGACTTTGGCGCGCGCCAGCAGATGATCGAGGATAGCGTGCGCATCACGCCGGCCTGAGAGAGCGATCTGCTCACTCACTCGACTAGCCATTTTTTCAAAAGGACGTAAGTAAGGATGAGCCGTCTTCAAGTGAGCCAGTGCCGTGTGGCTGCGTAGGTGCTTCAGCACACGAGTCGCATGCCCAGGAAGTGCCGAAGTGTCTGACATCAAAGGCGGATTGGTTTTCTGGAAGACCACCATCAGGTTGCCTCCATCAGCCGAAGTAAAACTATCGACTGCCATGAGGCCCGCTTTTTGACCTGCCAGGGATAGAGTACTGCTGCTGTAGTGATGAAGGTGGCCCAAGTGGTAGCGACTGTGTGGCCACTGGCAACGGGACATGACATTGGGAACCTCGATCAGAACCAAGCCATTGGGCTTCGTCCAACCTGCCATCACCGACAGAGCTTCAATCGGATGCGCAAGGTGCTCAACGACATGGAAGCAGGTGACGACATCTAAACTTTCAGGAGTCACTTGGGCATGTTGGTAATGTGTCACCTGCACAGGCAAGCCAAGGTGATCGCGAGCAGCACCGCCATAACCGAGATTTGGCTCAATGCCCTGCACATGATAGCCCAACCCACGCAGCATAAAAAGCAACTCGCCCCCACCAGCTCCAAAGTCGAGGACACTCTGACCTGAGCGAAGGATCGGCAACAAATAATGAAGACGCTGCAGTGCAACAAGACCAGCTCGATAGACATGCTTGGGCTTCGGCTTGACGACCTGCTTGTAGGACTTGCGGTATTCGTCGCGGTAGAAATTTTCGAGTTCCTCGTCCGTGGGCCGTGGATTAGTGGAAACCAAGCCACAGCTTTTGCAAACAACGGTTTGAAGTGGCTGCCCATGACGGTCCTGATTGGCAATAACGGCAAAGTGGGAGTGCCTGCATAAGTCGCAGGCGGCTAGAGGCTGAGAGGATGAATTCGAAAAGTGAGTCGCAGGCATGGAGAAAGGGAATGGGAAAAGCTCTGATCTAGAGTTTGATGAATAAGAAGCGAAAAGCTTTGTTAGCATCCGCTAGGCTTCGTCAGGGGAAGCACGTCGTTGCAGGCATTTGCTCGGCATTAGTCGTGCCCAGGATGAAACCCCAAATCCTCAACAACGCATCACTCTTATTGGCGGGCTAGGTTGTCTAAAAACGGTAGCCCTTTCCGATTTCAGAGTAAACGGGGGTCTTGGATCAATCGCATGAGCATAGCGAACCATAGGAGTATCGAAGGCCATG
>JBIKYV010000139.1:0-10293 GCA_044355075.1 Prosthecobacter sp.
TGTGGACGCTGACTATGGCTACATTCGGCTCTCGCGCTTCACGGTGCCTGATGGCCAGACGGCGGCGGACCCGAATTCGGAACAGATCCTGTTACAAAACTTTGATCGCCAGCCATGGCACGATGCTGGCTCCTTGATCTTCGGGGCAGACGGTTATCTTTATTTCTCGATTGGTGACGAAGGCGGAGGTAACGATGAATACAATGTCGCCCAGCAGATCGACGCCCGCCTGCACTCTGGCATATTCCGGATCGATGTGGATCTGGTCTCGGCGCGCAGCCACGCGATCCGGCGGCAGCCGCTAGCGCATCCCGACCTCCCCGCTGGCTGGCCCGCGAGTTACACCGCCAACTACAATATTCCGAACGACAACCCTTTCGTGAATCCGGATGGCAGAGTGCTCGAGGAATATTACGCGCACGGATTGCGCAATCCCTACCGCTTTTCCCAAGATCCTGTGACGGAGAAGATCTGGATAGGAGATGTCGGCCAGAGCACGCGCGAGGAAATTGACATTCTGCAGGCGGGTGCGAACTACGGCTGGGCGTTTCGCGAAGGCACCGTCGCCGGCTCTCAAGCGCGGCCTGCCTCCATCATTGGAACACTGAAGGAACCGATTTGGGATTATGGACGGGATCAGGGCGGCTGCGCGATCGGTGGCTATGTCTATCGCGGCCACGAGTTCGCGGCGGAGTTGACGGGAAAATACATTTTCACCGACTGGGTCTCGCACCGGATATTTGCCTTGACGACCAACGGCGAGACATTCGAGCACGTGGAAGATCTCGGGAGTGTGCCAGGGCCGCGTTCCTGTGGTCTCGATGCAAATGGCGAAATTTATTTTCTCACAGAAACCCAGATTTTCAAACTGAGCCACCACACCAACCGTGAACCGGAGCCTCCTGCGCTGCTGTCTCAGACCGGGGCTTTCACCAATCTCGCCACGCTTACGCCCAGCACTGGTTTCATCCCGTACGACGTGAATTCCCCATTCTGGTCTGACAACGCCGCCAAAAAACGTTGGATGGCGGTTCCCAACGATGGCACGCCGGACACTCCGCAGGAACGGATCACCTTCTCGGCGAACAGCGAGTGGCAGTTCCCAAGCGGGACGGTTTTCGTGAAACATTTCGAACTGCCGATCGACGACACCAATCCGGCAATCACGCAGCGACTGGAGACACGCTTTCTCGTCATTGATCGAGACGGCGGCTCCTATGGTGTCACTTATCGTTGGCGGGCGGACGGCTCCGACGCCGATCTGCTGACCACTCACACCACACGTGCAAGCCAGGACTACACCATCGCGACCGCTGGCGGCGGCACACGTTCTCAGACCTGGTCCTTTCCCAGTCGCCTCGACTGCACGAGTTGCCACAACTCCAACTCCAAGCACGTACTCGGTGCGAAAACCTATCAACTCAACCGTGATCTAATGTATCCCGTGACCGGGCGGACGGACAACCAGTTGCGCACTCTTGCCCATGTCGGCCTGCTGAGTGGTGGCTTGTTTAGCGAGGCGCAGATCTCGGATTATCCGAGATCGCGCGGACTCAATGAGACCGACGCTTCCTTGGAAATCCGCGCACGCTCCTACCTCGACTCCAACTGCTCGCATTGCCATCGGCCAGGCGGCGTCCGCGCCAGCTTCGACGCCCGCTTCACCACCTCGCTTGCCCTTCAAAATCTAATCCATGGCATGCCAGAGGCCGCGATCAACGGACCAAGTGACCGCTACATCCGCCCGCGGGATCTTACGCACTCCCTCATCTACGAGCGGGCCAACCGAGTCGGTCCGCTGCAAATGCCGCCACTGTCAAAAAGCGTGGTCGACACGGCAGCAATGCAGGTACTTGCCGCATGGATCAACAGCGTTGGGGGGGCTGTCAGCGTGTCGAAAAACAGCTTCAAGACCTTTGCTTCTACCGATTTCCCGTTTTCGAATGTGGATAGCGGGGTCACGCTGGGTGAAATCAAGCTAGTGACTGAGCTGCCGACTCACGGTACATTACGTCTTAACGGTACACGCGTTACCTCAATTCCGAGCGCGCCCATTCTCAGGGCCAGTATAGGCACACTCACCTACACGCCAGACGTGGGCTACGTAGGTCCCGATTCGTTCAAGTTCCAAGTGCGCGATGCTGAGGACTTCAGTGTGGATGCCGTTATGACTATTGACGTCACGTCACACATCCCCGTGCTTAACCGGAGCTTCGAGATCACAAACACGGACGATAGCAAGTGGATAAGCGCTGATGGTGCTTGGATGCATATTCCATCGCCTTGGATTGCAAACACGGCCAACTACGGGCGAATTAAACATGATAGCATTGGCTTAAATGCCTGCCCCGAAGGTGACACTTGGATCGCCAACATGAATGATGCGGGGTATGGTGTTCTCACCCAGGATCTGAAAACCTCTGTCAACGCAGGCACCACCCTTTCGGTGACATTCCACATCTGCAAAGATCAATATGGTCCTGGAGTGCTGGAGGCCTCATTCATGGTTGGCGAAAACGCATACAGCCAAATCTTTGACACGTCATCCTTAGCTGTAAATACCTGGAGGAGTTACACCTTGACTCAGACCGTTGGTGTTTCCGGCCATCTCAGCCTTCGCTTCAAGAATCTGAGTGGTAGGGCGGGTTGGCTCGACAATATCAGCGATGTGAGCTTGATGCCTTTCAGCGGCGGTAGCACCCCCACCATTATCGCCAGTGCTTTATCCAGTGCATTAACCACCACCTACGGCACCGCTTCCAACCCAGCCAACTTCATGGTTGCCGGTATTAACATGACCACCGGGATTCTGGTCACTGCCCCTACGGGCTTTGAAGTTTCACAAGCGTTTGATAGTGGCTATGCACCCAGCGCCATCGTCGAAGGCTCCGGCACGAACGAGGCCACTCGGGTTTATATACGTCTCGCCGCCACCACCCCAGTCGGCAGTTACAATTCCCAATATATCGTGCTGACTAGCAGTGGCGCGATGCCGGTGAATGTATCAACCACAGTCAGCGGCAACACCGTGCTTGGCCTCAGTGGTCTTGGGCAACCGATCCTCAGTGGCAGCACGACGCCGGTGTTCAACAATGGCACTGACTACGGCAATGTCACTCACGGTCGAATGCTGACTCGTGTGTTCACACTGTTTAATCCTGGCTCGCAACCGGTGTCGCTCTCCGGCAATCCTCTGGTTGAGGTCGATGGCGATCACGCCAGTGACTTCAAGATTAGTGTTCTGCCTGATTCGGTGGTTCCAGCTGGTGGTTCGGTTGCCTTTGAAATTCGCTTTGCCCCTACAGAGTTCGGAGCGCGGACGGCTCGGGTGAAGCTGGCTAGCGCCGGCGTTACCAATATTCCCATCACTTTTGCCGTGCAAGGCTTTGGGTCGCTGCCAGCTCCGCGTGCTCAAACGCTTACCTTTGCCCCACCGGCCACGGTTTATCTGAGCCAGTCACCGCTTCAACTCATAGCCACGTCTTCTTCGGGCCTGCCAGTCACTTTGCAGGTGATCTCCGGTCCAGCCACCCTGGATCAAAACGGCTTGCTAAATCTTGCCTCGGCAGGAACGGTGAGGGTGGTGGCTCGTCAGGCAGGCAATGGCAGCTTTGCCGCAGCGCCTGCGCTGCTGCGCACGATCACGGTGAAGGCTGATCCTACCACATTGACGCTGGTGAATCTCATCAAGACTTACAATGGCCAAGGTCAGGAAGTCGGAATCGTCGGTGCCAAGGCAGCCGACGTGGTGGTGACTTACCGGATAGGAACCTCCTACAGTCAGGAGCTACCGGTGAATGTGGGGCAATACCCCGTGAAGGTCGTGGCTGGTTCTGTGACCAAGACCGGCACGTTGATCATCAACCCAGCCCCGCTTTACGTGAACGTGGAGAACAAACGTCGTCTCGTGGGCGAGGATAACCCCGCGCTTACCGTGCTCTTTGAAGGGTTCATCGGAGCAAACAACTTGAGTTTGCTGAGCAAGTCCATCAACCTTTCTACTACGGCCACTAAGACTAGTTCGGCAGGCAGCTATGCCATCACTTCTACTGGCGGCGTGGTCACGAGGAACCACAAGCTGGTGCATCGCCCAGGAACCCTCGTGGTGGAAGGTGTGGCCGGCAGTTACGAAGCTCTTTTGAGAAACCCCGTAAGCGGACTGCCCAACGGACACTTAGCTCTGACGGTGCCTGCAGCGAGTCGCACGTTCACGGCCAGCTTGCGGTTAGGGCAGGAAAGTGCCGCAATCGCCTACAGCGGTAATTTGACCTTATCCGCTCAGAGCCGATTGGCTACGGCGACCCTGAGTAAAACGGTCTCGGGAGTGGCCTACGAACTGAAGGTGGTGCTCTCGATGTTTGGAGAGCTGAACGTAGAGGTGAAACGCGCCGAAGTGCTGGTGGCCGGAGCTAACGATGGCATCCGCCTGCTGAGCTTGCCTACGGGACAGAAGTCGGCGCAGGAAGGCAGCTACACGGCTATTTTAGAACCGGCTCTGCCAGCTGGGCAGGCTGTGCCAATGGGAGTAGGTTGGGCAACGGTCAAGATTGATGCCACAGGCAAAATGTCCCTGACAGGAAAACTAGCTGACGGATCCGCCATCACCGCAGGGTTGGCGGCGGATGTGGCTGGTAGACCAGGTTACCGACTGTTTGTCCAGCCCTATGCTTCCCTGAGAAAAGGTAGTTACGTTGCGGGCAGTTTTACGCTGATGCCGCACCCAAGATTCGCAGGAAAGTCCTATTTAGCTGGCAGCAACCTGACCTGGGTAAAGGCGGAACAACTCAAAGACCTAGGCTACCGCTCAGGCTTCGGTCCAGTGACTAGCACGCTCAAGATCGACCCCTGGCAGGCCCCAACGACGACAAACCGCCTGGCGGCGCGACTTGAGCTGGGCATGGATGGACGCTGGCAATTGGAGCACAGCCAAATGGGCAGTTTTTTGCACGCGTCCCTTCCAACCCTTGTTGGAGTGAGCGCGACCAACGTGGTCAGCGTGCTAACACCTCTACCCAACACACGGAAATGGAAGATGACGCTGACGCCCACTACCGGAGCTTACAGCGGCAGTTTTGAAGTGCTGGATCTGATGAAAGTAAAGGTGCACTTCAGCGGCGTGCTGAGACAAACACCGACACTGACGGACGACCTGATCGGAGCGGGGCACTACTTGCTGCCTGCTTTAAAAGCCGCGCCAAGCAACGAACAAACATCTGGGGCCGTGTTTTTCTGGAGACCGGAATGAGGCGGGTGTGGTTCACGCATAAAACTCAATCCTCCTCCGGCTCTTGCTCTTCTCCCCCCAAGTGCTCGGCCTTGGCCTTCTTCGCCTTGGGAATCTCCCGCTGCAACATCACCTGCGTCACCTTCCAACGCTCCGGATTCGGGTCCGTGCTCTCTTCCGTCAGTGCTCCCTCGCCAAACTGCCTCTTGTGCAACCTCTGCTTCTTTGCCCAAAGATACCCTCAGTTCTATAACAAAGATCGCATTCTAGTGCCGTCACCTCGAAAGCAATTTCCTAGCAATCAATCTTTTACCTCATTCATCTAATTTATGAAAAAATTACATGGTTTATCTCTATGCTCGTCGGACTCCCTATGGCGCCCAATGCCAATGGTATGCTAATATTCTTCAGAACAGGACCGGAAGGACTGTCACGCTCGTAGTCTAAGCATGTCAGCGTTCAATTGCTCGGCGATTCGGTCTGCGTGCTAGTCGTTGGCACGGGGGCAGATGCGTTGACGAATTGACGCAGCGTGTCCACCCAACTTGGGGCATCTGCATGGGATGGATGTTCTTTGATGACCTTCAGCATGTCTGCCATGGCGGTGACGGGCGATGGGCCTTTTTCATAGAGATAAACGGCGCGCTGCCAGCGCAATGCGGGCAGATCATCCTGGAGCCAAAGTTCGTATTCAGGGGCAGGCATTTGCTCTTTACGGAAAGCGGCTTCGTAGTTCAACCTAGTGTCCCAAAGGCTTGGCAGGGTGTCCTTGGCATCTTTTTCTGCCAGGAAGAAGAGCGTCTGCTGAAACATGCCGCCGATGTCCGTGGGGTTTCGGCTCCAGTGCTCTGCGCCGAGAAAGCGATCTAGCTGAAAGGCCTCTACAACTGGGCTGCCACCGTTGCAAACACGTCCCAGCATCCCCAACGCACGGCCTTTGAGCTTGGGGGCTGTGGCGGTCATTTCTTGGATATAGCTCGATAGTTTGGGAGCCATTTTTTTGAAATCTTCTTCCTTGGCCTCATGAGCCTCTAGGGTCAAAATCAGGTAGCGCATGCCAAGCTGAAGCGCGGTGCCGATATCGCCCTCCTCTTCTGCGGCGGCTCCACCACCACCGCCTTTGTTTTTGCTACGATCCATGCTGCGCTCCATCATTTCTTGGCGCTGACGTGCTTCGATTTTGGAGGCTTCTTTGCGCTCGCTGTTCACGAGAACATCGCAGTCGGTGTAAAATTTGATAGCAGCCTGCTCGCTAGCGATCGCGGCATTTAGCTTGGCCAGCACGGTGCTCAGGTTGGATGCACGTTGAGTCAGAATGGTCTTTTCCAGTTCTTGCAGTTGGCTGAGCACGTTCGACACCTGGGCATCCGTCAGTTTCGGCGCTGCTGCAGGCGCAGGCGCGGGCTGGGTCTGGGCACAGAGGCTAGTGGCCGTGGCGATGAGCAGGAAGGGCAGGGGGCGCGTGAATCTCATGGTGGATGAAGGGCGGCGGGTTGGGCAAGAGGTGACTTTTTAACGATTCAGCCGGTCATTTGCTAGTCTGATCCTCCGGTTGTTTGAAGAAACGACCTTTTGCTTGCCATTCTAGGCTGGCTTTTAAGAATCGACGGTCGTTTTTTCCGACCCTAGAACTTCATTCCCAAAAACACCAAACCAATTCAACACATGGGCAGACCCGTCACACTCTTCACCGGCCAGTGGGCCGACCTTCCCTTCGATAGCATTGTGCAGAAGGCCAAATCCTTCGGATACGATGGCGTTGAGCTCGGCTGCTGGGGCGACCATTTCGAGGTCGATCAGGCCGATCAAGCTTACTGCGATGCCAAACGCGCCAAGCTCAATGCTGCTGGCATGAAGTGCTTCGCCATCTCCACCCACCTTGTCGGTCAGGCCGTGTGCGATAACATCGACGCCCGCCATGCCCAGATCCTGCCCGCGTCCATTTATGGCGATGGAGATCCCGAAGGCGTGCGTCAGCGCGCGGCGGCTGAGGTAAAAAAGACAGCCCATGCCGCCAAGCGCTTCGGCGTCAGCGTGGTCAATGGATTCACCGGCAGTAGCATCTGGCACCTGTGCTACTCTTTCCCACCAAACCTACCTGGCCAGATTGAGGCTGGTTACAAAGATTTCGCCAACCGCTGGGGTCCGATCTTTGATGAGTTCAAGAATCAAGGCGTGAAGTTCGCTCTCGAAGTTCACCCCACGGAGATTGCTTTCGACATCGCTAGTGCGGAGCGTGCTCTGCAGGCCGTGGATTATCACCCCGCCTTCGGTTTCAACTACGATCCGAGCCACTTCGGCTACCAGGGAGTGAACTATGAAAAATTCATCCGCAAGTTCCCGGACCGAATTTTCCACGTCCACATGAAAGATGTGGCCTGGAATCTGGGTGACGAAGCGGGCGTCTTCGGCGGCCATGTCGATTTCCACAAGCCGCAGCGTTACTGGGACTTTAAGTCCGTAGGCCGTGGCGACATTAAATTCGAGCGCATCATTCGTGCCCTGAATGACATCGGCTACAGCGGCCCGCTCTCTGTCGAGTGGGAAGATGGTGCGATGGATCGCGAATTCGGAGCTGCAGAGTCCTGTGCTTATGTCAAAAAGCTCGACTTCCCGCCGAGCAAGATCGTTTTTGACGCACAATTCGCCGAGAACAGCAAGTAATCCCCTGCCGCTGATCTAGCGCGCATTGCGAGATACCTTCAAACGCCCGCATCATGCAAGTGATGCGGGTCGTTTTTTCTCAGTGCTTTCCTATGAACGAAGTTAGCATCGACACCTTGCTCACCCGCCATCAATGGCAGGAGCTTCAGCGTGCCCATGCCACACGGGTATTGGCCTTAGCTACCGCTTTCCTCGACCGCCGCAGTCGGGGCACGACGCATCCTGTGCACGACTTCCTTTTCACCTATTACCCTTTTTCCCCGGCCAAGCTGATCCGTTGGTTACCTGCACTGGGGCAGGGGATCGAAGTCACGGAGGAAGATGTGCAAAACCAGCCCTGGATGGCTGCGGAACCTATGCGGCACTTGGCGGGACAGAGCCATCTCGATCCTCAGCTGCTGCCGGCCAAGCTACGCGATCTCGCGCGCTGGGTGCATGCGCTGTGCGAGGCTGTGCTTCAGAGGCCGCCCCGACTGCGCTGCTACGGACTGCACGAGTGGGCCATGGTCTATCGACAGCCACGGGAGCAGGTGCGCCACCAGGGCTATGAACTGCGCGTTTCTCCAGAGTCATTGGCTGCATTCGTCGAGTCGCAGACGCTCTGCTGTTCTCATTACGATGCCTTTCGCTTCTTCACGGCTGAGGCACGCCCGCTGAATGTGTTCCAACCAGTGCTCGAGACTCGGCTCGAGATGGAACAAGGAGGCTGTCTCCACACGAACATGGATCTCTACAAATGGTCGGCCAAGCTCTGGCCCTGGATTGGCAGTGATCTGGTGGGGGAATGCTTCGAGCTCGCCAGCCAGGGACGTGACTTGGACATGCGCGCCAGCCCTTACGATTTACAGCATTTGGGCTACGAGCCGCTACAGATAGAGACCCCAGAAGGCCGCGCTCAGTATGAGACGGAGCAGCGGCAGCTAGCAGAAAAAGCCACTTCCTTGCGCCAAAGGCTCGCTTCAGCGTCAGCCAGTCTCATGAAGGGGAGGGCAATTTCGGCACGTTAAATCCCAAGCTCCCGTTCTTGCCATTTATGCACATAACGCTACCATTGATTGAAATAGCGTCTCAATTGCGAACAACCATGCATCGCCCATCCACCCTGGCTCAGCTGCCCGTCGGCGGCACCGCGCTTATTCACAGCATGCCCACCGGACGTGTTGGCCTGACGCGTCTTCGTGAGCTGGGGCTGACGCCAGGCGTCAAGGTCGAGGTGGTCCGCCGTGCGCCTTTGGGGGAACCCCTCCAGGTCTGTGTCCGTGGCTCGCAGATCGCCATGCGTAGCCATGAAGCGGCGTACATCCTCGTGACTCCGGCCGAAGCATGAGTGCGCCTCATTCCCCGTTGCTCGCCATCGTCGGCAATCCGAATTCGGGCAAAACCACCCTTTTCAATCTCCTCACCGGCTTGCGGCAAAAAGTCGCCAACTACCCTGGCGTCACCGTGGAAAAAAAGATCGGTGAATGCTGGAGCCAACATGGCAAAAAGCTGCGCCTGATCGACCTGCCAGGGGCCTACAGTCTGAATGCGCGCAGCCCTGACGAAGCCGTGCTGCGCGACGTGCTGCTCGGTCGCCGCAATGACACGCCGCGTCCGGATCGGGTCGTCATCGTGCTGGATGCAGCCAATCTGGAGCGCAACATGTACCTCGCTTCGCAGATCCTCGAACTGGGTCTGCCGACCATCGTGGTCCTGAACATGATGGATATCGCCGCTGCGAAGCAATGGCGCATCCACGTCGCCCAGCTTTCGGAAGAGCTTGGAGTGCCAGTCATCCCCATGCAGGCCACCACGGGGCAGGGATTGCAGGAACTCAAGTCCGCCATGAGCCGGGAGGACCTGCCGCAGCCGCGTTGGCATTCAGCACCTTTGCCCGAGGACATCCTCGCCTCTTTGCAGACGACCCAGGCGCAACTCATCGCCGCTGGAGCCGTGCCTGAGCGTGCTTCGCTGTTGGAGCCGCTTTACCTGCTGTCTGATCATGATCCGCTCCATGCCGGCATTGCCGATGCGCAACTGACCCAGCTCGCTGCTGGCAGGGATGCTTTGGAAAAAGCGCACCCCGGCTGGGAAGATCAGCTGGTTCAGGATCGCTACACTCGAATTGAAGCCCTGTGCTCGCAGATCCTTATCCGTCCAGATCGTGAGCCTGTGACGATGACCCAGAAACTAGATCGCTGGCTTCTGCATCCGATCTATGGTGGCCTGTTCGTTCTCAGTTATTTGGTCTTTCTTTTTTACCTGATCTTCAAGGTCGCTGAGGGACCCATGGGCTGGATCGAGGATGCTTTCGCCGCCTTGGGTTCCTGGGTCACGGTAGTGATGCCGCCTGGGGATCTGCGTGATTTGATCGTAGATGGGGCCATCAATGGCGTCTCTGGAGTCGTCGTTTTCCTGCCGCAGAT
>JBIKYV010000277.1:0-2822 GCA_044355075.1 Prosthecobacter sp.
TCTCCACACGGTCAGCCAGACACAGCATGACGGCGGTGCAGATCACTTGATCCTCAAGATCCACATGCGCCAATGGTCGGATTTTGGTTGGTTTGCTGTCTGCAGGCTGCCATTTCCCTTTCGCGTCTGTTTCCCAACGCTGCGACTTGGGCGCAGGAACCATTCGCAGTGGCTTCATCCGCCACTTGCCAGTTTCAATACGTATTTTAATACCCGCAATGAACTCCGGCAGCCTCAACGCCTGCCAGTCGAGTTCCAAAGTGTCTGCATACCAGTTGTGCGAGCGGATATAGGCCTCTGTCTTTTTCCAAGCCTGAAAAAGAACGCTCTCGCTCTGTAGGTCACTGATGAGTGGGGAGAGTGTGTGCTTCATTATTCATGCTCTTTCCTAAATTGACTCGACCCCTTCTTAAGCTCAAAGCCATCGACGTAGCGGCCTGACTTCGAAGTGATCCCAATGGCTTGAGTGTCCTCAATCCAACGCTGTGGCGACAGGACAAAGTAGTTGCTGCCGGCCTCATTTCTAAACCTCTCGAATTCGAGAGGTTTAAAATCTGGATTGCACAGCTTCTCCCAAAGCCCGAGGAACTCGATGGTGCTACGACTGCGCATCCAGTTGTTGATGATCGCAAAGGGCTCTTGTGAGTTCCGATACCGGGCGATGTCGGTCAGTGATATGTAGTCCTGCTTATCCCGGTTCTGGATTGCGATGGAGTGACCATGGACCTCGATAGTGATTCGGTTGATTTTGCTCATGGCGTTCTGGGTTCAGTAACCAAGATAGAAGTAGAACCCCCAGCTTCTCAAATCCAATGTCATCGAAGTGCTTCGCGTTTGTGGCTGCAAAGTGGGTGGCGCAGGGGCAATGCTAAACGCGCGGTTAGGAAGCGTTGCTTGCCGGAAGACTCTTCCTCAAAGAACCGTTGGGCGGCCTCGAGATGCGGTGAATCGGGTTTCGCCAAGTAGAGAAAGAAGTTCGTGTCGGCGAAATGGATCATGAGCCGAAGCGCTGAAGGACGGCATCGGCTTCAGGCCGTAGGCTGGCGGGATCTGTGAGGAAATCCCCGCCACAGTCGAGCGTGGGGAATCTCCAAACAGCCTTGGGCTTTGGGTCCTCGGGGAATCGGGTGATGAAGTGCTCGGCAGCCTTCCGCATGACCTCCGAGAACGACCAGTCCTGCTGCTCGGCGATCACTTTGAGCCGCTGATAGAGCGGGTCGGGGAGCTGGATTTACCTCCGAATCATGATGGGTTTTATACCGCCTCCAAGGCCTTGTCGTCAAATGCTCGGCGGCAGCCTGAGACAGGATTCATTCACTTCAGCTCCGGCCTCAGATGCGCCTTGATGTAGTCGCTGTCGGTGGCGTGCTTCACATTCGGGGCACCGGGATAAACGAGGTCGCAGGGGACTTGGTGGGCGTCGCAGTGTTCTTTGAGCTTCACGCCGAAGTTCGCGGTGTGGGTGGGGTCTTTTTCGTCGTGGCCGAGGTTCGGCGGGGTGCTGTAGTAAAGGCCGACGGGCGGGTCGCCGGGGGTGACGAGTTCGTAGGGGGAGTATTCTTTGATCCAAGGCAGGAGGCGCTCGCGGGCATCGTAAAACATCTGGAAGGAACCGATTTTCTTCTTCGCATCCCACACGATGCCGAAGGCGTGGGAGCCGTATCTGCTGTTCGGCGTCCACTCGCGCATCTGGTGAGGGTCGAGCGTGGTCTGGGCACCGGACACAGCGGCGCAAAGCACGCGGGTGGACTCGCGGGCGATGGGATCGGGGCTGTTTGGGTCCGCCATCTCGTCGTGAAAGGCCAGCCAGAGGCTCGTGCAGGCACCGGCGGACCCGCCGGAGAGAGCGACCTTGGTTTTGTCGAGGTTCCACTCCTTCGCCTTGCTGCGGCAGAACTGAAGAGCGCGGGCGCAGTCGAGCATTGGTCCCTTCACGGGCGGCACCATTCCATCGGCGGTGGCGTCTTTGATCGTGCGGTATTCCACGGAGGCCACCGAAATGCCAGCTTCAAGAGCCGGAAGGATCATGCTTCGAGCCACAGACCGGTCGCCGCCCTGCCAGCCGCCGCCATGGATGTAAAAGAGCAGCGGCGTGGGCTTGTCAGACTTCGCCCGCCAGAAGTAGATGACCTGCATGCGATGCGGGCCATACGCGACGTTTTCATCCGGCTCGACGGGAAGCTCATATTTCCGGTGCTCAGGTGCGGGCTTCTGCGCATTGGCCGGGGCATCGGCGGCGAGAAGTGAGGTCAGTGGAGCGAGGAGGAGGGCGGAGAGAATTGCTTTCATGGTCTAAGATGGGTTGATGGTTTTGGATCGTTTGAAGATATTCGCTCCAGGCCTTTACTCCTTCACAGCTGGCGTGCTTCGATGCTCGGCGGCTCCGATGTCGCTGGGGGCATCGGTGCGGCGGGGGTGGGAGTTGAAGTCGTCGGCGCAATCGGCGGCGGTCAAAGGCGGACGTAGCTTTTCCGCAGCTTTAACGAGACCGTTGACCTGTGATTTCAAATGCAGATCGCACGCGGCGGGATCGGCGAACATCGCGGGAGTCGCCTGCGTGAAGTTGCCATACACCTCCGCTTCAGCGTCGTTGCGGGAGAGGATCGTGGCGTCGGTCAGGTTGTTCGCGATGATCACGCCCTTGGTGTTGGCGAAGCGATACTCGATGGCGTTGGGACAGGTGCCATTGGTCAGGATGGTGTTGTGCAGGATTTTGGTGCCGGGCGAGTTCCAGGCCAGAATCGGCGCGTCGGCATTGGTGATGCGGCGTGAGGTGTAGAAGAAGTTGTTTCGAATGACGCCGCCGGAGTGATCGCTGGGGC
>JBIKYV010000286.1:0-2803 GCA_044355075.1 Prosthecobacter sp.
ACCATTTGGCAGCATTCTCGCCTTATTCTGCACAATACTTCCACTTCTCGGCCCCTCGCTGCTTCACAGCACTTTCATCGACCAATTCTGGTCATCGTCTTTCACAACGCCTAAAGGCCAGTTTCTCTCCTCTTTCGTCTCAATCGTTTTATGGGAGGAGGATCATGGCTATCCTATTACATACCTGGCTGGAATCGCTCTGGCTTTTATGAGCTTTATGCTCATCTCACGATTTCTCGAATATTTTGGCCTGATAATCTTTCGGGAAAACGATTAATCGTTTAATTAATTGAAGTCGATCCTCTCTTTATTTCATTGTTTTTTACGGAAATATGTGACTTCAATGAATTGATATTTTTTTTGAACCGAATTATTCAGGCGGCTCTCCCTTTGGTGATTTCATTTCAATATCGCTACTCTTTTGCAGTGTCTCTGTGAAACGCCCTGCCACCTCGTGCGGAAATAATATAATCGAATTGCCTGTCGATTTTTCAAGAGTCTGAAGTGTTCGCAAAATACCAAGGCCGGGGTTTGTGGCCATCAGGCGTGAAGCATTCGCCAGACTTCGAAGCGCGGCAGTTTCTCCTCTCGCCCGCTCAAGCGCCGCCAGCCCTTCCTGCTTCGCTTCAGCGACTTTAGTGTAAATTGCTTTCAGTGGCGATGGCAACATGAAATCTCGGACAGAGATCTTAATCAATTCCAGGCCATACTTTGCAGCTTCGGCCCTTGCAAGTTCATAAATTTCAGTACCAATCTGATTTCGCCCTGCCAGAATTTCTTCACATGTCATTTTTTCGAGCACACTGCGACATGCCGTTTGGATGTCAGCATAGAGTGCTGCGTAATAGCTGTAAGCAACCATATTGGCCTTCACAGGGTCAACCACGCGATAGGTGCCATGCAGGCTGACTTTGAAACCAAGTGCATCGGCCGTAAGCACTTCCTGGCCTGCCACCTGAATCGCCTGCTCGCGAATGTCAAAGATCAGGATATGATTCGTGGCGGTGTAAAAACGATATTCACCCGGTTCAAGCTGACCGACCAGCACCCCGCGATGGTAACGCAGGCCGCGTGTGTGCTCAAGTATCGTCGTCCTGGGAAAATACTTTTGAAACTGATTCAGGCAAAATCGTACGACAATTGGTAGATTTAAAGAAAAGATCAAACCGATGATTATCAGAAACCACCTTGGTGGCAATTCGGCCTGAGCGATCAGCATCTCTGAGTGCATTATTATTGCCTTGTTACTGAAAAATGCCCCGTTCGTCGGTTCATAAAGCAAACCAGGCGGGGGCGATTCGCATTATTACGAAGCCCGCAGGGCCCGGCCATATTGCCATAGCCTGAGTAGTCAAGCTGCAGCTGATCCGGCGATCCAGAGCATTTCAGAATATGAGGGTTCGAACCTCGGCCCCGTTGAGGGCTGACCAATTGTTGGGATGCTCCTGATACAAATCACTTCTGCGAATAGCATTATGTGATGTTAAGTAACAACCCAGAAATTATTCTAACCTGCTGAGGTATTTTGATGCAAGCAGGCAATTGTTAAGAACGTCATTGTAGAATGTTGAATTTTTAATGAAATTAAATTAATTGGATATTCATGATTACAAATGAATTTTCTTCATTATTATGTGAGAAATTTAATTGTCCTTAGTAGGACGATCAGTCTTTCGGGGCTACAGCATGCCTCAGATTGCAGTATGCAAAAATTCCAGACTCTTTGCTCTCTCTTGATCTCAGGAATAATGATCATATGATGTTTCGATCTGCCAGTCGTAAGAACGCTTTCACCCTCATAGAACTGCTGGTGGTGATTGCGATTATCGCCGTTTTGATTTCACTGCTTCTGCCGGCTGTTCAGTCGGCCCGTGAAGCCGCCCGCCGTGCACAATGTGTTAACAATCTGAAACAGCTTGGTCTTGCTGCACATAATTTTGAAAGTGCTTACGGGACTTTGCCGCGATCAGGCGAACACAATGCTACAATCAATAACGTGGTTTACAAGACTCAGGATTATCATAGCACCTTTACTTACATCCTGTCATTCATCGAAGGCGGAACAATCTACAATACGATGAACTTGCAGATGCCTTACAACTTCTCATGCAATACCACCGCCGGTTTTGCTACGCTGAAGTCTTTCCTCTGCCCAACCAATAACCTTTCCAGCGACCGAAGTGGTGAGGGTAAGGACAGTATTGGTTTCGCCTGTACTGATTACGCCACTGCACCTTACACCGAAATTGCCGACAACGGTGCCACAAAGTGGCAAACCGGCTATGTCGGGCCAGCCGCTCCAGTTCCTGGCTCGCTGACAGGTATGCAGTATCCAACAACTGTTTACAAAAACTATGCCTGCACAGGTTGTACTGCGAATAAGTCGATGCAGATTGATCCTGCTCAGGTTCAGTCAGGAACTGTCAATCTGTTTCAAGGTGGTGCTCAGATCGGCATGACAACCGATGGTACCTCAAACACGGCCATGTTTTACGAAGATACTGGCCGCAGCCCCAAGATGCAGGGTTCAGGTAACTATTCTGCACCGACAACAGATTATGCCCCAGACCTGAACGCGCCCGCTCCATATGTTTCTGGAGCTCGTCGCTCATGGCGATGGGGTGACCCCGACAATGCCGCTGGTGTTTCCAGTGGTATCAATAACAACAAAACCGGTGGTTTTGGTCGTGTCAGCTGTGGTGCCAGCGCAGACTGGGGCATTCACGACTGCGGCCCAAACAACGAAATCTTCAGCTGGCACCCAGGTGGTGCAAATATGTGCTTCACTGATGGCAGTGTGCGA
>JBIKYV010000278.1:0-2798 GCA_044355075.1 Prosthecobacter sp.
TCAGCTCCGCCCCGGCACCAACGTCGCTTTGCTGAATATGTTCGCCCGCTGCATCCTTGATGCCGGTTTGGTGAAAACCGAGTTCGTACGCAAGCGCTGCGAAAACTGGGAGGAGTTCGAAACCGGCCTCAAAGCGCTCGATTTGGCCGAACTGGAAAAAATCACTGGTGTGCCGCTCGAAACGGTCCGCACCGCCGCCCTCGAATACGCCAGCGCGGAGGCCGCGATGAGCTTCCACGGCCTGGGTGTCACCGAGCACGAGCAGGGCGCGAAAACCGTGATGCTCATCTCCAACATCGCCATGATGACCGGCAACATCGGTCGTCCCGGCGTCGGCGTGAACCCGCTGCGCGGTCAAAACAACGTGCAGGGCGCCGCCGACATGGGCTGCCAGCCGCACCAGGGCGCAGGCTACTTTGAGATGAACGATCTCGACGTGCAGAAGCGCTACACCGACTTCTACGGCACCCCCACGCCGACCGAACCCGGCTGGAAGATCCCGCAGATGTTTGATGCCGCCATCGAAGGCAAACTCAAGGCGCTCTGGCTCATGGGCGAGGACGTCGTGCAGACCGACCCCGATGCACATCATGTGCGTCACGCCATGGAAAGCCTCGATTTCCTCGTCGTGCAGGAGATTTTCATGACCGAGACGGCCAAGTATGCGCACGTCATCCTCCCCGCGTCCTCCTTCCTCGAAAAGAGCGGCACCTTCACCAATGCCGAACGTCGCGTGCAGCGCGTGAACGCCACCGTGAAGCCCCTCGAAGGCACCAAGCCCGACGGCCAGATCATGTGCGAGATCTTGCAGCGCTTCGGCTTCCCGCAGGCCGATTACACGCCCGACGGCGTGCTCGCCGAGATCGCCAAGATTGTCCCGTTCTTCAAAGGGATCACCTGGGCCAATCTCGACATCAACGGCAAGCAGTGGCCCGTGCAAGAAGGCGGTGTGGACACGCAAATCCTCCACCAGACCGAGTTCAAGCGCGGCAAAGGCCACTTCCATTACTTCGACTGGAAAGAGTCCACTGAGCTGAAGATCAACGGTGCCGAGTTCCCTTTTATCCTGACCACTGGCCGCATTTTGGAGCACTACAACTGCGGCACCATGACCCGCCGCACCGGCAACAGCGAGATCGTCGTGCAGGACTACCTCTCCATCAATCCCGCCGACGCCCAGCGCAAATCCATCCGCACCGGCGACCGCGTCCGCCTCAGCAGCGCCCGCGGCGAGGTCGAACTCGAAGCCCGCGTCACCGATGAAGTGAAGCCTGGCATCCTCTACACCACCTTCCACTTCCCCGAAGCCATGGTGAATAACGTCACCGGCCAAGGCTGCGACGCCGACACACTATGTCCCGAATACAAGGTTGTAGCCGCTGATGTTGAATTCATCAGCGCCGGCAAACCCAAGAAGAAGCGAATGATGGAGGTGGGGTGAAGATCACACCCAATCCGCACAAAGCAGCTCCGCCTGCTGGAGCACGGTCTTCACGGCTTCCTCCTGCAAATCGGGCGGATAGCCATACTTGTTCAGGATGCGTTTCACCATGACGCGAGCCGAAGGAGCGGGGCGACTGAGACAGGCTGTGCAAAGCACAGGCCGCAGGCCGACCGAGTGGCGGCAGCGAGGAAGCCAATCTTTGCCCTCGCACCCTCGCGCAGCGTCCAGTCGATCGTCACGCTCTTGCGCACCATCGTGATCAACTCGGCGGCGATGACCTTCAGCTTGTCGTCGCCCATGGCCCGCACGGCGGACTCGTTGGCGGCGAGGGCGTCGTAGAGCTGAGCCGCTGGGAGGCGAGCGAAACAGACAGCGCAAAGCGCTGGGCGTAGCCCGACTGAGCGGGAGCGAAGGAGTCAACGCGATCTCATCGTCGGTCAGGCCCAGGTCTTCGCCGCGCTTGGTGGCGGCGTCGAGGTCCTTTGCGAGGCGAATCAGTTGCTCGATCACCTCCATCGTGCTGATGGCGTGGTTGTGGTAGGCGTTGAGGGTCTTCGTGAGCTTGTCGCTGAAGAGCTGGCTCTGCACGAGGTTCCGCTTCGAGCGCACCTTGAGTTCATCCTTCAGCAGTTTCTCCAGCAGCTCGGCGGCGACGTTCTTGTGTTTGAGGCCGCGCACTTCTGCGAGGAAGCCGTCGCTCAGAATGGAGATGTCCGGCTTGGGCAATCCGGCGGCGGTGAAGACATCAATGACCTGCCCGTCGGTCGTGATCGCCTTGCTCACGAGCTGGCGCACGGCGGCGTCGATCTGCTCGGGTGTCTTGCGGTTGCCGCTGTCCTTCTTGTTCAGCGCGGCCTGGATCGCTTGGAAGAGGGCCACGTCATCGCGAATCTCCGTTGCCTCATCGCTCGCGGCGCAGAGGGCAGCCGAGCGGAGCGAGACAGACTGCCGACAGGCAGCCCGAAGGGTGAACGCGGAGGCGTTCATCAACGCGCGGGACAGCTCGGTGATGACCTGGTTCCAGCGGGTCTTGCCGTCTTCCTGTTCGAGGATGTGCTCTTGCAGGGCTGGCAGGGCAAAGAGTGTCTTCTTGCCGTCGCCCACCGCTTTCTTCCAATCGCTGCCGTGCAGCACGTCGCAGGCGATGCCGTGCTTCTCCAGCATGAGGCCGTGGCCCTGCATCGGCTTGTCGGCATACATCGTGTGCAGGCAGGGCGCGTCAAACCCGGTCAGCCAAATGTCGCGCACAATCACCACCTTGAACGGGTCTTTCGCGTCCTAAAACCGGTTCGCCAGATCGCGGCGCTGGTTCTTGGTGCCGATATGCCGCTGCCAATCGGGGCCGTTCTCCGCG
>JBIKYV010000140.1:0-10197 GCA_044355075.1 Prosthecobacter sp.
CGTCGATTTCGGTGGAAGCTTTGGGAGCTTCCGGCGGTGGACTCAATGCAAGCTCAGGCTTGGGTTGAGGCGTCAGGGCAGGAGTGGGCTCAGCGAGTTTTTCAACTTCCAGGGCCGGCGTCGGAGTAACTTGGCTTGGAGTTGTCGCGGTAGCTGGCGTCGCTAGTATTGCTTTGTCCACTCGTTCAGGGGCCGGTGCTGCGGATCGTGCGCTTGTGACCTGCGCAGGGCGGGCTTGAGCTTTTGGTGTAGGGCCGCCCGGTCCATGATCGAGCGCCTCGATCACATCACTCAGACTGACTTCGTTAAGGTGCTGGACGGCTTGGATCATGCCGAGTTCGAGATGCAGGCGCTTGTTTGTCGTCCAGCGCATCCTTGCGTCCACTTCAGCCAGACCATCGACCACGCGGAGCAATTGCTCCGTGGTCGCCATTTGGCACTGAGCTGCGACTCGTTCAGCGATTTCAGGAGCAAGATCTTCGGCACCCGTTTCAGGGTCAGCCTGGCTGACGAGTAAGGTGCGGAAGTGCTGGATTAAGTCGGCCAAAAGCTTGCCTAGATCTTTGCCAGCTTCACTGGTGTCATGGACTTGCTGCAAAGCGCCAACGGTATCGCTTTCTAAGATCTGCTGTGTTAGCTGAACCACGGTCTCAATGCCAGTGAAGCCGAAGACATCTAGCACGTCCTGTTCGCGGATTTTGTTTCCACAGAAGGCCACCAACTGATCCAACATGGACTGCGCATCTCGCATGCCGCCATCAGCCCCTTTGCCAATCGCAAAAGCAGCTTTTTCATCCAGATCGACGCTTTCCAAGCTAGCGATGTGCAGCAAATGCTTGGCAATGATGCCCAGCGGAATGCGCCTGAGATCAAAGCGCTGACAGCGGCTGATGATGGTAGGCAGGATCTTGTTCGCCTCTGTGGTGGCAAAGATGAACTTCACATGAGGTGGAGGTTCCTCAAGTGTCTTCAACAGTGCGTTGAAAGCCGCCGTTGAAAGCATGTGAACTTCATCAATGTAGTAGATTTTATAGCGGCTCTTGGCAGGCGCATATTTCACGCTCTCCCGCAGGTCACGCACCTGATCTACTCCGTTGTTGCTGGCTCCGTCGATCTCCAGGACGTCTAGACTGTTTCCTTCGGCGATTTCTTTGCAGATTGGGTCTTCGGGGTCAAAGTCAATACTAGGCCCACCTGGGCAATTCAGTGCTTTGGCAAAGATACGGGCGGTGGAGGTTTTTCCTGTGCCACGAGGTCCGACAAAGAGGTAGGCATGGGCCAGCCTATCTTGGGCAATGGCATTGCGCAGGGTGCGCACGACGTGCTCTTGGCCGAGCACGTCGGCGAATGTTTTGGGGCGATATTTTCTGGCAAAAACCTGGTAGCTCACACTACGAGACTAGGCCGCGATTCGCCGCCCGCAACGGCCATTCGTGTCACGAATGAATCACCATGATGCGATTACTTCGTAGGCGTAACCCGTTAGGTATTCCGTCTCTGGAATCGTCGCCAAGATGGGGTGGTCTGGTCTTTGACTGTAGGTGGCTACTCGGCGTAAGGTTTTGCGTGCATCCACCGCAGCGTCTTCGATGGAGGCATGAAATTCACCGCGGCTGACGTGGTGGCTGCAGCTAAATGTCGCCAAAATGCCACCTGGAGGCAGCATTTTCATCGCACGCAGATGAATCTCTTTGTAGCCTCGCATGGCATCTTTGACCGAAGCCTTGGTCTTCGTGAAGGAAGGCGGGTCCAGGATGATCAAATCATGGGTGACTCCTGAGGATTCTTGCTGCTTTAAATAATCAAAGCAGTTAGCAGCCAAAAAGCGCACGTTAGCGCCTGAGATTTCAGCATTGCGCCCAGCAGTCGCGATGGCGCTTTCGCTGACATCAACCGCCGTTACTTCTGCGGCTCCGGCTAACGCGCAGGCCTGGGCGAAGCCACCTTGATTGGTAAAGCAGTCTAGTACGCGGCGTCCACGTGCTAGAGCAGCAACTTGCTGATAATTATCGAGTTGATCTAGGTACAAGCCCGTTTTTTGACCTTCCAGGAGATCCACGTGAAAAGCACTACCTCCATGACGCACGACATAGGGTTCCGGCAGTTCGCCCCAGACGAGCCCTTTGACCTGATCCAGTCCCTCGGCTTTGCGCACGTTACCTTCATTGCGCTGGATGATGCCTTTAGGTGCAAGCACTTGCACCAAAGCCTGCACGATGAGTTCCTGGCGCTGAGCCATGGCGAGTGTGAGCGTTTGCAGCACCAAATAGTCGCCATAGCGATCCACAATAACTCCCGGTAAACCATCAGATTCACTCCAGACTAGCCTGCAAAGCTGCGTATCCACACCCGCTGCTTCACGAGCGCGAAGAGCTCTCTCCAAGCGACGGATGAAAAAATCCAAGTCGAGGTCCTGGCGTCGGTAGGAAAAGAGCCGCGCGCTGATCTGTGACTGCGGATTGTAAATCGCACTGCCTAGCGGCTTTCCGCGCGCATCTTGAAGCTGCACCACATCCCCCGGCTGTGGATTGCCAAACCTGGCCTTGATTTCCGTGGCATAGACCCACACATGACCGTGAAATAAACGTGCGCGTGGCTGGATAGAGAGGGCAGGCATAAGCTGGCTGAATAACCCCCGATCCCCTGTCAGGCAAGGCCGCAACTGAGGTCAGAAGTCAGATCAAAACAAAAACCACGAGCCAGCACAGCTCGTGGTTTTTGGGGTGGAGAGCATTTCCATCCTAAGCTGTAATGCGCGCCATGATCTTTTCCGTCCGGGACACGACGCGTTGGGTGTCATCGAGAAGACCGGCACTGAGCAGGGCGTTGTCGAGAATTTGTTCGCTGAGGAGGGTGGCTAGGTCTGCATCTTGGCTGCGGAGCTGATGCACCTTTTTGACCAGTTCATGTCTTGGATTGATTTCCAAGATGACTTTGGGCGCTTCGATTTCATCAGGCTTCAGAGCCTTCATCATCTGACGCATTTGAGGCGCCATTTCTCCTTCGGGCGTGATGGCCAGGGCGGGTGCGCTGACGAGGCGTTTGCCTGGCCTTACATCTTCGACTCCTGCTCCCAGTGTCTCTTTGAGCCAATTGGCAAAAGTAGTGATGTCAGCTTCGCTTAGTGAATCGCCTTCGGCCGTGACATCGCCCAGATCGACATCGGGGCTGTTCACAGCTTGCAGTTTTTTTCCTTCAAACTCTGGCAACATGGAGACGACGTATTCGTCGATGCTTTCGTAAAGGAACAGCACCTCGTAGCCTTTCGATTGGAAGGCTTCGAGGTAGGGACCGCCTTCGATGGCACTACGGCTTGGAGCCACTTGATAGTAAATCGCCTTTTGGTCTTCCTTCATCCGCTTCACGTAATCCGAGAGGCTGATGACTTCGCCTTTTCCGGTCATGCTGGATTCGTAGCGCAGCAGCTTGGCAATGGCGTCGCGGTTGGTGTGATCGGTCGCAATACCTTCTTTGAAGAAGCGACTGAATTTTGCATAAAAATCCTGGAATTTTTTGGCGTCGTCCTGGGCTTCTTTATCCAGAAATTTAAGCAATCGCTTGCTGACGACTTCACCCAGTTTTCGCACCAGTGCGCTGTCTTGCATCGACTCGCGTGAAATGTTTAGAGGTAGATCTTCGGAGTCGATGACACCCTTGACGAAACGCATCCAGTCAGGCAAGAGCTTGGACGGACTTGGGTCGATCAGCACTTTTTTGCAGTAAAGCGCTACGCCTGGTTCCATCTGGCCCATGCCAAACATTTCCATGTTTTGCTCAGGCAAAAAAAGCAGTGCATTGATGACTAGAGGAGCATCTGCTTGGAAATGTAGGCGGTAGCTGGGCTTGTCGAAAGCCTTGGCCGTGAACTTGTAGAAGGACTCATATGCCTCTTCGGTCACAGAATCTTTGCTCTTCAGCCAGATCGCCTCGACGGTATTCACGCGCTCCCCGTCGAGGGTGATGGGGAATCCGACGAAGTTGGAATACTTGCCAAGTACGCTTTTGACGTTCCAGGTTTTGGCAAAGTCTTTGGCATCTTCTTTTAGCTTGATGACGATTCGGCAGCCGCGATCTTGGTCTGGAGCTCCGTCAATGCTGTAAGTTCCTACGCCGGTGCTGGACCACAAGAGATGCTCTGACTCGCCACGCCAGGAATGTGTATAAACCTGCACTTCTTCGGCAACCATGAAGGCGGAGTAGAACCCGACGCCGAACTGTCCGATGAGCGAGGCATCGCCTCCTTTACCTGCATTTTTTAAAGCAGAGGCGAATGCTTTGGAGCCTGAGTGGGCGATGGTGCCAAGGTTTTCAACCAATTCGGCGCGGGTCATGCCGATGCCGGTGTCGGCGATGGTGAGCGTGCCTGCGCTTTCATCTGTCGTTATGTTGATTTCCAGGGGCTTTTCGGCCTGGAAGATATCTTTTTCAGTCAGTTGAGTCAGGCGCATTTTCTCCAGAGCGTCAGCGGCGTTGGAGACCAATTCGCGAATGAAGATTTCGCGGTCGGTGTAGAGGCTGTGGATGACGATATCCAAGACCTGTTTCACTTCTGCCTGGAATTCATGGGTGGTGGGGGTGCTCATGGCGATTTCAGGGGGTTGAAAGTTCGTACGGTAGGGCAAAAACGGGCGCGGAGAGTAGATGGACGCTGGCTTTGGTCAAGGCCTGCTCACGCCGCTAATGCAGGGTCTTCATCAGTTCATGCAGATCGTTTGGTACTGGGGCCTCGATCACGGTTTTCAAGCCCGATGCTGGATGCTTAAACTCAAGACAGCGAGCATGGAGCGCCAGTCGGCGCAGATACACGGACTGCTTGAGACGTTTGTTCAGTGAAAAATCGCCATAGACATCATCACCGGCGAGCGGGTGCTGTCGGGAGGCTGCCTGTACACGAATTTGGTGGGTCTTTCCCGTGATCAATTGGATGTCCAAAAGACTGACCCGATGCTCATCGCTCCTGCCTTTCACTAGATAGTGTAGCTCAGCATTAGTGGGGCGACCTTTGAGAACCTGCGTGCGCACACCGACCTGAGAAGCGGAAGTCGTCAGATGGTCAAGCCAGACACCTCGAGTGGCTGTAGGGTGTCCACGGACCACCGCTAAGTAGTGCTTTTGGATGGCCTGGTCTTCAAAAAGCATTCTCGAGCGTTGTGCTGTTTGCTCATCAAAGGCTGCCAAGAGCACACCGGAAGTGTCCTGATCGAGCCGATGGATGAGCCACAGCTTGCCTGCTGCGCTATGAAAGCAGCGGGCCTCGGTGTCATAATTACCCGCAAAAGCTGCCGCATGTTTCCCATTGGCCTTACCATTGTTCGGGTGCGAGAGCACTCCGGCAGGCTTGTTGATCACCAAGATGAATCGATCTTGGTGCAATACGGGACAGTGAGTCCAGGGAGAGGTCGGCTTCGTTTCTGGCTCCATGAAGGTCAGGTTGTAGATGCTTTTCCTCCGGTGTCATGACAAGCGTGATGCGCCAAACTGCAGGGCTTGGGATTGGATCGAGAAGAGCAGGGAAAGTATGGATTCCAACATGAAAAGATTTCTCCATAGGCTAGAAGTGTATAGTCATCACGACAAGCTAGAGAAATCAGGCAACCCGGTGACGAATTGATTCCAAGTGCGCTCGACGCGGGTTCGCTTTTTCATCAAGTCCTTGCCACGGCTAATAACGGCCTATCTCTGTTTGCCAATGCTGGTTGGCAACTCTTCCTTGACCATCCGCAGGGGATGAACCAATCTCCGCGCCCTATATCCAGACCCTAACCAACACATGCCCGCGAAAATCTACACAGAAAAAGACGCCAGCCTTGAACCGCTCAAAGGCAAGACCTGCGCTGTCATCGGCTTCGGCTCCCAGGGCCACGCCCACGCCCTCAACCTTAAGGAAAGCGGCGTTAATGTCATTATTGGCCTCTACAAAGGCTCCAAGAGTCGCCAAGTGGCAGAGGAAAAGGGACTAAAAGTGTTCGACACCGCTGAAGCTGTGAAAAAAGCGGACGTTATCTTTGTCGCTGTGCCTGACACCAAAATCGGTGGTGTTTACAAGAACGACATCGCTCCGAACCTGACCAAGGGCAAAACGCTCCTTTTCTCTCACGGATTCGCGATTCACTACAAGACAGTCATTCCACCCAAAGATGTGAACGTCATCATGGTGGCTCCTAAAGGCCCTGGGCACATTGTGCGTCGTCAATACACCGAAGGAAAGGGTGTTCCTGCTCTGATTGCCATTTACCAAAATGCTGACAAGAAAGCCAAGAAGATTGCGCTAGCTTGGGCTCACGGCATTGGCGGAACACGTGGTGGTGTCATTGAGACTACCTTCAAAGAAGAAACTGAAACGGACCTTTTCGGTGAGCAGACAGTGCTTTGCGGTGGCACCAGTGCTTTGGTTCAGGCCGGCTTTGAAGTCCTCGTCGAGGCAGGTTACAGCCCTGAGATGGCCTATTTTGAGTGCTTGCACGAACTTAAGCTCATTGTCGATCTGATGAATGAATCCGGTATCGCAGGTATGCGATTCTCGATCTCGGAGACTGCTAAGTGGGGTGATGTGAAGGTTGGTCCTAAAATCATCGACGCTTCGGTGAAGAAGCGCATGAAGGCGGCTCTCAAAGACATCCAGACTGGCAAATTTGCCAAGGAGTGGATCAAGGAAACCGAAACCGGCTACAAGACATTCAATAAACTCCTCAAAGATGGCGAGAAGCACCCCATCGAAAAAACGGGTGCTAAGCTTCGTGCGCTGATGCCTTGGATCAAAAAGCGTGACATCAAAGGCCAACAAGCCAGTTACGCTTGATCATAAAAAAGTTTGTTGAGATAAGCCAAATTTCAAGAAAGCGCGGATCGGAAACGATCCGCGCTTTTTCTTTTTGTCGTTCATGGAGATGAAACTAATGCTTAGTTTAGCGAGCGAGTGAGTCATTTTGTTCATCACTTTCTCCGCCAAATCACAACCTAGCGGACTTGGGTGTTAATCTGGGGCTTGTCTTCCGCCTTTTCGCATGGAGCTGTGTTTGGAGTTATGTGGTTGGCTGCGAGAGGTATGATTTTGATACCGATTTACACCTCCAAAAACCACATGTAGCTTTCTTGCTCCTACGCGTCTGGATGTCGTTTTTGGGGTCAGACGATGCCAGTACACTCGATAAGGAACATCCTGTGTGCAAACTGCTACAAAGGCTGCTAAATCCAACGTCAGCAGTCGCGGCTGATGCAGTTTCGCTATCCGAGAATATTGGCTCATGAAATTCCTCCTCAATATGCATTCGCGGATTTTCATCATGCTCACGCTGTTTTGGTTCAATCTTCAATTCATGCGGAACTTGCTGCTTCCTGATGATGCATAGCCCTATCATTTACGCTGCTTGGCTAGTCCTATTGATGGTAGGCTGTAGCTCCTTGCGTCAGACGGTTCAGCGTCCAAGTCTAGGACAGGGACAATGGACCAGCTATGACGGAAAAGTCATGCCATATCAAAAATGGCTCCCAGTCGATGGGCAAAGGACACAAGCCATAGTTATCGCCGTTCATGGGCTCAGTGGTGCATCTTCAGATTTCTGGTTCATCGCCGATGCCTTGCCCAAGCAAGGCGTAGGCGTCTATGCTTATGATTTGCGAGGTCAGGGTAATGATCCTGTGATTTCCCAGCGCGGAGATATTCGTTCAGCGCATCAGTGGCTATATGATCTGGAGACGTTTCATCTTCTCGTCGAGAAAACACATCCTCGCATTCCGGTCTTCTGGTATGGAGAGAGCATGGGCAGCCTCATCTGCCTGCACACTTCAGGTCGGTTACTCTCAGACCGCCATGATCCGGCAGGTATTGTGCTCGCTTCTCCGGTGGCTGGGCTTCGAGTGACTGTTAGTGATTTTCGGCGATGGCTGCTTGATACGGCGGCTCACTTAGCTCCACGGACCCGATTTTCGTTGGGTGAACTCGCAGGTATGGATGAATCCAAAATTCAAGTCACGAGCCAGACTACGCATGGTGAGCAGATGAATCGAACGCCGCATCATGTATCTAGTTTTAGCCTCCGCTTGCTCGCAGAGTTGGGGCGGCTTTTGGATAACAATTCAGAGGCGGCACATCAGTTACGTATGCCTGTGCTGTTTTTGGCGTCGCCACATGATGTGATCAGTACTCCAGAGCAGGTGCAGTCTCTGTTTTCCCAGGTTCGCTCCAGACAGAAGCGTCTGCTGTGGTACACTCGTAGCCATCATCTTTTGCTTCATGATGTTCAGCGCGCTGAAGTGAGCCGTGACCTGTACAAATGGATTTTACGGGTTCTGCCTCCGCAAGGATCGATTGAGGGGGAATATGGAAAGGAATATGGCGGTTAAAAAGATGCTAGCCTCTTCTTGCCAAGCCACACCAACCCGCTAGTCTCAAAAGAGTTAATTAAAGGAAGAGTGGCTGAGTGGTTTAAGGTACCTGACTCGAAATCAGGCGTGGGGGAAACCTCACCGTGGGTTCAAATCCCACCTCTTCCGCCAGCTTTGCAAAGCGATGATGAGCTTTTGTTTCTCTAATGTGCAAAAGCTACCATGATGCATCAGCTTACAGAAGCAGGGCAGACGGTGACAATAACGCTCTTTGAAGTCGGGGTAAGGCTGATGTCCGCAAAGCTATCAATCGGCACCAAGACGTTGGCCTCTGGAAAATAGGCGGCACAGCTTCCGGATGGGATATCGTATGGAATAGCCAAGAATCTTTTGGCTTCGCGCACCGTGCCTTGGAAGTGACTTTGAATATCCACAGGACTGACGGGGCTGATGCCCCGCTCTTTCATGTCATTTGGATTCATGAAAATGACGCGTCTCTCGTTGCCAATGCCCCGATAACGATCATTCAAGCCATAGACCGTCGTATTGAACTGATCATGGCTGCGCATCGTTTGTAGAAGTAACTGGCCATGGCTTGTTTGAACGCAATTCAGGGGATGAGTGAAGAAGATCGCCCGGCCACCAGGCACGGGCCATTGCAAATCACGCGCTGTGCTGGGAAGATAGAAGCCGCCAGGCTTACGCACGCGTTCGTTAAAGCTTTCGAAACCGGGAACGACACGCTCAATAACATCGCGGATTCGGTCGTAGTCTTCGATAAGCCAAAGCCAATCCACGCAAGATTTTTTCCCGAGAGTTGCGGCCGCCGTGCGTGCGACGATCTCAGGCTCACTCAATAGATAAGGCGAAGCTGGCTCCAGTTGGCCTTGAGATTGGTGAACCACGCTCATGCTATTCTCGACAGTCAAGAATGCGGGGCCATCTTTTCGCCAGTCGATTTCACTTCGTCCCAGGCAGGGGAGAATTAGCCCAGTTTTACCAGTGATCAGGTGGCTGCGGTTCAGTTTGGTGCAAACATGAACGGTCAGCGAGCATCGACGCAGTGCTTCTGCTGTGTATTCCGTGTCTGGTGTGGCTTGAAGAAAGTTTCCCCCTAGGGCGTAAAATACTTTTCCTTTGCCATCATGCATCGCCTTGATCGCTGCCACGGTATCCCAGCCATGATGCCTGGGCACTTTAAACTGAAAGACAGCCTCCAGGCGATCCATGAACCCATCAGGCATCTTTTCAAACACGCCCATGGTGCGGTCTCCCTGCACATTGCTGTGGCCACGCACTGGGCATAGGCCCGCACTTTCACGCCCTACTGCGCCAAGCATCAGATGAATGTTGACGACTTCTTGGATAGTCGCGACCGCATTTTTGTGCTGCGTCAGTCCCATGGCCCAGCACGTGATGACTTTTCGGCCTCCTGAGGCTGCCTGCCTAGCTGCTTTTTGAATCTCGGATTTTGAGATGCCGCTCACGCGCTCCAGCTCAGGCCAGTCGAGCGATTTCAGATGCTCAAGATACTCATCAAAGCCGCGCGTGTGTGTTTCGATGAAATCAACATCGATAGTGCCATCTTCCATCAGTGTTTTGGCGATACCTTTCAACAAAGCTTGATCTCCGTTGAGTCGAACTTGGAGAAATTGCTTGGCCAGAGGCGTGGCCATGCCGATGACTCCTTTGACCTGCTGGGGATGCATGAAACCAGTGAGGCCTGCCTCTTTCATCGGATTCACGGCGATGATGGTCGCTCCTGCTTCGACGGCGCGTTGCAGACTACTCAACATTCTGGGGTGATTCGTTCCTGGGTTTTGCCCAATAATCAGAATGGTTTCAGCCGTCTCAAGATCGTGCAGAGTGACA
>JBIKYV010000279.1:0-2794 GCA_044355075.1 Prosthecobacter sp.
TCGCTAGCAGCTCTTCCGTTTATGGGGTGAATAAGAAAGTGCCTTTTAGCGAAGAGGACCCGATTTTGCAGACCATCAGCCCCTACGCTATGACCAAAATGGCGGGAGAACAGATGTGCTCGAACTACAGCCACCTGCATGGCATACGCACGGTGTGCCTGCGTTTTTTTACGGTCTATGGCCCCCGCCAGCGTCCCGACCTTGCCATTTCAAAGTTCACCCGCCTTATCGAGGATGGTCAGCCTATCGACAAGTATGGCGATGGCAGCACGGCTCGCGATTACACCTTCATCAGCGATATTGTGGATGGCATTTTTGGGGCGGTAAACTACCGAAACGGTCCTCTTTGTGACATCTTCAACCTTGGAGGTTCCCAGACTGTGACACTGAATGACCTTATCGCCACGATTGAAGAAGCCGTGGGCAAAAAAGCCCAGGTCCGTCAGCTGCCCGATCAGCCCGGTGATGTGCCGCTGACCTCGGCGGATGTGAGTAAAGCCGTGCGCCTGCTGAATTTTCGACCGACGACTACCATCGCGCAGGGCGTGCCGGAGTATGTCCGCTGGTTTCGCGACATGCGCGCGCGCGGCCTAACGGTATGCTGAACCATGCTTTGGGGGGTAAAGCCATTTTCAGAAGACTGCACATTGCTGTTTCATGTGCTAGTTATCCTGTGAGCGAAACACCGGAGCTAGAAGCTCTAGTAAGGTGCTTCGTGCAATATAGAAAATGTCAGCATCTCCCTGAAGTTGGCCGTAAAACAGGGCTGCGTTCATGTTGTCAGCCTGGGTGGGGCTGAAGCTGAGCACTATGTCATGAGTCGGACCTTTGCTGCTACCTGGTTCCCCTAAGGTGATGACGACGCGTAGCGCGGGATTTTGCAGCAACGGAATCGCCGCAGTGGTGTCGCCTACCCAGTCCTGAACGTTTAGTTTGGCGAGCAAATTGGCCAGACGGTCCGCTTTGACTCGGTCAATCAGGGGTGAGATGTCTTTGCCTGCACGGCTGCCAGTCCACTGAGCCGTTGTGGGATCGTAGCCTAGCCGGGTAGGGGGAGCTGTCCCTGCTGAAAGGCTGATCTGCCTCAGAGCGAACTGACTGAAGCGCAGGATGCCTAGACCTTTCCATTTGATGCCTTCCTGAGGTATGGACGGCAGGATGGATGCATCGACACGCAGCACGGAAGGCTCATTTGCATACTTCGCGAAGAATTCTGTGCTGTCCGCATTCGCGCCAAACTGAAGCGTTGTCTTTTTCTCGGCTGTGCTCCAGGTCACATTCAAGAAGGGCGCATCTAGGCCATAAGGGGTTAGGTTAGCCGCGCTGTCGGAGGTGAATTCTAGCACCTGAAAGGCATTCAGGGCCTCAAAAAAGCGGGTGATGCGGTCACCATTCGCGGCGGACCAACGTTTGTTGCGCTGGATGAACCATGAATCGTCACGTTTTTCCATCTGAATCGGCAAGTGCAGAGCGCTAGTGATCTGGATGGCATTGACCGCATCGCGGTCGATCCTGGCTATCATGCGGTCGCGCAGCTGGTTGGGCTCTGTCCAGAGTGAGTTCAGGGACTTTGAGATAACGGTGAATACCGGCTTACGCAGATTCATGGATGCAGTGGTTTCTGAGGTGCCTGCAGCCTCAGGCTTTTCTAAAGTGATTTCGACAGGTTTGACGAAGCCTTTCAGTGTCAGTTGGACGCGTAGTTCCTGTCCAGTTAGGCCCGGCACAGTCACCGAGGGCACAGCCTTGGAACCCGCAGCAGGTTCGGTGGCGCTTTTGACAGTCAGGTTTAGCAGGGTGGAAAGCAGATCATTGATGCGCTCAGTACTGCCCCGAACGCGCAAGGGTTTCACCAATTCCCATGCTGATTTATCATCAGCGCGTAGTAGCTCGATCTGACCACCCGCATGGGCTAGCTTGACTCCGGTCACAAGGTCGGCTGGCAGCCTCAGTAGCTTGCTATCACGCCACTCGGCGGATGTGGCCTTCAGCATCTCGGGCAAGGGCGTGCGTGCCGCATAGGCTGCCGGTTTGGCTTTTTCTGTAGTAGGTTGAAGAGCGACGTAATGACTGCCTTCCACCGGGGAGGCGGCACCTACGGCGAGGTCGAGCACGCAGATTGCGCCCTCATTGAGGCGAATCCGATGTCGCGGCTTGTCCAGCAGGGTGCGGTCCCAGGCGTCATCGTTGAACTCACTGCGGTGCACGCGTTGTAGCCAGCCAGTGGCTTGGATTTCCGCCAGCAGTTTAGTTACGCGTTCAGGGTCTGCCAAGTCATTGAAAGGCTGGCGTACCCACCACTGGCCGCCATCCCACTGTAGGCTGATCTGATCGCTAGTTCCTGGATGTTCGATCTCGATCTGCGTGATCTTTTTGGGATCGAAGCGGACGGGGCCTTTGCGCATTTCGGCTAATTCACGCGTGCTGGGTAGGTAGCGCTCGATCCCTAAAATAGCGGCCCCTAGCAGGGCAGCGGCGATCAATAGGAACAATGTGGTGCGAAAACTCATGAGTTGGAAGGCTAGGCGCTGCTGACGAGGCTGGCAAGAAATGCGCGTTCTGGAGTCATGGGATTGACAGAGAAAATCTGGATTGATCGTCTGCTTTGTTGCGTTGTACCATAAATGCCTATGGAAATTTTGTCTTGGATCATTGTTGGTCTATCGGCGGCGCTTTAGGCTAGCTGCTGCATCCAGGGAATGATTCGAAGGGACTTTTCCGCACCATAACGCTGGGCATCCTTGGTGGCGTTGTGGGTCATTTTTTAGCTACCCAGTTTTTGGGATTCTCAGAC
>JBIKYV010000280.1:0-2792 GCA_044355075.1 Prosthecobacter sp.
CAATCGCTGCACCACTCCGCCAAGTTGCCATGCATGTCATGGAGGCCCCAGGCATTCGGCGACTTCTGCGCCACGCGTAAGGAACCCGTGCCACCTGCCTTCGATTCCTCCACGGGATGAGTCAGCCCGATGATTTGCCCCTGCTTCAAGCTCGCCGCAGGCTTCCCGACATTCCGCCAGTCATACTCACGCGGCATCGGTCCCGGCGGAAAATACACGCCTCGGAAGTTGTCCTCGCCGAACCACTTTTGATGCCCGTCCGGCAAAGTGTCGCCGGTATGGAAAAGCGTCGTCGTGCCAGCGCGGCAGGCATATTCCCACTCCGCCTCGGTCGGCAGGCGATACGTCTTGCCTTCCTTCTTCGTGAGCCACTCGCAAAACGCCACCGCCTTGTCCCAAGTCACACCGCTTGCCGCATCATCGTCGGCTGGCTTCGACTTCGGATCGTTCTTTTTGAACTCGGGATCGAACTGTCGATACTGCGCCACCGTGACCTCCGTGACGCCGATCTGAAACGGCTGCGTGATCGTGACCTGATGCGCGGGCTTCTCATCGAAGTCGATCCGGTCGATGTCCTTGTGCATCTCGCCAAACCGCTTCTGCCGCAGATAATCCTCCATCGGCGGCCCGTCCTGGCCCATCGTGAACGTGCCGGACTCAATGGGCATGAGCTTCATGCCGAGGGAGTTGGTGATTGGCTCGGCGGCGGGGAGTGCGTTGATTAAAAGACAAAAAGATGTGAGACAGAAAAATGGTGTTCGAGTCTGCATATTTTTGTCTGCGATCTTTTTGTCGTCTTGATGGGTGAGTGTGTGTTTCACGACAAATCGCATCACGGTTGGAACTCGATCCAGTTCAGGCCGAGTTCGGTGTTCTTGTCGGCGCAGCGGGCGACGACGCAGACGTCGGTGAGGCCGTTGGCGTTCTTGAGCGTGGCGGGGATGGAGAGAAACTCGCCTGAGTCGGCCTGACCGGAGGGCTTCACTGCGACACTGGCCAGCAAAGGGCCGGTGGGTGAGCCGCGGCGGAGTTCGAGGGTGCCGCCCTGGGTATCGAAGCAGCCGGCGCGGACGGTGATACGCGAGATGCCGGTGAGGTTCAGATCGCGCCAGAGGATGTGGGTGCCGTCTTTGAAGTGGCCGACGATGGCCTTCTCCCCGTAGGCGTGCTCGACATAGGCCATGCCGTGGTTCTCGTCATAGAGCGCGGCTTTTTTGCGGCGGGAATGCAGCACCACCGTGCTTTCACCACGCAGGCGCGGCATCGTTGCTTGCTTGCCATCGTCGGTGTAAGCGGCGGTGAGGATGAGCACGCCTTCGTCCACGCGGGTGCCTTTCTCCGGCTTCTTCGGCGCGGGGAAGGTGCCGCTGGCTCCGGACTGCGGCGGGCTGGCGGGATCGTCTTTGAGCGAGAGCACCCAGGCAACCATGCGGCGGAGTTGATCGATGCTGTGCTGTGGATGTGGCGGCATGGGAAGCTGCCCCCACACGCCGGTGCCGCCGCTGAGGACTTTCTGTGCGAGTCGTTCGGCCGCAGCGGGGTCGTCCTTGTATTTCAAGGCGACGGTTTTGTAAGGCGGACCGGCCGATGGTGTGTCGGCCATGTGGCAGGCAAAGCAGGTGCTGGCGCGCATCATGGCGAGTCCGGGATCGCTCACATCCTCGTTGCCCTCGCTGGCAAAACGGCGACCACGGAACTCGCCCTGCACGGCGGCGAGATTGGTCTGCACCGGGTCGCCATCGGTTTCGGTGACGGACACCTGGTAAGGAATCTTGGAATCCCACTCAAAGAACGAACCATGCGCGGGTGACTGGAAGCGCACGATGGGCCGACCATTGCCGACGTGAATCATCTCCTTCGCGGTGCTCTTCGCGCCGCTGGCATCGAGCGCAGTCACGCTGACTTCATAGCTGCCGGGTTGATCAAAGGTGTGTGCCAACTTCGCACCGTCGCCGGTCTGTTCTTTGCCCGCGATGCTCCAGACAAACTTCAGTGCATCGCCATCGGGATCGCTCGATGCAGCCGCATCAAAGGTGAGCGCGAGCGGTTGTTTGCCCGCTGTTTCACTCGCGCTGATCCGTGCAACGGGCGCACGATTACCGCGACGATACACGACGCGCACGATGCGGCTGTCGTTGTTCTCCCACCACTGGTCGCCATACTCGATCATGTAAAGCGCACCATCGGAACCGATCTTCATGTCGATGGGGCGGCGCAGATTCCAGGTCGGCACAAAGGGCTCGATCTCCGGCCCTAGGGTGCCGAGCTTCACGGTCTGAATCCAGTTGCGCATCCACTCGTAGATAAAGAGGCGACCATCGAGCGCTTCGGGAAGCTTGATGGGAGAGGGATTCGCCGCGTCGTAGCGATACACCGGTCCGGCCATGATCGAGCGTCCGCCACTTCCGACCGTGGGAAACTCCTTCGAAGGCAGGCTCGAATACCAGATGAGCGCAGGCTTCGCGGGTGGCAGTTTTTGGATGCCCGTGTTGCGCGGCGACAGATTCTCCGGCGACTGCGGGTCGTAACGTTTGCCCTCCTTATTCGCGGCAAAATCATAGAGCGGCAGGGCTTCATTTGGCCCGACAAAGAGCGGCCAGCCGAAGTTCCCTGCGGTCTGCGTGGCATTGAGTTCCTCGTAGCCATCCGGCTTCACGCCTAGCGAAGGCATGATGTTCGGTCCGACATCGGCGAAGTAGAGCGTGCCCGTCTTGTCATCCACGGAGAGGCGGAAGGGATTGCGCACGCCCATGGCGAAGACCTCTGGCCTGCCGTCCTTGCCATCGGCGAAG
>JBIKYV010000155.1:0-8817 GCA_044355075.1 Prosthecobacter sp.
ATCCTTTTTGTCATGATGACCTTTGAGAAGCAAAGCGGACAGCGCAGGCGAAAGCGTGAGCGAATTGATCGCCGAGATGACCGTCGAGATGGCGATGGTGACCGCGAACTGTTTATAGAACTGCCCGCTGAGACCGCTGATGAAAGCGGTGGGGATGAAAACCGCGCAAAGCACGAGCGCGGTAGCAATGATCGGCCCTGTCACCTCCTTCATGGCCTGTCGCGTCGCTTCGACGGGCTTCAAGCCGTTGCGGATGTTTCGCTCGACGTTTTCGACGACGACGATGGCATCATCCACCACGATGCCGATGGCCAAAACGAGGCCGAAGAGGCTCAAATTATTGATCGAGAAGCCCAGCGCATGCATCACCGCAAAAGTGCCCACCAGCGACACCGGGACGGCTGCGAGCGGAATGATCGATGCACGCCAAGTTTGCAGGAAAATGACCACCACGAGCACCACGAGCAAAATCGCCTCAATGAGCGTATGAATGACCGCGTCGATGGATTTATCGACAAACACGGTCGGGTCATAGGCGATGGCATAATCGACTCCTTCAGGCATTTTTTGCTTCAACTCGGCCATGCGAGCCCGCACCGCCTGGGACACGGCGAGTGCATTCGAGCCCGGAAGCTGAAACACGCCCATGCCGACGGCCTTTTTGTTATTCAGCAAACTGCGCAGCGCATACTCGCCGCTGCCCATCTCCGCGCGGGCGACATCGCGCAGACGCAATTTTTCGCCATACGGGCCGGTTTTGATGATGATCTGCTCAAACTCTTCTTCCGTGATCAAACGGCCTTTGGCATTCACCGTGAGCTCAAACGCAACATCGTTGGTTGGTTGCTGACCAATGGTGCCCGCCGCGACCTGGATATTCTGCTCGCGGATGGCGTTCACGATGTCGCTGGCCGTCAATCCGCGTGCAGCGGCCTTGTCGGGATCAATCCAGATGCGCATCGCATATTCGCCACCGCCGAAAATCTGCACCTGGCCCACGCCATTGAGGCGAGAGAGTTCGTCCTTCACATTCAGCGTGGCGTAGTTGCGCAGGTAGATCTCGTCGTAGCGGTCATTCGGCGAAAGAAGATGCACCACGAGCGTCATGTCCGGCGAGGACTTCACCGTGGTCACACCAAAGCGACGCACTTCCTCCGGCAGCTTCGGCAGCACCTGCGACACACGATTTTGCACCTGCACCTGCGCCAGATCGAGGTCCGTGCCGATCTTGAAGGTCACAGTAAGGATCATGACGCCGTTCGCCGTGCTCTGCGACGACATGTAGAGCATGTTTTCGAGCCCGTTGGCCGTCTGCTCGAGCGGCGAGGCTACCGTCTCGGCAATTGTCTTCGGATTCGCTCCGGGATAGTTCGCCGTCACGATCACCGTCGGCGGCACGACTTCCGGATATTCCGAAATCGGAAGCTGAAACAGCGAGATCGCGCCGAGGATAAAAGTGAGCAGCGACAGCACGCCCGCGAAGATGGGACGGGTGATGAAGAAGCTAGAGAAGTTCATGAGAAATGACGAATGAGGAATTCAGAATGATGAATGACGGAGCGAAGGCTGCATGACGAAGCGACTTGGGGTTCGTCATTCGCCCTTCTGGTTTCGTCATTTCTCACCGGACACAGCTGCCTGTTTCGCCGCCTCGCCTTCCACTGGCGCGACGGGCATCCCCGGCATCGGCAGACGTGCCTGGCCGTTGATAATGATCTTGTCGCCGGCTATGAGGCCACTGCGGATGATGCGCTTGCCGTCGATGGCCGGACCGATGGCGACGGGTTTATAGACGGAGACGGCGGGCTGCTTCGACTCGTCCACACCTAGCACATACTTGTTGGCCTGGTCGGTAAGGATACTCTTTTCATCGACGAGCAGCGCCTTGTATTTCGCGGTCATCGGCAGGCGGATGCGGGCGAAGAGACCTGGCGTGAGCGAGCCGTCGGCATTGGAAAACTCAGCACGAAGCACCATGCTGCCAGTGCTGGCATCGAGGCGGTTGTCGAAGGACTCGACGTGGCCTTTGTGCGGGAAATCCTTCTCGTTGGAGAGCTGGAGCTCCACGGGCATGCGCCCGTCACCATTGGTGAAGGTGGTTTGGTCGCGTTGGAGGGCTTGCAGCTTGAGCAGGCTGTTTTCGTCGATGTCGGCATACACATAGACGGGATCGACGCTGACGATGGTCGTCAGCAGCGTGGCGCCAGCAGTGACGTAGTTCCCAGTCGTCGTCATCGTGCGACTGATGCGGCCGGAGATCGGTGCCTCGACGGTGCTGTGCTCAAATTCAATCTCCGCGCTGTGTTCGGCTGCCTTGGAGGCCTCCAGCGCTGCCTGGCCTTGCTTGAACATGCTTTCACGAGTCTCTGCCTGCTCCGGGGCGATGGCTTTGGCGGCCAAAAGGGCCGAAACACGGTCGAATTCACGTTTCATGGCCTGTGCATTGGCCTCGGCACGCTGCACCTCGGCCTTGGCGGCGCGGAGTTTGGTCTCAAAGGGCCGTTGGTCGATGGTGAAGAGAATGTCTCCCTTTTTTACGAGCGCACCGGCCTGAAAATGCACCTGCGTGATGTAGCCAGCCACGCGTGGCTTCAGCTCGACGGTCTCCACCGCCTCGACACGCCCCGTGAACTCCTCCCACTCGACAAGCTCGCGTGACTCAACAGCGGCGAGAGTCACCGGCGCGGGGGGCATTTGCATACCGCCGTGAGCGCCGCCTTCGGGGTGTTTACCGCAAGCGGCGATGAGCAGGGCGAGGGGGAGGAGGATGCGCGGGGGGGGCATGGTGGGGAGCGAATGCGGCCGAAGTTGACCGGTTGGTTAATTTGAAAGCAAAAATGAGATCAAGATCAGGAACTTAGGGGGATCAAGAGTGAGCTAGATCCTTCACTCCGAGGATGTGGCGAGCCCCGGCCTCCATTTCATCGAGGTGGCGGAGGTCATTCCACATGCGGGCGTGCAGGAGCAAGCCCTCGCCGTAGGCAAACAAGATTCGTGCCAAGGCGGGTGCGTCAGGTGCATCAATGACTCCCTGGTGATGAGCATCCCGGATGGCGCTCTCGTAGTAGCGGATGAACTGGGAAAGGATCTGCTGGAGCTTGTCACGCAGCCGGTCGTCCGTCGTGCTCACTTCAGCCCCCAGGGAATGGATGGGACAGCCCAGCACGCGCCCGTGTATTTTCTGCATCTGCTCCTGCTCGACTCGGAAGTCCCGGAAACACTTCCAAATGCGCTCCAATGGAGCATTCACCGGTGAAAAAGTCTGGTCGAGCTGCTTCCGGTGCTCTGCCCAGCTGTGGTCGACGCTGGCGGCGGCAAGCTCCGTCTTGGACTCAAAGAAGTGGTAAAAACTGCCCTTCTTCACTCCTGCCTTTTCACAGATATGGTCCACTGAAGTCGTGCCATAGCTGCCCGTCCAGATTAGCTCCAGCATGGCTTCCAGCAGGCGTTCTTTGGCATCAGAGGTTCGACCCATGAGGAATGGTTAACCAAAGACTAGACGATTGGTCAACTATTTTCTCCCAAAGGGCTCAACTCATTAAAGCCATCGCTCCTTCTCATCGTGGTGCAGTGCCGTTCCTCGTTGCACACAAACAGCTGCGGACATGCATTCGCCAGCCATGATTTACCGCGAGGAGACAGAGCAGGTTAGCGCACGCAGCCCTCACCACCGTTAACAAGGCGAGCTCTGCGCTACGCCTCGTTAGGCCATAGAAAGCTGTCCGAACGATCTCAACTTGCTGCCAGCGAGCCACGCTGTAGCTTGGGAACTACCCTTTTCTCATGGTCTCTCCGTTCGCACTCCGGCATCTCCATCTTTTCTCAGCAGCTGCGTCCCTTTTGCTATGTCAATGTGTGAGCAAAGCGCCCGAACCAATACCGGCTCCGGTAGATGATAGCTACTGGCTACAAGAACCTGTGAGTGGCCCGACCAAGATCGTCATCAGTCTGGATGAGCAGCGGGTGGCAGTCCTGAAAAACGAAAAGCTGATCGGTCTTTCTCCCATCTCTTCAGGTCGCGAAGGTTACAACACGGGACCTGGTGTTTTTAAAGTGACGGAGAAAGATGTGGATCACCGCTCGTCCTGGTATGGGGCCTTTGTGGATGATAACCAAACGATCGTCATCGAAGACGTCGATATTCGTAAAGACAAGGCTCCTCCCGGCACAAAATTTCTGGGTGCTGAAATGCGCTACTTCATGCGTTTCAATGGTCCTATCGGCCTGCATCAGGGTTACTTACCAGGCTACCCTGCCTCTCATGGTTGCATTCGGGTGCCAGCCCACATGGCGCACTTGCTTTATGAGGTAACCCCCCATGGCAGTGTCGTGGAGGTCAAACAAAATGCCGGCTTGATCGCGATGCGTCCCGTGGGTGCACCTTCCGTGTTGACCCAGCAAGCCGTGGATTCCCCCATAGCGCCGCCAGCTCTCGTTCCGGCCATGCAGATGACACCCCCACCTGCTGAGGTAGCGAGCCTTGAAGTCAAAAGCGAAGCTAAACCTAGCTTCTTTAGCCGACTGATTCCCGAGCAAAAGACCAAGCCGACGGAACCAGAGGCTCAAAAGCCCCCTTTTCTCATAGAAGCCAATGCACCCGACGCCATTGCCAGCGCTCCGCCCAAACCCGAGAAACCCAAGCGCAGCTGGTTTGCTCCTAACCCAAGTGCTTCCGCACCCGACGCCATTGCCAGCGCTCCCCCCCAACCCGAGGAGACCAAGCGCAGCTGGTTTGCTCCTAACCCAAGTGCTTCCGCACCCGACGCCATCGCCAGCGCTCCAACCCAACCTGAGAAACCCAAGCGCGGCTGGTTTGCTCCTAACCCAAGTGCTTCCGCACCCGACGCCATTGCCAGCGCTCCAACCCAACCCGAGAAACCCAAGCGCAGCTGGTTTGCTCCTACCCCAAGTGCTTCCGCACCCGACACCATCGCCAGCGCTCCAACCCAACCTGAGAAACCCAAGCGCGGCTGGTTTGCTCCTACCCCAAGTGCTTCCGCTCCCGACGCCATTGCCAGCGCTCCGCCCAAACCCGAGAAACCCAAGCGCAGCTGGTTTGCTCCTAACCCAAGCGCTTCCGCTCCCGACGCCATTGCCAGCGCTCCGCCCAAACCCGAGAAACCCAAGGTCAAACCTATTCCTGAAGTTGTCTCCCCTGCTCCCCTCGTGGCCACGCCTGCTCCTTCCAAACTGGCGCCGATTCAACGCAAACCCGTACAACCCACCCGCTTGCGGCCGATTTCACCCAACGTTCCTGGAGCTCCACCCGTGCGCATGACCCTCGCCCCTCGATCTGGCACGGATTATCTGCCGGGCTACGATCGTTGAGAAACGATCTAGTTTGAGCCAGGGCACAACCAACGTCGCCAATGCGGCAGCAGCCATAACACGATCAGCAGTATCCAAAGTGTGCCCACACAGCAGGCAAGGCCAAGGCTAGAAATGCCCTTATTGCCTGCAAAGAATAAGCTGGCAAAACCAATCACCGTCGTCATTCCCGAAAAGAAGACTGCGCGCCCCGTTGTCGATTGAACGAGACGCACGTCATTCCCAGAACGGCGCAGGGCCAAAAGAATATGAATGCCGTAGTCGATGCCCGTGCCCAAAAGCAGCGGAATTGCCGCCAAGCTCGCTAAGTTCCAGCGAAGACCCAATAGGCTCATCGTGGCCGCGAGCGCGCCCAGTCCACTAACAAGAAGCAACGCAGAGAGCACCAAATCGACCCAATGGCGAAAGGTCATCAGCAAGGTTAGTACAATCAGCCCAACGATGGGCAGCAACTGCTGCTTCAAATCCTGCCGGACGAGCGATGACAAGGCCCCACCCAGCGTCTCCCAACCGGCGAGCCATGCGCCGGAGCCATCGCTTAGCAGGGCTTGCACACGCGCGAGCTTCTCACGGTCCGGCAAGCCAGGCTTCCCAGGCAGACTCACCGATGCCAGAACCACCGCCTCACCATCGTCGAGTCCGGCCTCTTTCGCCCTTTGCCCAGAAGCCAGCAGTCGGTCGAGGATCGGGGCCGCTGCCGCACGCGCATCACCAGTCTGCCAAACGGCGACCATACCGCGCAGCAACCCCATCGCTGACTCGGTGAAGCCCCCTGCATCCATCGCCTGTTCCAATCTAGACTGCTCTGCAATCAACCATCGAATCGAAGCCGCATTGACCCGTTGAGCACGGGGATCTCCAATGAGCAGCGATGGCACGGCATGACGAACCAATAACCCCTGCGCGACAGCCGCATCAAGACGCTTACTCAGCGACTCCGCACGTGCTCTGAGCTCTGGCTCGGGCCCCGTCATCAGCAGCGGCACACTGGCCTCTTGATCCCGGCCCAGTCTTTCCTGAACCCTTTGAAAAGCATCCATCGCTGCGCTCTTCGTCGGACGCAGTGCCTCCGCGCTAGTTTGAAAAACAGGCCAGCCATTGTGCATCAAGATCAGCGAAGCCCCGAAGATCAAAAGGCAGGTCGCGATCACAGCCGCAGCAGGATTGGAAAAAGCGTTGGGCTTCAGCTCCAGGGTCTGCTCCGCCTGTTTACCCGCAACGAGTCGCGGCACGAACCCCACCATGATGACCAAGCCCGCACCGACGCCAAGCGCCACCAGCATCCCCATCTCCGCCAGACCTGGCAGACCACTGAAGAGTAGCGATAAAAACACCACCGCTGTCGTGCATGCCCCTGCCACAATACCTGGTGCCGCCAAGCGACGTAGCTCCGCGGCCTTTAGTTCCGGATGCTGCCTTGCCTCTTGAAGGATCAGCACTGCATAGTCCACAATGATACCCAACACGATCGCGGCGAAGCCTAACGACATGATGGAAAGCTGGCCCACCAGCAAACCACCCAACCCCAGCGTCAGCGCCATGCTCAGCACCACTAAACCCTGAATCCAAAGCAAAGGCTTGAGACGGCGAAACATCACCCAAAAGAGCAGAGCGATCAGCACTTCCGTCAGCCCAATCGTGCTCGACATATCACGCTCAATCCCTGCCCCGATCTCGGCCTGAAAGGCTGGCTCACCCGTGTAGGCCACATTCACCCCCTCACGTCCTGTACTGATAGCAGCGACCTCAGTCTTGATCTGCTCTAGCCAAGCTCCTGCCGCCTTGTAATTGCCCACTTCAGAAGCTGGAGTCACCATCAGCACTCGAAACATGCCGTCTTCCGACATTAATCCGAAAAGACCTCCCTCTAGCGAAGACGCTGCGTTCAGGTCTAGCGCCTCCAAAAGCCCGAGCGGATCATAGGAAGCACGCTGCACACGCTCCGCATCCAGGCTGGTCGTCACCTCACGCAGAGCTTTCTGCAACTGAGCTTCCAATCCCTTTCCTTCCAAACGAGCTTGGATGCGTTTCACGCGATCCGGTGCAGCATTTTCAAAAGCCCACGCGAGCAAGGCCACACCCGAACCCTTCATTTGATCCATCGGCTGCGCCCAGCGCACCTCTGCGACCAAATCCTTTCTCGCCTGCAAACGCGCCGCCAGTGCCGCTGTTACCTCCTCCGCCACCGCTTCATCCTCCACCTCCAGCGCAATGATCAAGTCACTGCCACCGGCAAAACCATCGCGCAGCAACTTCAATGCCCGCACCTCCGGCACCTTTGCAGGCAAAGTAGCCAAGATATCCGTCTCCAGCCGCAGCCGCGACCAGCCAAAGACCAGCAGCGGTACGATCAGAAGCAGGGCGCTCCAAGATTTTTTCGTCATCGCCCCCTTCATGCCCGCAGGCAGAGCGCCATGCAACGCCGAAGCCAGCGCATCAGCTCCACTTTTCCCACCACCCCCAAAGCCAGCCTCATTCACCCCTGCGAGTTATGGCTGGCTCAAACGCAGTCCCATCCGCAAGTCGCGCATTCCCTCGCCGTTGTGCCACCCTACCTTGAAGGCTTCATGGATGCATGTTCCTTTAAGAAAGCACCTAACGCCCAGGCTCAGGCAACGGCGAGCGGGAAGCGTTGACGACACGACAGACGCCATCCGAGCTATTGCCTGCATCCGTTTGGTTAGACGACTTACTCATGGGCGGCAAGAATCTTGAGCGTGGAAAGAATGGACTCGGTGATCTTGCGAGCCGTGCGGCCAGAGGGGTTTTCCCCACCAGTAATGCGCGTGGCGAAGATATAATCACCCGAGGGTGTAGAGACACTCCCAATAAACCAGCCAAGCGTGGCGACATTCTTCTTGTTGTCTACGGCGGTGCCAGTCTTGCCGCGGAAGATCGTCTGGCCGGTGCGCGAAATCGTCATGATGTCGAGCACCGTGTCCATGGTCTTGACGGAGAAGGGCAGCTTGCGTTCATGAAGTCGTCGCAAAAACTCCACCTGCTCATCGGGCGAGATAGTTAAAGAACTCGCGAGCCAGAATTGAGTCACGCCACCTGTTACATCACCGTTGCCGTAACCCACCTTGGGCAGGATTTGCTGATAGCGTTCTAGACCCACACGCCTCGCCAGCGCCTGAAAAAACCAGACACAGGAAACGGAAAAGGCGCTGCGCAGCGTCTGGTCGTGATTCCAAGGCTCGATGGCATGGCGAGTACCATCCCACGGGAGGCGGAAATCTGGGCCGCTGGCTACACCAGTCTCAAGAGCGATCAAAGAGTTGAGCACCTTGAAGGTGGACATGGGCGCCGTGCGGACGCGGCATTTTTCCGGGTGGTAACGCAGCCGACGCTGATGTGTCGTATCGTAAAGGATGAACGCGCCGGAATAGGCACCAAACTCAGCCGAGAAATCGCGCTCCTCGGCCGTCTCTATGGCCAGCGAGGAGTGGCATAGGAAGACCAACAGGCAAAGAATAAGAGTCGATTTCA
>JBIKYV010000141.1:0-10020 GCA_044355075.1 Prosthecobacter sp.
CGACATCCTCGAGGATTCACAACCTGGCAGGCACTGACAGCGGATGACTTCCGCCAGTATCTCTTTGAGCAAATGAAGCGTGAGATGAGCCGTGCAACCATCCGGCTTCACTTCGCAGCACTACGCTCCTTTTTCAAATGGCTGACCCGAAGGCAAGGCTGGACGATCAACCCGCTGCTAGATGTGCAGCTGCCCAAGCAGGAAAAAAAGCTACCCGTCGTTCTGACCCAGGCGCAGATCCTGGATATGCTAGAGCTGCCACTGAAGCTGCCCAAAAGCAGCCGCGATGCCGTCTGGGCACCCGAGCGCGATGCGGCCATCCTGGAGATGTTTTACTCCACCGGCATGAGGCTCAGTGAGCTGGCCAGTCTGAATGTGGACGATGTGGATAGCTATAGCGACACCGTGCGCGTAATGGGCAAGGGCAGCAAAGAACGCCTGCTGCCTGTGGGAGCCCCAGCCATGCGTGCCATCCAGCACTACCGGCAAAAGGCAGGAGTGCACAGCGGACCTCTATTTCTCAGCAAGCTACGCCGTAGGATCACGATCCAAGCCATTGATGACGTAGTCAAAAAATACTGGCGCGCCAGCGGTCTACCCATCCATATCACCCCGCATAAGCTGCGCCACAGCTTCGCGACTCACCTGCTGGATAACGGCGCGGACCTCCGCAGTGTGCAGGAACTACTGGGCCACGCGAGCCTGAGTACGACGCAGATCTACACCCACGTCTCCACGCAGCGGATGAAGGAAGTCTATGAAGCTGCACATCCTCGCGCCTGAGCGAGACCTCCCCACCCTTGCCGTCAGCCAGTCCTGGGTGCCTCTACCCATCGAATTCAAAAAAGAGGAGGTGCATCCGTCGAATGCAATGCACCTAATCGCAGTCGAGCCACAAAACGCCGCGATAGCGAAAGCTTTTTTCCTCATGGTGAAATCATGGAAAAACGCTGCCCTCACTTTTTCTTTCCGCTGTGAATGAACTCATCGCGTGTAACCAAGCCATTCTTGTCGGCATCAAGCTTCACAAAGCGATTCTTGGCTTCTTCTTGGTTGCCAACCTGGCCAGCAAGGTATTCGGCTTCGGTGAGTTTCGACATACCGGGGTAGAGGCGATCGTAGCGTTTGTCGCGTGGTTCGTTGGTGGCGGCGGCTTTACTCTGACTGCCGCCAACGCTTTTAGCGACCTTGCCGCTCTTCGCCGGTTGGAAATCACTACCCACGGGCGGCAGATATGTTTTCAAGGATTGGATCAGAGCGGCATGCTCGGGTTTTGTCGCGAGGTTCACCGTCTCGTTCGGGTCATTTTGCTCATCGTAGAGTTCGATAAAGCCGATGTCGGCGGCGTTACGCTTGCGCCAAAAGGTGCATCGCCATTGCTCATTGCGGATGCTGTAACCCATGAGACTGCCGCCGTGCTCTTTCGATGAGCGGGGATAGACACTGATGGCCGGTTTCTGCATCGGTGCTTCAGGATTGTTGAGATAGGGCTTCAAACTTTTGCCGGCAAGACCTTGTGGCAGCTTGAGTCCGCAAACATCAGCGAGCGTCGGATACACATCCACAAATTCGACAGGCGCAGCGCAATGACTGCCTACCGTGCTGCTTTTCGGCAAAGCGATGAGCAAGGGTGCACGAGTGGCAGCCTCGAAATTCGTGTGCTTGTGCCACAAACCGTGTTCGCCCAACTGCCAGCCGTGATCTCCCCATAAAACAACGACGGTGCTTTCCACAAGACCTTCTTTCTCCAGCGCATCGAGCACAAGGCCTATCTGTGCATCAGTATAGCTGATGCAGGCATTGTAACCGTGGCGCAATGTTTTGGCGAAATCTGCTGGGATAGGATTTCCCTGAGTCACACCAGGATAACTGTGTAGCTCGCCATTCGTGTGACCGACAAAGTCGGACGTGCCTTTTGGATAGCTTTCAAAAGCCGGGCCAGGTATCTTCTCAGGATCGTGCATGTCCCAATATTTCTTCGGCGCAACGAAAGGCAGATGTGGCTTCACAAAACCAACGCCAAAGAAAAAGGGCTTTCCGGCTGCTTTAAGCGCTGCGAGCCGCTTCACCGCTTCCACAGCAACAGCACCGTCAGGCAGTTCATCGTCGGCTTTCGGACTCACTTCGAAGGCCGGACCTTTTTTACCTGCCTTGCCGCCCTTACGCTTCGCGACATCTTCAAGGGGATTCGCGAACTCGCTCTCTACGCCCTCAAACTTCGTTACCGTATGCTGAGTCCAATCCTTCTCATCCACGCGGACCATCTGACCACTTGGGAACCAACGCGGCTCGCTCCAAGATGGGCCATCCTCAAACCCATGATGTTCGATCTTGCCTAACCCCGAGGTGTGGTAGCCATTCATGCGGAAGTGCTGTGGCAAAGTCACGCAATCCGGTTGGGCATCGCGGAAGTGCGTGTCCAAGTCCCACACCTTAGTCGAATCGGGTCGCAGGCCAGTCAAAATCGCCGTACGCGATGGACTGCATACGGCCTGTGCACAGTATGCACGGTCAAAAACCATGCCTCGCGCCGCGAGCCGGTCTATGTTTGGCGTCTTTGCATGCTTCACGCCATAGCAACCGATGTCAGGGCGCAGATCATCGACAGCAATGAAGAGCACGTTCAGCGGCTGCTCCGCAAAAACGGAGAGTAGAGGGCAAACAGCATAGAGAAGGATGAACAAGCGCATGGTAGCGTGTGTGAACTGCAAAAGAACGCCATGCTTTCTAAAAAAGCACACCAACGGACCAGAAGGCCAGCAGTCCCGCAGAGTAACCTACCATCTAGATCTCGCGAAATCTTAACTCAAAGATTAGCCGGGCTTCACTGAAAAGTCACTATCGTCCAAAGAACGCAGCACAAGCTCACGAGGCACGCAGATGTCATCCATCTCCAAACAACGAAGGATACCTTCCGCGATGTGATCTGGCTGAAGAAACAGCTTTCGGGGCGCTTCCTTGTCAGAGGCATGATCCCAAAATGCAGTATCAACGCCACCCGGCAGCAAAGCCGTGACACGAATGCGATGAGGTGCAGCTTCCTCAGCCAAACCTTGGGTAAAGCCACGCACGCCCCACTTCGCCGCACTATAAACTGTCTCACTCGGAATACCACGTAGGCTTGCCGTGGAGATGACATTGACGATGTGCCCTGCCCGCTGCGGGATCATGGCACGCAGGGCAGCCTGGGAGCCAAGAATGGTGCCTTTCAAATTCACGGCAATCATCAAGTCGATCTCTGCCTCACTGTAATCTTGAATCCAGCGATGCCGCGCCAGACCTGCATTGTTGATCCATACCCGAATCGGTGCCCAAGCGGCCGCCGCCTCAGCAACAGCCAGAACTGCATCTGCACGAGTAACATCACAACAAAAGGCCTGCACCCGACCTAAAGCTGCCAGCTCAGCCTCAGCTTTCACTAGCGCATCTGCATCTTGATCCAGAAGAGCGACTTTGGCGCCTTGAGTCAGCAGCTTACGTGCAATGGCGAATCCGATGCCACGTGCGGCCCCGGTGATGACACAGAGTTGATTTTCGAGCTTCATGGAGGCCAATGTTTCGCTGCCAGGTAGAATTTGGACAAGCAAGAAAGCAAACCATAGCACGCCTCATCATGGGGGGGCAGGTGCCGGCTGACTGATCATACTGTTGGTGTTAGCATGGTAGCGGAGAAGATAAACATGATCCGGTGTCGATGTGAGAGTCTGCGATTCCCCAGGGAATGTGCTCAGCAACGTGCCTGTGGATGAAGCAAAGGCCTGTGTAGCAGACCAAACCACATGACCGGTCCATGAGCTGCCGATTAGCGTTCCTGAAGTGATTCGGTTTCCCAGAGAGGCCAAGCTAGTCGCATCATAAGGAACACCTGCATAAAAAGCACGATTACCGTCTCCTGAAACGACAATAACATTCGAAAATGCGGTGAGAGCGGTCACGCTTATGGCCGTGGTGATAGAAGTAGGGGTGAGATCAAAACGCGTTAAAAGTGTGCTCGATATACCCTGAGGTGATGAAGTCAGGACAAAGCGCCCATCGAACGATCCAGCCACCCCACTGCCCACAGGCACTGTTCTCGCAGAACCCACCTGACCACCGAAAACGCTATGATGCAGACGAAGACTGCCCGTTGAAGTGAGCAAAACGATCCGTCCGGCCGGTCCATTGAAAATTTGCGTAGCTGTTACACCCGTCGCCCATTGTGTGGAGATAGCCCGATCCTGCTGCCGTTGAAGCACAGATACGTTCAAACCGTTAGACCGCAAAAGGTAAAGACGATCATCATGAGCTTGCACAATGAAGTCACGCACCTCCCAACCCAGAGGAACGACATGCTGAATCGAAGCCGTGGCTGGATTGATCCAGAGCATGAAACTTTCCGCGTTCAAAGCCTCCGTATGCAGGCCGTAGATCACAGGCAGAGCGGGATCAGGCAACAGCTTCACCAGATTCAGCGGGCCTAGCACACGAAACGTCACCGGAACATCAAGCCGATGCGTGCCCGAACGAAGCGTGATCTGAGTGGTGTAGGTGCCTCGAAGTAAACTGCCAGGCGTGTAGGTCAGCGTTACTTGACTCGCACCCGAACCACTCGACTGCCCCAGACTGATCCAGGGCGACGTCTCTGCCAGGGTCCATGGGGTAGTATTCGCGGCAGCGCTAATGCTTAGCATGCCCTGGACTGTTCCTCCCGGAAAGCAAGCCGCAGCAGGGGTAACCAAAGTCGCATGAATTGGCGCCACCCTGAAACTCCAGACCTGACCGCGTTGAACTGTTCCATCAGGAGCCCGTGCATCAATCCGCCAGTAGTAGGTCATGCCTAGCTGGAGAGTTCCCTGGGGTAAAGTGTAAGAAACACCTGCCGTGTTTAATCGATAAACCCCAACAGAACTGGTGCCTGCCATTCGCACCGATTCCTCCTCATTGCCTAGATAAACATCATAACTCGTAGCAGTGGGCAGACCGCTCCAAGATAGCGCGGTGAGATCAAGCGTCACTGAACCAGCATCTGGGATGATTGGCCGAAGTGAGACCGAAGGTAATTCAACAATGCCTGACAAAGCCACTCGAATGGGCCGCTGTTGAATCGGATGCTGGTAAATCAGCGCATCCTGATAAGCCGTAAATACAGCTGCTTGAATGCCCGACGGAAGTGAGGCAAGCGTTGTTCCCCCCAGGCTCTCGACAAGTGCATCACCGAAGACAAGTGCGTGACCATAAGCTGAAGTCGCGACAATACTGGAGGTTCGTGCGTAGTCCTGACGATTATCTAAAAGTGGTGCATGACGGTAACTGCGAGTATAAAACGCATCACGACTTGCACTGAAAAAGACTCCCGCACGAAGAGGCGAAGCCGGAACTCCTTGGCTAGCCAAATGGGTCTGAAGGAGATTATTCCCGGAGCTATTGATCCGCACGATTGATGCTGTGCCCGCTCCACTCCAGGAGCTCTGAGAGACAGCATGAATGAAATTGCCATCGGGGCTGACATTAAAGTCAGCGATACCTGCACCACTATTCAGTTTGAAGGTAGCGAGGTCATAGCCGTTTTCGAAATCAAAAACATGCAATTCCGGCTGAGCTGAAGCGTCTGTGAAATAGACGATACCAGGGCGGCCTGCCTCCACATCATAATGATAAGGATCGGCGGAGCCAGCATCCAAAGTTGGCAGCAGAGGCTGGGTGCGGCTGACGATAAAACGATCCAGATCAACCTCAGTAATGCTGCGTCCTGAAAAGCTGATGGCGTAGAGTTTGGAACCATCCGTCGTTAGATCTGCATCCGTAATATCTGTGGGCAAAGTAAGCGGCGCACTGGCAGCAAGAGAAGATGAATCAATACTAACCAATAAAGAAGATTGCCCAGCCCTTCCACGTACGAGCCCCAAAACACGCGAAGGCTGACGATAGTCAGTGAAAAGCTGGCTATAGGATGTCGCGTGGATGGTCAAGACTACGGGAATTCTCATCATCGTTCCATCTGATGCCACAGACACACTAGCACTGTAGGTCCCGGGCAATAGAGATGCATCCGTAATCAGGTCAATCACCCCTGAACCTACTCCACGCGTTTGAGACAACGTTAGCCAATTCACATTGCTTGTCGCAGTCCAACTTGGAGACTGCCCTGCACGTGCCGTGATCGTCAACCGTGACGGCGATGAACTTGCCTGATGCATCTGACTCAATGTGAGATGTTGCGGTGATACGGTGAGATCTGGCTCTAGAACTGTTAGCTTAACAGGAAGTTCAAGTGGTGCCGATCCTGGCGCATTACCCGAAAAAGCTACTTTCGCGGAGTGCAGACCGACAGGCAGTTCTTGAGTTTGAAGAGTCAACGCCACCTGAGAGCTCATTGTGGAAAGCAAGTTGCCTGAGGCAGGTGATAACTCAATCCACGACTCTCCGGGAGGCAGAACCACACGATCCAAGAAAACATCCATGATCTGCCCGGCCAGAGCTTCGCTCACAGGCAGACCTAACTGTCGACTGAACAAAAGATAATATACCCGACCTCCTGAAAATCCGTAAACGGCATGATCATCAAGATCCGAGTTTGTGCTATAGGTCCGAGATAGGGTGGGACGACGCTCCATGATGATCAAATGATTCACCGAGGGATCACCAAAGGCACCGTGAACGGATTTGAAATAACCCACATAGTCTCGACCAGCATGAGAGCGATTCATAACGGCAGCATCGATTTCGCCTGCACCATCGGCACCCAGATTACCAGAGATTGAGAAAGAATTCACCTGATGGCCGAAGTCTGCTACGAAGAGAAAGAGTCCATCTTTTTTCCGAGTGAAGTAACTCCCTTCCACACCAAGCTGGGCACCTGAGTTCACGAATCCGTCCGAGTAAGGAATAGAAGTACCTAAATTCGTGTTCAAATAGTTTCCATAATCATACATATCTTCCCCACCATCATAAATGGCAGTACCATTGATACCCTCTTGAAACCAAAAAATGTCAGGAATCAGCTCCCTTATCTCTTCGGCAGCTGCATCCATGCGCTGAAGAACTTCACTGAGCGTGCCCGCGGGAGTGGAACGATCCTTGATCTGCGCCTGCCACATCAAGAGCGAACCTCCATCATTTCTCACAGATAGAGAAGAGACTTGGCTTTGGCCTTTTTTCAGCGTGACATCAATCTCTACATTGGGTTGCACAGCAAGGAGCGGAGGCAACACAGCTTCTCCAGAAACGCGCAACAAAAGCTCGGAAGGTAAAGCTGGGCTGTCCAGAGTAAAACGCACGTCTCCATTGTAATGAGTTAACTCCGTCGGCAGAAATCGGAAAGGTACCGTGAGACTACCATTGACCGGAATGTCACGAGGAAAACTCACTCCATCTAGAAAGAAGGCTGATGAGGTGCTCGTGCCTGTATTGATTCGAAGCATTGCATTGCCTGTGTTACGTATTTGCACAGTACCAGAAGCCTCTGAGCCAAGCATGACTTTACCAAACGCAAGATCAGTTCGGCTTAAGGAACCTCTTGGGCGCGAAGTGACGGTGAAGCTAACCGGCAAATCGTAAACCCGACGAGCAGTGTCATTGCTAGTGAATCGAATCGACCCGACCTTCAAGCCTGAGGCCGTGGTCGCACTGGTAATAATGCTAAGTAAAAGGCTCTGAGATGCACCGCTGAAAACAGTGCCTGAAGCTGGAGAAATGGCAACTTGACCGACCAACGATGCGCTAGACTGCGTGGACCAAGCGAGCAGGGCATCTCCATGATTCGATAGATTGAGAGGAATGATCGAGCTGCTTCCAGGCTCAACTGCGGTGGTGATTTCCGCCGGTGCCAAGACGAGAGCCGGACCTCGCAAGCAGCGTCCATGGATCGGCAGCCGTATCTCTGGCGACTGCTGTGCATTGGACCGTATCACCAATTCGGCCGGGAATGCTGTAACCTGATCCGGCCTGAAGATGAAACTGAATGACACCTTGCCACCTCGTGGGATAGATAGTGGGGCTTGGATGCCAGAAATTTCATAAGCGGGTGAAGATGAAAAAAGGGCAGAGATCTCTAGCGTCTGATTTCCAGGATTTGATAAAGTGCAAACAAGATGTGAACTACTTCCAAGATAAGTGTCTGGAAAATCAAACCGCGCAGGAGTGGCCTGAAGCCTAACTTTAGACGGCACACGCATGGTCACTGGCACCACTGCCGCAGACGTCACGGGACTGTTGGTCTCCAAGTGAACTGCAGCAGTGTAAATACCAGGAAGTAACTGAGCTGGTGAAAGTGTCAGCTTCGGACGACCCACTTGCCCTTTCGGTGACTGACCGGAGGCCTGCTCGATCGTCAACCAATCAGGTGACTCCCGATGAACCATTTCCCGAAGGAAAGTTTCCATCAGCAGTCCAAAGGAGGACTCGGAGTAGCTCAATCCCGCCCGAAGACCGAACATGAGGTAATAGAGACGAGAGCACTGCGCGAGACCCGATATCTCGTGAAAGTCGCTGTCCGTATTGTCTGCGTGGTACCGTTGAGACAGACCATCTTGGTCTGCCACGATAATGAGATGATTCACCGAAGGCACCGATGCACCAGCAACTCGCTTGTAAAAACCACGATAGGTGATGCCCGCCACCGTTCGTGTAACCTGCCCCCCAGCAACATGACCTAAGCCATCAGCCCCGAGCCCACCTGAAATCACAAACTTTGAAATACCATTCAGATCTGCAGCTAACATCCACAGAGGCCCAGCCTTCAGCGTGAAGTAACGGCTGCTGTCCCCCAAGGTAGGACTGCTTGCCAAGATGCCATCGGAATAATCGACACGTCTTTCCGGAAAAAGGTTTGTGGTGAGAATGTTACCCTCATCGTATCGATTATCTCCTCCATCTTCAATAAAGTTACCCGAAGTTCCGCCCATGAAGGTTTGACCATTCCAAAGCAAGCCAGTGAGAGTCACCGGCGCCGCTTGGACTCGGCTCAGAAGAGCCGGTAAATCGACAGCTGGACCAGTGCCTTGCTGCACACTGGCTTTCCAAGCGAGCACGTCACCACCTGTGTTCTCAATAACAAGCTCTGACTTAGACTCAGATCCCGGCTCAACACTCACATCAAAACTTCCTGGAGTTAGCTTGAGTAATGGAGGCTGAGTAGCAAAACCCGTCACAGGCAATCTTAACGGCCTTGAAGGGGCCAGATTGGAGCTAACGAAAAAGGCATCAGCATATTGCCCTTCCTTTTCCGCAGTGAACGAAAAGGGAATATCAATTCCCTGCCCAGGCTGCAAGACCATCGGCAAATGGGGAGCTGCTTCCGTGAGCTTAAGACGCGCATGAGATGGACGCAGGGAAAGAATAGTGAGCGGCTGATTGCCCTTATTTTCACACCGAAAGGAAGACTGCTTAACATGCCGCACCCAGGTCTGACTCAGATGAATACTTCGTGGAGCAATGGCTAAAGAAGCACCTCGACTAATCGAGATGCTCAAAGGCAGCCTAATCTCTGTGGACGTGTTCTCATTACGCAAAAGTAGCGTCGCGGTCTTGATCCCTGGCTCGATCAAATTCGTGTTCAATCGAATAGCCATCAAACTGAATTGTCCAGGCTGTAAAATGGCAGATTCCGACTCAACCTTAAGCCAACCAGGCATGCTGGCAGAATCGAGTCCCCAGGTTAGGGGTTGGTCACCTGTATTCATGACACGAACCCAACGCACTTGTTCTGTGCCTGCAGGGAGGCTCAAAGAGACCATACTGGGTGATATTGCCAATCGCGGCCCAATTCTAGCCGTGCCAGCGAGTCGAAGACGCAAAGGTCCTGATGGCGCATTGGTTAAAAATGCAGCTAGCGCCTGATGCCTACCTGGATTTGCCTTAGGGCTGAAATCAAATATCAACTTTTGGTTGCGCATGGGCGCAATGGTAATCGGCATGCTTGTCAGGCAGCGAAAAGACGAAGATAAAACCACTGCCGGCCCCAAGACGAGTGGGGCCGATCCTGTATTTTGCACATTCACTTCAAAACGAAGACTCCTCCCTAACCAAACCTCTCCAGCATCG
>JBIKYV010000281.1:0-2659 GCA_044355075.1 Prosthecobacter sp.
TCTGAGCCAACTGGAGAAACTGGGACACACGTTGGATCGCTCTTCGGGCTTTGGTGCCTGTCAGGCCATTCTTTGGGATGAATCGCGAAAAGAGCTCATTCCAGGGCATGATCCGCGCGTCCCAGGTCTGTCAATTGGCCGCTGAGACCTCTTTTTTCGTCCGCGAGTCTGACCTCGAGACACGTAATCTGATCCGTCCCCCAGCCCATTCCCTACCCCATGAAAACCCTGATCGCCCTGATCGCCATGACAGCTGCTGCTTTAGCCTCTGACCTCCAAACTATCCCACTCAAGACCATCGACGGAAAAGACGCCACGCTGAAAGACTATGCCAACAAAGTGCTATTGATCGTCAACGTCGCCTCCGAATGCGGCTACACCGGCCAGTATGCCGGTCTACAAGCGCTGCATGAGAAGTATGCTTCAAAGGGCTTCACTGTACTTGGCTTTCCCTGCAATGACTTCGGCGGCCAGGAGCCTGGGAGCGAGGCACAGATCAAACAGTTTTGCACCACGCGCTATCAGGTCAGCTTTCCCATGTTTGCCAAAGTATCCATCACAGGCGGTAGCAGGCATCCTCTCTATGCCGCACTGACCAAGGATGGCGAAGTTCAGTGGAACTTTGAAAAGTTTCTGATCAGCAAAGAGGGCGAACTCATCACTCGCTTTGGCTCCGATGCCGAACCCGAAGGCGGCAATCTGGAAGAAGCAATCAAGAAAGCGCTGGGACTGCCCTGAGTCGCCCTTTGCTTCATCGAAGACGGCTCTCGTACCAAAAATACCGGAAGCCGTCTTCAGCCCATCTTGAGGCCTCTCTCGGGGAGCGTTCTTTGCGTATCATGTTTTCACCTCGCGCAATCCACCATCTAGAATTGCTCACACTCTTTGGTATCTTGTTTACCACCGCCTGGGCTGAGCCTGCAAAGGATGGCCTTCAGACCAAGACAACCTACGCCAAAGCCTACGGTGAAACGAAGAACGCGGTGAATGTAGATCCGGCCAAAGATCTGCCACGTTACCCGGCAGTAGAGCCAAAAAATGCACCCGCAACTTGGCAGGTCAAAAAAGGCTTCAAGATGGAACTAGCGGCAAACGAGCCGCAGGTACGTGACCCCATCGCGGTCTGCTTTGACGAGCGCGGGCGCATGTTTGTCTGTGAAATGATCGACTACAGCGAGATGCGAGATGTCACGCCGCACCTTGGGCGCATTTCCGTGCTAGAAGACAAAGATGGTGATGGCATCTTCGAAACATCCCAGGTCTTCGCTGATAACCTACCCTGGCCTACTGGGCTGATTTGGGCCAATGGAGGCCTCTACGTGGGAGCTACACCGGACATCTGGCGCTTTGCAGACAAAGATGGAGATGGCAAGGCGGAGGTGCGAGAGAAGGTATACACAGGCTTTGGCACGGGTTTAAAAATCCTGAACGTGCAGGGATTGATGAACAGCTTTCAATGGGGGCAAGACAACCGCATTCATGTGCTCGCAGGCGGTGGTAATCGCGGCAAGATCAAGTGCCTGAAGCGGCCTGAGCTGCTGGAGCAGGAACTGGGCGGACGCGATTTTTGGTTTGACCCACTAACTCATGAATTTGGCCTCGAAGTCGGCGGCGCACAGTATGGCATGAGCTTTGATAACTACGGGCGGAAGTTCGGCTGCTCGAACTCCGACCACCTACAATACTGGCTCTACGACGACAGCTACTCTGCGCGTAATCCTTACTACGACATGCCGCCCAGCCGACGCAGCATCGCAGTGGATGGAGGTGCGGCAGAGGTCTTTCGCCTTAGCCCGGACGAACCCTGGCGCATTATCCGCACTCGCTGGCGTATCGCTGGCGTGGTAAAGGGTGCGGTCGAAGGGGGTGGGCGCGTGAGCGGTTACTTCACCGGAGCCACGGGAACGACCATCTATCGTGGCGATGCCTACGGCCCAGAATTCGTGAACAACAGCTTCACAGGCGATGCTGGCGGCCAGCTCATTCATCGCAAACAAATTCGTTATGCCAAAGACGGCATTGATCTAGTGGGCGAGCGACCTGCCGACGAGCGCGGCTTTGAATTCGCCGCCAGCAAGGACACTTGGGTGCGCGTGGTGAACTTCGCCAATGCTCCCGACGGCTGCCTCTACGTCTGCGACATGTATCGCGAGGTCATCGAGCATCCCTGGAGCGTGCCGGATGAGATCAAAAAGCACCTCGACCTCAACAGCGGCAACGACCGCGGTCGCATCTGGCGCATCCTACCGAACCAAGGAGCGAAGAGGAAAGGCCAAAAGGTTACACTGGCGGACGCGAATATCGAGGAGCTAGTCAAGACACTCGGCCACCCGAACGGCTGGCATCGTGATACTGCGCAGCGTTTGCTCTATGAGAAGCAGGACCCATCGGCGGTGCCGATGCTGAAGGCGCTGCTCGGCGGTGAGGATCATTTGGCGAAGATTCATGCACTGAATGCACTGACCTCGCTCAAGGCGTTGGACTCGAAGGTGATCACCCTGACAATCGTGGACCAGAATGCGCAGGTGCGTGAAAAGGGTTGGGTCCTGGCGGCTCGCTCCCAAGCGAAGCATTCCGTGCTAGAAGCCATTGCGCGTGGCAGCGAGGATGCGTCACCACGAGTCCGCTTCACCTACGGGATGGTCCTGCCGCAGTTCTT
>JBIKYV010000033.1:0-30406 GCA_044355075.1 Prosthecobacter sp.
CACCGTTTGGCTGGAGGAGGGCCCCAGCCCTGCGCGGGTGTTCTCGAGGGTAGGAGTTCTTGGATCTGAGATTTGGCTGGGGCTGTTGTTGGCGATCAAAGAGGCTGTCGTTTGATCCTGAGCGATTGCTGATGAGTTCAAGGCGATGCGGATGTCATCGCCATCTGGAATGAGCAGAATTGGCTGGGAAGGATCGCTAGCATCCGCACGCGGGGTCATGATTTGATCTGGCGTCCGACCGATGCGTGCCATTTCGTCGATGAAATCATCGGCCTGTTCAGGACTGAGTATGCCTGTTCCCGTCAAAGGTACCTGATTTGCGGGTAGATTATAAACGGCAAACGTAGGCAGAGCTAGGCTGTTGAGATAGTCGCGGCTATCCATCAGTTGGAGCAAGGCTGACCATTGGCCGCTGGAAACCATCGCCATGCCATCGTTGGCAGGAATGATGCCCAGCATGGCAGCATCGGCCATCAGGGCCTGGAGTCTGAGTCGATCTTCCTGCAAGGGAGTGCCATCGCGTCCGACTCTGCCCACAAGTAGATCGGTGATCTTCTTTTTTTCCACCGCGAGCGGGAAGATCGAGGGATGTAGGATGAGGGCGATCGTTTCATCCGCCGCCTGAACATCACAGCCAGCTAGGGCGGCGATAGCTCGCACAGCTTTCAGAAAAGGCAGCGGTGTCTGGGTGTGAAAGGTCACACGGCGGGCCATCGCCCCCGATGGCACCGTGACATGCAGGCTAGCGAGCCGTACCCGCCCCTCGGTTTGTTTTTCTTCCAAAAGCTGACGCAGTAGGGTCATGGCCTGGCCGAGGGGTAAGGCATCGATGGCAAGCGGGCCGATGAAAAAACCATCGAGCTGCTCGATCAAGGTCATTGGACTGGGCTTTGGATTGGGCTGGCCTGCTACCACTTTTGTAGGCAGGGCCGACACCGGTCGCACCGTTGCCGCACGGCTGGGTTCAGGTGCTGGGGACCGAAGCGGCACCGGTGGCTGACTGGCCACGGGATTCTGAGGTGGGGTTGGCCAGAATAGCACAGACAGCACACCCAGCAGGGCGATGGATGCTGCCAATGCTGCAGGTCGCAGCCACTGGAGCTGCATCTTCACCACAGGGCGTGGCTGGAGGCGCGTTGTTTCATAGCTACGTGGGGTGAGTGTGAGAAATCGGCGTGCTTCTTCTTCCACGTCCCTGGCTTTGATGGCCTCAGCCAGCATTCCATGAAAGCGGCTAGCCGCCGCCAGCTCCCGCGCGCATTCGTGGCTTTCGCTCACCCACTGCCAGAGTTGGGCTTCCTCCTCCACAGTGGCGGTCTGTTCCAGCCAGTGCTCGAGCACCGTTTGGAAGGCCAATGAATCAGCAGTAGGAGTCATAGCGGGTGGTTTAGTCGATGGTGAGCCCCAGCCTACGCTGTACGCATTCGCGCAGCTGCCGCCGCAAACGGCTTAGGTTTTGGTAAATGGCATCCAGGCTCATGCCTTCCTGCTCGGCGATTTGGTCGATGCTATGGTTTTGGTGGTAACGTTCGCGCACCAAGCGCGCACTGCGTGGCGGCAGTTGATCCAGGCATCGGTTCAGCGCCTTTTCGCGATCCTGCCAAGATGCCTCTGCCTCATCGGCAGCAAACCCTGCGGCTAGCGCTTCCAGTTGTTCTGCCGTGCAGGCCGTGGGTGATTTTTCACGCACACGGCGGTCCTCCAAAATCTTCCGAATGGCGATGCCTCGTGCCCATGCACCGAAGGGGCGAGAGGGGTCGTACACCTCAAATTTCTTCCAGAGCACGACAGCAACCTCCTGGAAAATGTCATCCCGTGTCGCAGGGTCACGCACCGCCGCGCCGATGAAGGCGCGCAAGTCTGACTGCACGGGCAGGAAGAGCGGTAAGAATTGATCGTGACTAGGGGCTGACATGGTGTCGGTTCTATGACGCTTTGTCGCGGATGAGAGTTTTCTGACACTTTTTTTCGCAAGTCAGGCCTAAACTTACAAAAAGGGTCTTGGGACTTCTTGAGCTTCGATCTAGACAGGATTCGAAGGCCAAGCACGTTTGGGAATCATGCGCCTGACTTTTCCAACCTGCCTATTTCTCTCGATGCTTTTGTCTTTGGGGCAGCTCGTGGCCCAGGAGAATGAACCGCAAAAGTCTGAGGTGCCCCGTGAGTTGATGCAGCGGCTCTTTAATCCTGGTGCGACAGAGAAGGAGCTACTTGATGCAACCAAAGCAGCAAACCAGGCTGGTGTGCCGCGCCAGCAAATCATTGAGGCAAAATTGATCTGGGGGCTGCGTTCGCAAAATACGGCTTGGCTCATTAAAATGCTGCCCGAGCTGGAAGTGCTAGCTGCGAACTTCGATGCGACCCAATCGGCCGGTATCAAGACAGCGGATGAGATCCATGCCTTCATCGAATACACCAAAGGGCTGCAGGCGCGTCATCAAGGAGATCAGACTGCCTTCAAAAAGCATATGCAGGAAGCTTTTTGGTTAGCCCCCTCCCAGGCTCAGCTCTTCGCCCAGACCATCGACAAAGGTCGCCGCGAGGCCAAGATGGCCAGCATCAAGATCGATATGCAGCTCGTCCTCGCCACCAGTGGAGGTGAGACCGTGACGCTACAGGATCTGGTTGCGGGTCAAAAGGCGTTGCTCATCGACTTTTGGGCCTCCTGGTGCGGCCCATGCATGCAGCTCATGCCCGAGCTGAAGAAAAAAGCCAATCATCTCGCCCCTCAGGGCATTGTGGTCATCGGTATGAATAAGGACGATGAAAAAGCGGAGGCCGTTGCTGAAAAAGTGCGCAACGAACAGGGGATCGAGTTTCCTTGGTTGATCGAACCCAGTGATCGTCCCTTCACCCAGATGCTGGAGATTGATAGCATCCCACGCATGATTCTGCTTTCTCCAGACGGGCGTGTTCTTTTCAACGGGCACCCTCAAGACCCAGCTCTATGGACAGCTTTGAAAAAGCTTGATCCCAGCTTTCAAGCGCCCGGAGCCTGAAGCCATGGCCTCAGAAGCTGTCCCTGTCAGACGCACTGTCTGCCTGAGCTTGTGCGCTCGACTTGAGGAGGAAAGCTGGCGTGTAGGCGACAAAAAAGCCGCATCCGGGGAATCAGATGCGGCTTTCTGGCTGAATTCAGGTGACGAATGTCACGTGCAAGTCTGACGGGAGATTAGGCTCCGCCTTTCTTTTTCTTAGCTGGGGCGAATTCTTCTTTGGAGAGCTTGCCGTCCTTGTCTTTGTCACGCTTGCCGAAGCTTTCCTCAGCCTTGGTGGCGTCTTTTTTGGCCTGGGGGCTTTTCATGAACTCTTCCTTGCTGACGGAGCCATCGCTGTTGGCATCCATTTTGGCGAAGGCCTTAGCAGGGTCCATTTTCGGTTTCTTGGCACCTTCTTCAGCAGCGTTGACGAAGCTAGCAAGAGCTAGCAGAGAGAGCAGGGTAGTGATGACTTTCATGATGTTTGGAACGTGTGATGGTAGGTTTGGGGCCTGGGGGCTTTGGCGGAAGCCATTCCCTTGCGCGTGCTCCTCAAACGATAGGCGTGTCTAACAGTTTCATCGATTTTTTGAGATTCTGGCCGTGACGGTCTTGATCTCTGCGAACTTGTGGATTTTTCTCCTGACATCCGGCCTTCTGTGGGCGTTTTCTAAGCCATGCCTGTTCCGACTGTCCGTTTCAAACACGCCCGCTTTTCTGCCCGCTTTCCAGAGACCTACCGTTACTCACGTTCTCACTACTGGATGTGCCCGGTGGATGATGGGCGCGAAGGTGTCTGGCGGGTCGGGTTTACTAAATTCGCGACGCGCATGCTGGGAGAGTTGGTGGATTGTGGCTGGAAACCTGAACCCGAGGGACTCGTGGAGCCTGGTCAGGTTATGGGTTGGGTCGAGGGCTTCAAGGCTGCCTCGGATGTTTATTGTGTCATGCGTGGCGCCTTTCAGGGTGGCAATCCCGCGCTAAAGGCGGATGCCTGCATTGTCCGCAGTGATCCGTATGAGGTCGGCTGGCTCTACGAAGTGCGCGGTGTGCCTGAGGACGACCACCTGGATGTGCATGGCTACATCAATCACTTGTCCGCCATCATCCAGCGCATGGCTGAAGAAGGCCACGGCGAAGAGACGCCTGAGGAGGCAGAGTAGGATTCAGCGGCGGCGAGGCCGTGCGGCCGAGTGCTTCTGCACATGGGCCTGAGGACGTGCGGCGTGCAGCACCTTGAAGCCTTCTTTTTCGAGGATCGTGCGGCTTTGTTCGAAGCAGTCGCGCATCATGTTTTCATAGGGCAGGTGCTTGTTCGCCACCAGCCAAAGTTCCCCGCCACTCCGCAGACTGGACGCAGCGGTGGTGATGAATTTGATGCCCAACAGTGGGTCGGCGTCTCGCCCATCATGAAACGGTGGATTCATGACGATGAAATCATACTTCGAGTTCCCTAGGCCGCTGGTTACATCGCTCCACACAATCCGTGGACGGATCGGTGTGGGCACATTCCCCAGGTTCCGCCGCAGACACTCCATGGCAGCACCATCGGCCTCAAAGCAGTCCAGGCTGCGCAGGTTCGGGCAGGCGCGCAGCAGATGATCGCTAAGGAAACCCCAGCCTGCGCCGAGGTCGGCCACCGCCCCACTGATGCTGGAGGGAAGCTGTTCGGTTAGCAGTCGTGACCCCGTGTCGATCTCGTCCCAGTGGAAAAGACCCGGTGCGGACCAGAATCGGCCTTCCAGCACTCGCCGCATGCTGGCGGCTTCTTTCCAGGAGCTTAGCTTCGCGGTGTCCCAGGCTTGCTTTTTGATCGTCCAAAAGACGCGGCTGTGATGCTTGGATATCGTTTGGACGTCTCCTGCGACTTCGGCCAGCTGTTGCTCCGTGCGTTTGGCTCCCCAGTCGTTGTGCAGAGCCACGATGAGCGTGCCGCCTTCGGCTAGCAGATCATGTGCACGAGCTAGATCCCCGAGGATGGTTTCGCGCTGCCTTTCGGGCAGCAGCAGGACGGTCTGAAATGACCCGGTGTTGTCACGACTGACGGGGTAGCCCGCTGCCTCTAGGGCAGCCGCGCGCGGTTTCCAAGGTTGTTCACAGGTAAGGCGGCCTTTAAATCTCTCTAGGAACGGCGCAGGCTGACCGCGCAGGAATAGCACTCGACCCTCCGCGCCTAGATCAGGCTGTTGGTCTAAAACATAAGTGAGTGCGTCGAGAGCGTGCATGAAACAGGAATCTAACAAAAAGGAACGAACACAAGCCTCTGCCACAGCCCCGGAACGCATGACTCACGCCTGGAACCCAAGTGCGCCTCGGCGCTGAAGGGGGGCGGAGTCATGCACGTGCCGGTGCAGGCGTCGTGCTTCACGGCACCTCGTAGGTGGCTAGGCTGGCGATGTCGAAGCGGCTGCCCTTGACCTCGTCGGCGATTTCATTGAGCGCCTCCACCTCGGCTGTGCTGAACAGCAGGCCGCCCGCCTTTGCGGTGTGCGCGGCGTTTTGCGCCTCGGGCTGGCCGGGCAGCATGCAGCCTTCGTTGCCGTGGCCCAGGATGTCGTCGATTACGGCCTTGACGTTCTCTTTGAAGTTGCGGCCTTTGGCAAAGAGACCGCTGCTGATGGCATCGGGATGGATGACCTGGAAGTAGAAGCTGCTGGTGCGCTTTTCATCTGCCGGAAAGGCCTGGGACTTGATGTCAGGATGCGCACCGCCACCGCGCAAGGTAGGCAGGCTGCCGCCGATCATACCGCCCATGACCTCGATGAGCAGGCTGAGGCCGTAGCCTTTGTGCGCGCCAAAGGGAAGTAGCCAAGCGGCTTCGTTCGCATCGGTGGTGGGTTTACCCTCTTTATCGACCGCTGCTCCGGGAGGCAGGGGTTTGCCCTCGCGCTTCAGCTGCTGCACGCGGCCCATGGCCACGGTGCTAGTTGCCCAGTCGATCACGATCGGGAAGCCACAGGCATCCTGAGTGGGCAGGCCCCAGGAGTGCGGATTGGTGCCCAGGACGGGAAATTTGCCACCAAAGGGCACCACCTCACCTAGCGTGGAGGTGCAGTTCGTGTAGGCGATGTAGCCTTTCTTCGCAGCATCCATGACGTAACCACCACCCCAAAGGTAGTGGAAGGCATTGTCTACGCTAACCTGGCCGATGCCATATTGGTCCGCCAGCTCCATGCAGCGTTCCATGGCGCGGAAGGCCACGCTTTGGCCCAGCTTCAGGTTGCCGTCCCAGGCCTCGCTCGCGGCGAATTTCTTGTCGATCACCTGAATCTCTGCGCCGGGCTTACAGCCGCCGGTGGCACTGCCAAAAAGATGGTCCAAGTGCAGTGCCTTGATGGCATTGTGCGTGCGGATGCCATGCGCGCTGGCCATTTCACAAAACCGGGCGGCGTCCTCGGCCTCGGCTGCTGTGTAGCCGCGATGAAGATAAGCGGCGCGCACGAGGTCGTTGTGCGCCTGGGTGGGGACAATGTGATAGAGGGTGGACATGGCGTGGCGGGCAGGTTTGGAAACGGCGCTCTGTTTGAAGCAGGATACAGGGTAGGTCAAGAAGGGCTCCTCAGCCCGCATCTGCCGCTAGAACCTATGGATCGGCTTCGTTCCCGCCCCCTGCCATGAGACCTTTGCTATCTTTTCTCCTGCTCGCGCTGCTGCCACTGGCCGCCATCGCCGCTGATACGCCGCCGAACATCGTCATGATCATCTCCGACGATCATCTTTGGAGTGATTACGGTTTCATGGGCCATCCGCAGATCCAGACACCGAACCTGGACCGGCTGGCGCGCGAAAGCCTGACCTTCAGCCGTGGTTACGTGCCCAGCAGCCTATGCTGTCCCAGCCTGGCCACCATGATCACCGGTCAGTATCCGCATCAGCACAAGGTGACCAGCAACGACCCGCCCATGCCACTTGGTGCGAAGGGGCGGAAGTTTCAAAACAGTCCCGAGTTCACCGCAGGCCGTGAGGTCATGAGCCAGCACCTAGAAAAAGCCGGCACGCTACCCAAGATGCTCCAACAAAAAGGATATCTTAGCCTACAGACCGGCAAGTGGTGGCAGAAGCACTACTCACGCGGCGGCTTCACCCACGGCATGACCCAGGGCGGACGCCATGGTGACGCCGGGCTGGACATCGGCCGCAAGACCATGCAGCCGATCTATGACTTCATTCAGGAGGCACGCAGCGCGCAGAAGCCCTTCTTCGTCTGGTATGCGCCCATGATGCCCCATGATCCGCACACCCCGCCCCAGCGTCTTTTTGACAAATACAAAGCCAAAGCGCCGAGCGCGCACGTGGCAAAGTACTGGGCCATGGTGGACTGGTTCGACGAAACTTGCGGTGAACTCGTGCGCCATATCGACGACCAGGGGCTGAAGGAAAACACCATCGTCGTCTATGTGACCGATAATGGCTGGATCACCAACCCACAAACCGGACGTTACGCGGACAAGTCCAAGCAAAGCCAATACGATGGTGGCCTACGCACCCCCATCATGATCCGCTGGCCGGGCCATGTGTCGCCCAAGATGTCTCCACAGCTGGCCAGCTCCATCGACCTCGCCCCTACGCTGCTGCGTGCAGCAGGCCTGTCCCCCACGCCTGCGATGACCGGTCTCAATTTGCTGGATGACGCTGCTATCAGCGCACGTCAGACGCTCTATGGCGAGTGCTTCACCCATAATTTTGTCGATCTACAGGTGCCTGCCTCCAGCCTGCGCTGGCGCTGGATCATCGACGGCCATGATAAGCTCATCGTGCCTCACACCGCCAATCAGCCGCAGGACATCATCGAGCTCTATGATCTGAAAGCCGACCCCACGGAGGAGAAAAACCTAGCCTCTGCGCGTGCAGATCGTGTGCAGGCCCTGGCGGCAAAGCTGGATGCCTGGTGGAAGCCCTGAGCAGCACGCGCAGGTCACTTCCATACCAGCAACAGTCTTTTGACGCGCTAACTCCATCCCTCGCGCCGCGTATTTCATCCACATGAACGGGGCGACGCGCCGAAACCTCCTCCAGCAAAGTGCCAATGGCTTCGGCCTGCTGGCCCTGAGCTCCATGCTTGCGCGTGAGCAGGCTAGCGCGGCGGTAAATCCTCTCAGCGCTAAAAAGACGCACTTTCCCGCGCGGGCCAAACGCATCATCTTTCTCTTCATGAAAGGTGGCCCCTCTCACGTGGACACCTTTGATCCCAAGCCCCTGCTGCAGCGTGATGATGGCAAAGATTATCCGTTCGCGACGCCACGCGTGACCTTCGCCGCCACCGGCAAGCTGCTGAAGTCCCCCTGGAAATTCCGCCAGTATGGCCAGAGTGGATTGCCGGTGAGCGAGCTCTTTCCCCACGTGGCCCAGTGTGCCGATGAGCTCTGCGTGGTGCGCTCCCTGCACGGCACGAATCCTGCCCACGGCGGCGCTCTGCTGAAGCTGCACACGGGCAGCGATACCCAAGTCCGGCCTAGCATGGGCTCTTGGGTCTCTTATGGGCTCGGCACCGAAAATGAAAACTTGCCCAGCTTTATCACCATCTGCCCCACGCTAGCCCATGGCGGCGTGAATAACTGGGGCGCCGCCTTCCTGCCCGCCTGGGCGCAGGGAACACCCATCGGTAATGCCAGCATCCCCTCGCGTCAGGCGCTAGTGAAGCATATCCGCAATCCCCGGCTCAGCCTCGCGGACCAGCGTCGCCAGCTTGATTTTCTGGCCGAGGCCAATGCCGAGCACCTTGGCCTCACGGGAGCGGACATGTCCCTCGAAGGTCGCATCAATAGCTTCGAGCTCGCCTTTCGCATGCAGGGGGCCATGCCCGAAGTGCAGGACATCTCCGCCGAATCGGCCGTCACACAAAAGCTCTATGGCTTGGACAATCCCGTGACGGAAAATTTTGGCCGCCAGTGCCTCATGGCACGCCGGTTCCTCGAGCGCGGCGTGCGTTTCGTGCAAGTCACCCATAGCGACAGCGAAGTGCAGTGGGATCAGCATGGCAATCTCTACAAAGGTCACAGCAAAAACGCCGCTGAGGTGGACAAACCCATCGCCGGTTTGCTGAAGGATCTGCGCTCTCGTGGCCTGCTGGATGACACGCTCGTCCTCTGGGGCGGTGAGTTCGGTCGTACACCCACGGCTCAGGGCAAAGATGGCCGCGATCACAACCCCTATGGCTTCACCATGTGGCTCGCGGGCGGCGGTGTGAAGCCTGGCTATGCCCACGGTGCCACCGACGACTACGGCTGGTTCGCGCAGGAAAACAAAGTCCATATCCACGACCTGCACGCCACCCTCCTGCACCTGCTCGGCCTCGATCACGAACGCCTGACCTACCGCTACGCCGGCCGCGACTTCCGCCTCACCGACGTCCATGGCCACATCGTTCGCGAGATCATCGCCTGAGGCTGCGTCTTTCCACCGCCGCGTTCAGGCTCTAGGGCTGTCCGAGCTGGCAGGGAAAAAAGCTATGGCAGGTTGATGAAGCGTCGCGGGAAAATCTGCGCTTGGCTTTGCGGACACCGCCCGTTATTTTTCTTCATCGTGGCAAGCCAAGAACTCGTTGCTCAAGTCGCGCGCGCGCGTCTCCCCGCTGAAGAGCGGCGTTTTTTGGCGGAAATCATCTGGGAAACAGTGGATGCCGATTTGCCCGCTCGGTGGGAAAACGACGCTACGATCGCCGCCGAGGTCGAGAGACGGTTTGAAGCCTTCAAAGCCGGTCGTGAAAAGGGCTTGAGTCACGGCGAGATCTTCGCGGCGGCCAGAGCTCTTGCGGCATGAAGGTCGTTTATACACTTTCGCGCGGTGAAACCGGAACCCATAGGCAGGAGAGCCGAGTGAAACGAGACAGACAGCCAAAGGCTGCCCGAAAGGGAGCGAAGCGTATCAATGGGGGCAAAAGAATACATCTGAATTCTCCTGTCACCATTCTTCTGCCTATCAAACTCGTCTCGATAGGTTCACGCGCCTTTGGATGGCTTCTTGAAGGCAAAATGATGGATGGCGGAAGGAATTGGATCTGCAGGCTGCAAACGCCAGGTGTCATGTCATCGATTGGAACCGCTGATGGGACGCTAACGAGACGCTGATGAATCCAGAGACAGAGGCTTGGGATAAGCGTCATATCAGCGTCTGATCAGCGGTTTAAATCCGTCTGTTTATCGCTACAGCGCCATTTACGTTCCAAACCGACAACACTGCGAGAGTTGGGAGAACCGCGAGAGAAATCCCCTTCAAAGCTCATCTCTGCGGTTATCCAATCTCTGCGGTGTTTCACCCTTCGGGGCCTCAGGCTTCCGCGTGTGGCGTCCGGGAAAGCCGGGCGGGAAGAAGAGGCGCGAGCGAAGGTGACTGGAGAGACGGGGATGAAGGCTCCTGAGTGCCCATGGCAAGTTGGGTGAGTTTTCAGCCTGTTGCAGCCTGACGTCGTTTTCTCCGGAAACGACCTTCGAAGCCTTTCGATGCCAACTTCCATAGTGGAAATGACCTTCGGAAACCCAACAGAGGGAAAGACACTTTGTCTCTGCTGGTTCGCCCTTTGATTCGGCCGGTGGGAAGCACGGCCTTCTCATCACGCTAGTTCCATCAGTCAGCCAGTTGCACTCTGACCCCGTTCTATGTGATCGAAGGGCATTTAGGTCTGGCCACGTGTCGTTCATCGCAGGTAACGACCCAGCTGCGCGGCCAGTGGTTTTTGAAGCATGCTTGTGGCAATGCCTGGGCCATAGAGGCGTTCGTTCTGAGACTTCATGTCGAAGGGTTTCTCCGCTGCCTGGATCATCCAGCGAGCCAGTTCTCGATTCGTTTTTTCGTCAATCAGGGTGATCTCCAGCGTGAGCGTCGAGTAGGTTATGGGAGTGCCCTGGGCGCGTAGGACGGAGGTGGTCACGCGATACCCCTGCTGTGCAGGCAGACTGCCCACAGCGGTGGGGCAACCTAGGGCCTCGAAACTTTGACGCACTTGATTGGCGATCTGGCTCGCGACTGCCGGTTTCAGTCGGCCGAGAGTGGGGGCCTGATCTGGCACAATCACCTCGACGAGCCGACTGCGGTCCAAGGTCACCGGGGCCACAGGTTCCGCGGTCCCCGTGACGCGCAGCACACGGGTGGTCACTGTCTCCTCCCGGAATCCCGGTGCTTGGGCTACCAGGGGTGCAGAGCTGGCAGGAGCGACTGAGGGAGTCGGGGCTGCCGCTGCCTTTTCATTCCGACTGTCAGAGGCTATTTTTGCAATCAGAATGATGAGAGCGATCGAGCCGAGGATGATCGCGGCCTCACCTCCACCTCCTGATGAAGGTGCCACATAGATAGGGGTATAATAGCTGCCAGCGGCAGTCGGGTTGGTGGCAGAACCCGAATCATAGACACGCCTCGTCGTCTGTTTCTTATCAACTGCGTAAGCGTAGCGGTAGGGTCGCCCTGCGAGTTCTTTTTCAGCGACCGTGTGAAAGGTTTCCACAGCAGCCGTTGGGTTGAGAAGAAATTGTCCATCCATCTCGATCACGGCTCCCCCTGATGCTGTTCGGGAAATGGTCTTTTTCACCAAGGATCGATCAAGGGCTGTCATTCGTGCACTTGAAGTGCAACCCACGTGAGAAACAAGGATCAGGAAAGTGGTAGTAAGTTTCCAGAGGCGCATAACGCGGACGACTAGAGCCGTGAGATAAGAAGAAATCAATAGGTCAGATAGTCGTGGCATCGCATTTTTACCGCCACAGGGTTAAGTGAATTGATGGGTGTCTACGCCCATTTATTAGAGCGCAATGCTTTGAAAGCGATTAAGATGATGGCCTGGCTTTAAACCCTTGCATATCCACGGTCCTAGTGACCCGCACAGGATAGAGGAACAGACACTTTGTCTGCAAGCTCTCGACGGCTTGGCTTGTGATGAGGGAAACAATCTCCAGATACGGGTGGAGCGGCAAGGCTGAGCGATTTGGACGTGACTTGGATGTCAGTAGAATGAGGGCAGCAGAATTCATTCATTCCTATGGCCACCATTCTACTGCCCTTTGTTTCCGTCTGTATCCCCTGGCCGGGCCAAGCTTCCAAACCGATCATACCGCAAGAGGTAAGAAAACCGCAGAGAAATCCGACTCTGAACTCTGTGTTCCTCCGTGCCCTCGGTGGTGAAATTCAGTTGGGCGTTTGGCCGGAACGTTTGGATCAACCACAGAGGCCACAGAGAGGCACAGAGGGTTGCCTTTCAAGTCTATGAGGTGATGTGATAAAGGGACAGACACTTTGTCTGCTTTTCATAAATGCGCCCGATATTGACGCATGGGTTAAGAAGCATTTCGGTGATAAAGAAGAATTCCGCAATATTTGGAAGGGACCTGCCTTCTGGCGCTAATAGAGACAATAGAGGGACAGACACTTTGCCCCCTTTCTCCCCACTCTCTCAATAGAGGGACGAACACTTAATCCCACTTGCGTCATTTCCCGGGCTATCCTGGGAGCCAGAGATGGAGCAGCAAGGTGATGGTAGCGACAATAGGAATCGACCAAAGCCAAGTAATCCCATCACGCCATCTACGTTGGCAGACACGGACGATACAGTTAAAAACTGCTACCAGATGGCAGAACATCCCCATCGGTAGTGAATAGGCAATGTCATAAGCTAGGGCTTCAGGTAATGCGTAACCTCGACCATCTAGTGACTTTTCAACATGAGATTCCACAGGCCTCCAGAAACCTTCCTTCGATCTACGTTCTCGGGTTTGGGAAATACGCATTAGCGACGCACCAACCAAAGTGATTGTAACCATCACAGCTATGGCATAAAGAACCTTGAGTTTGCTGCCTTTAGGGTTGGACATAATGAGGTGTAGTTCAGAGCTCCTCAACAGCAAGAACTGTGTGCCGCAGTGACCGTGCAAATCCATCAATCCCAGGGAAAAGACTCTCGGCTGTGATGTTCATTTTCTTCAGTTCCCGCAGGCCTACTGTTTTAGCTTCTGGACTGAAAACAAATTTCTTGATATGTCGATTAGTGTCAGCATGCCAATCAGACATCTTCTCGCCACTCGCAAATGGATGAGCCTGCACATTGTTTAGGAACGAGTCATCAATATCTTTCGGCATTATGAACAAACCTTGCTGTACAGCCAACCTTTGTAACTGGCAGAATGGCTCAAGGATGAAAACTCCTTTCTTTGGTTTCTGTGGTTTGCCTCCTCCCTTGTAACGATCATGCTGTGTTGCAAGGAACTGGTTCGCCTTGTCTACTTGGTCGGCCAGATAATCCTCGCGTAGCTTGTTTCCATCTAAACATGTGCGAAGCCACAGATCGCTGATAGCCCAAACGGTCGCAGGCCTGTCAAGCCGACCACAGGAGAAAGCAAAAAAGCAGGCGATATAAAATGAGTATGTAAAGTCTAAGAGCCTCGTTGGGGCACCGTGATGTTGCATCATTGCAAGCCAACTTACAGAATCCTCATGCTTGGGAATGTGAAGCTCATAAAGGTGCGCCCGTCTTCTGAATTTGCTTAGTAAAGCATGCTCTTTATACAGGTAGTAGTCATTGCCTATGTTTAGCTGTTTGAATTCACGGTCGAGAGAAGTCTGAAGCTTCCATTTACTGTCACATTGCCCACGAAACACAGAAAGCCCGTGTTTAACCTCATCAAGGTCAAAGACCGAACGCCAATCATTAACCGGAATCTCCTGGAATGACTTCTTGGACATGGTGACTAGAAGTTCAGTGATTTTCACCCCACCGCCTCCGCACACCGTCCGCAAAGCGTCGGGTGCTCGGCATGCGAACCCACATCCGGCAGCAGGCGCCAGCAGCGTTCGCATTTGGGGTTGGTGCAGACTTCGACGGTGGCGGCGAGGGCAGGGCCGCGGGTGAGGTGGAGGTCGCTGAGGATGAAGAATTCTTGCAGCGCGGGAATGTCGGCGAAGATGGGGTGAGCGAAGCCAGATTCGGGCAGGGTGAGCTTGACGGTGGCTTCGAGGTTGGAGCCGATCAGCTTGGCCTGACGCGCAGCCTCGATGGCCTGCTGGATGACGGCACGAGCTTTCAGCAGCTCTTCGACGGCGGTGGTGGCCTCGGTGCTGGCGAAGGTGTTGTTCGGCTTTGGGAAGGCCTCCAAATGGACGCTGTCGGTGTGGCCGAGGAACTCCCAGGTTTCGTCGGCGGTGTAGGCGAGGATGGGGGCGAGCAGCTTGACCAAGGTCTCGGTGACTTCGCGGATGGCGGCCTGGGCGGCGCGGCGGCGCGGGCTGTTCGCGGCGTCGCAGTAGAGGCGGTCCTTGGTGATGTCGATGTAGAGGGCGGAGAGGTCGCCCGAGACGAACTGGGTGATGGTGGTGACGACTTTGCGGAAGTCGTAGGCGGCGTAGCCGGCGAGGCAGTCGGTGGTGACGGCGTGGAGACGCTCGAGGATCCAGCGGTCGATGAGGGTGTAGGACGGGGACTCTGTTGACGGCGTTGACCCGATTGACGGGGCGTCGTGAAGATTGCCAAGCAGGACGCGGAAGGTGTTGCGGATGCGGCGGTAGGACTCGCCGGTTTGCTGGAAGAGTTCTTCGCTGAAGGGGACGTCGTTTTGATAATCGACGCTGGCAGCCCAGAGGCGGACCATGTCGCCACCATACTTGTTGTAGTAGTGGTCGGCGGTCATGGGTTTGGCGGCTTTGTCGCTGCCCTGGTCGCTTTTGCTGATCTTTTTGCCGCTGGTATCGACGACGAAGCCGTTGGTGATGACGGTCTTGTATGGCGCGGCGCCGCGCACGGCGACGCTGACCATGAGGCTGCTCTGGAACCAGCCGCGATGCTGGTCGGTGCCCTCGATATAGACATCGGCAGGGCAATGCAGCTCGGGATGTCGGTCCAAAACGGCGACGGAGGAGCTGCCGGAATCGATCCACACATCGAGCGTGTCTTTGCAGCGCTTGCTGCCTGCGGGCAGTCCCACGAGGTCGCTCCAGAAGGCATCGTCTTTTTCAAACCAGAGGTTGGTGCCGTGCTTCTCGACGGCGTCGGCGACCTTCAGGGAGATGGTGTGATCCATGATGGCTTGGCCTTCGGTATCGTAGAAAACGGGAAGCGGCACGCCCCAGGTGCGCTGGCGGCTGATGCACCAGTCCGGGCGGCTTTCCACGGTTCCGTGGATGCGATTGCGGCCCCAGGCGGGCAGCCAGTTCACGGTGTCGATGGCCTTCAAGGCATCGGCGCGGAAGTCGCTGATGCGGATGAAGAACTGCTCCACGGCGCGGAAGATGATGGGCGTCTTCGAGCGCCAGCAGTGCGGGTATTGATGCACGTAAGGCGTATGGCCGAGTAGGGCACCTTTGGCCTGGAGGATCTCGATGATGCCTTCGTTGCTTTTGAAGACGTGTTTGCCGACGAAGTCGGGCAATCCGCACTCGGCGGTGTAGCAGCCGGCGTCATCGACAGGTGAGAGGATTTCCAAACCGTGCTCGCGGCCGGCGATGTAGTCGTCCGTGCCGTGGCCGGGAGCCATATGCACAGCGCCGGTGCCGGTGTCGTCAGTGACGAAGAGGGCGTTGATGATCTTCGAGCCGCGTGGGAGGAAGGGATGCTGCGCCTCGCCGCCGTTGAGCAGGCTGCCTTTGAACTTCTCTGGTGCATGCGCGGGATCGAGCACATAGCCGGTTTCCTTCTGGAAGGCCTCCAGGCGTGAGGTGGCGATGACGAGCTTCAACGTGTGCGCCTTCTCCGCGTTGGTGAAGCTGCCGCTGACATAATCAAAATTTGGGTGCAGGGCGATGCCGAGGTTCGCGGGTAGCGTCCAGGGAGTGGTGGTCCAGATGACAAGGTGGGCACCTTCGAGGCCGGGCGGCGGGTTGTTGAGGGCAAACGGCACGTAGATGGCCGGCGAGGTTTTTTCTTTGTACTCCACCTCCGCTTCGGCGAGGGCGGTCTGGGCGCCAAAGCTCCATAAAACGGGGCGCTTGCTGCGATAGACGAGGCCTTTCTCGACGAACTTCGCGAAGGTGCGCATGATGTCGGCCTCGTATTGCGGAGCGAGGGTGAGATACGGATTCTCCCAGTCGCCGAAGACGCCGAGGCGCTTGAAGGACTGGCGCTGGATGTCGATGAACTTGCGGGCGTAGGCCTCGGAACGCGTACGCACCTCCGCCGGGGCGAGGTCTTTGGCCTCCTTGACCACTTTGAACTCGATGGGCAGCCCGTGGCAGTCCCAGCCGGGGATGTAGGGCGCGTGAAAGCCCGCCATGGTCTTCGATTTGATGATGAGGTCTTTGAGAACCTTGTTCAGCGCGGTGCCCATGTGTACATCGCCATTGGCGAAGGGCGGGCCATCATGCAGGATGAATTTTGGCTTGCCGGCCATCTGCTTCATGATGCGCTGGTAAAGGCCGCCAGCTTCCCATTTCGCAAGGCGCTGCGGCTCGCGTGCCACGAGATCGGCCTTCATGGGAAAGTCGGTCTTCGGGGTGCGGACGGTGTCTTTGTAGCTCTTTTTGGCAGGGGTCTCGGCGCTCATGATCAGGGAAAAAGGAGCGCGAGGTTAGCCAGACGGGGCCGGGGGGCAAGGTGAAGGACAGGGCAAATGCCGCGCCGTGCGTTCAGGCTGGCTTTGAGTCGGGCCGAGTGGAGCTGCACGGACCTGTTCTTGACCATAGGAAGCAGCCCTCGCATCATGGCCGCGTCTGCTTTTACCCAACCATGCCCGAAGCCATCACGGAAGTCACCGAGGACAGCTGTCCCTACCCACGTGAGGTCGTGGAGCAGGTGTGGCAGCTGGCGCAGGTCGTGCCGGGGGAATGATCCGGCCGTGTGGCACAAAGACGAGCACGGGGCCTAGCTGCATCGCCAGGAGTATCGGAACCGCAGCAGCGAGTTTGGCTGGGAGATCGCCGACCTGGGTTATCGAATGCGGAGGCTAGGCATGGCCTCTTTGAGGCTCATGCAGTGGCAGAACCACGTGGGCTTTTTGGTTGCAGCGCGGCACCAGGCCCTGGTCATGGCGGATGGACTGCGCAATGCACGCCGACTGGTCTGATCAAAAGCGTCGCAGTTCCAGCCCGCCGCAGTCTTGGCAGCGCATGGCGCTTTCGCGGAATTGGGCGAGGCAGCGTGGACAGTAAGCGACCGCAGCGGCCTGCTGGGGCGGGATTTCCTCCAGTTGGGCCTCGGTCAGTCCGTGGGCCTGGAAAAAGCGGTCCAGCACTGCCCTTTGCAGCGGCGCACTCGTGGCTGTGCTGCGCTGGAGTTCTCGCCAAAAGCTTCGTGCCAGGGGGATGCGATCCTGCTCTGTCAGCAACGGCAGTGCGGCCAAAGGATGAGCCTGAAGGGGATGGGCATCGTGAAAGTGATCTGCTGCCCGAATGGCAAACTGGGGCAGCAGGGCCATCGCCAGCGCCTTCCAGAATCGGTAAGGAATGCGCGTCTCGGCGTGGGCTGGCTTCGCTGTGCGCGGTCGTTTTCCTGAGGCACGCAGAAAGATCACGGCCTGCACGCTCATCATGACCAGCAGTGTCGCAGCGGCGATCATGACCTCCAGGCTTTCGCCGAACCAACGATAAATCCATGGCAAGAGTCCGAAGCACAGCACGAGGATCCCCGCCGACCCGACGCGAAGCCACGCCGTGGCTTTGGCCTGAGTGTCGAGCGCTGCCTGCAAGGCTGGGGTCGAGAGGCTGTCATCTGCCAGTCGCATGAAGTCACGCTCGCGCGCCGTGGTGGTCTCCATGGCAGCCCAGCGCTTGACTCGATCCGCCCAGGCCTGAGCCAAAAGCGCGTGTGGGCAGCGTAGGGTCACGCCATCGCCCAATCGCAGGGTGGTCGCCTCGGCCACTGGCCTCAGCTTGTCCCAAGGGAGCAGAGCTTCGACAGGGCCTGTCGGGGCCAGCACCTCCAGCCCTGCCTCGCTGGGCACGAGCTGCCAGGGGCTGAGCCAACCCCAGCAGGGCACGGGTGGCAGCAGGGGCAGCAAGGCAAGACGGCGACCGCCGAGGTCGAGTCCCTGAAAGGCCTGGCTTAGGCGCACCTTGCCCGAGCGTGATCTATTCAGCAGCCAAGTCCCCGGTGGCACGAGCCGCAGGCTCTCCACGAGGTAGAGAAAAGTGAAGAGCAGGAAAAGCTGCTGACCGTCTGTCATGCAGCGTGAGCTTTAGATCTGTTCCCGGCGTCCGAAAAGCTTGCCGAAGAGCGATTTCAGGCCGGCCAAAGCGGCCACGACAAGCACAATAGCGCCTTTGCCCAGCTTGGCAAAAAGACCGCCCAGCTTGGCGAACAGCCCCATCTTGGCCGCTGCCACTGCGCCGCCGCCAGCGATCAACGCGGTGAGGCCATACTCCGCCATTTTGTCACCAGCACGGTATTCAGCGTAGCTGTTGCCCTGGGTGTATTGAAAGGCGTTCATGATCGCCTGATACTGCGGCATCAGGGATTGCATTTCGGAAGGATCGCAGACCAGCTCCACCTCCATGACGCCATGTCGTCCGAGCAAGCGCGTGTTGTAGTTGATCGTTTCGTCACCGTCCTCATCAGCGATCCGCAGCGCCCACTCGAGGTTTTTGGTTTGATCGTTGAAGCGCGGTGGCACAGCCCAGCCCACCACATGCAGAGCGCCCATGCCTAAGTTTTTGCGCTCTTCGTTCGCGGCTTCCTGGCCTTCCTGGTGGGATTTCAGCAGCGCATCAGCGTCCAGGCTGTCCTTTTCATCATCTTTCACGTAGCCGCAGTCATCGAACTCGAAAATCACCCAAGGGCCAAGGCCTTCTGAGGTCAGCATGCCGAGCTCACGCGTGCCGGGCATGTTGTCGAACAGCTTCAGCAAATCGCGCGTGCCCTGGGGCCCGGTGAAGCGCCAGCCCTGCGGAATGGTGACCTGCGCCATGTTGCCAAGCGGCACCTGCCCGGATCGAGTCCACCCCAAGGTTTCGATCTTGTCGATCATCGCCTTCTTGCGGGCTTCGCGATCGGCATCGGGCGGTGGAGCCGATGTGGCCTCTTGGCCGTAGGCCGAAAGAAGGGAGGTCATGAACAGAATGCCAAAGAGAGCCTTCAGGACAGAGCAGGGAAGCTTGGGTTTATTCATCGGGAGTTCAGAAAAGATACCTAGATGATTGTATCAGCGTAAAACCTAAATCATTCAACATTTTGGTTGCTCGCCTAGCTCAATTTCTGAATACCTTGAGGTTGACTCATGAGTGCAGTCCGAACCCACAATGTCCGTGCGCTCGCCTACCTGTCGGATCCGCTTGGAGGGCTTTGAAGGGTTTGGCTTGGATGAAACGATGCCTCGGTCACACCCCGCGATCACTTCACGGGGCTGGTGCTCATCAGGTAGCGAAAGAGATGCACCACGTTTTCCTCTCCGAGAGCTGTGAGCAGGCCTTCGGGCATCAGGGACATGGGGAGCTGCTGCTGCTCGGTGATTTGGGATTTCTCGAGGGTGAGCTTTTCTGCCGGTGTCTGGATGGTGAGGGAGCGCTCGGTCTGGGCGGGGATGACGCCGGTGAGGGTGCGGCCGTCCTTGAGCTTGAAGACGGTCATGCGGTAGTCCGCAGGCACGATGGCGCTGGGGTCCAGGATGTTTTCCAGGAGGTAGGTTAGTTTGTGTCGATCGTTGCCCGTCAGGTCGGGGCCTAGCTGGCCGCCTTCGCCGTAGAGCTTATGGCAGGCTCCACACACGGCGGTGAAAAGCGTTTTGCCCTTCATGGCATCTCCTTGGGCCAAACGGGCCTCGGTGAGCTTCTTCATCCAATCGGCCAACTCTGTTTTTTTAGCCTCAGGCGTGTCCCTCAGCTCGCCCCAGACGGCGGTGAGCTTGGTGGTAAGGTCGGCATCGTTCAGGCTGCGGATGGCGCGGGCTTGATAGGGCGTGATGAGAGCTTTTGGCACTTGGCCAGACTTCACAGCATCCAGCAGAGCATGGGCAAAGACAGGCCGAGTGACGAGCGTGGCTACAGTCGCGGCCTGCTGCTCCTCACTGCGACCGGGCCAGGGGTTGAGCAGGGCTTTCGGGATGTTCGGGTCATCGTAAGCGGCGAGCGCGCGGCGAGCGGCGGTGGCGAGCACTTTGTCATTGATCAAAGCGCGCACGATGGGCAGCAGCTCGGGCTTCGCGCTGCGGGTCAGGCCCGTGAAGGCGTTGCGGCGCGCGTTGGCATCGCCCTCGGTGTTTTTGATGATGGCGATGAGTTCGTCGGAGGCGCGTCCGCTGCCGAAGACGAGGGAGAGGGTTTGAATGTAGCCCGAATCTCCAGATTCGGGTTTCTGGCTGTCTTCGAGCTTCGAAGAGTCACGAATCTGGAGATTCGTGTTACGTGCAAACTCATCCCAGCCCTTCGGTTTCTTCGCGGTGCTGAAGCCGTCCAATCCAGCGGCCATGCCAGCGAGCACATCGGCCCGCACATTCGCGTCCTTCGTCATCAAGGCCACGAGCGCATCGACGGCGGCTGGCTGCTTCTCGATGTCCTCGGCGATGCGGCGGGCGACGAGTCGGCGCACGGTGGGGGTCTTCGCGCTGGCGATGAATTCCACACCCTTCATCGGGTCCGCCGCGACGGCGGGCTCGATGCCATACCAGATCATGAGCGGCTGCTGCCGATCATTCGCGTCTTCCTCATGCTGCGCCAACGCCGTGGCGATGGGCCAGCGGGCTTCGAGCGGCAGCCGCTGCAACGCGGAGGCGAGGTGGAGGCGGACGAGACCATCGGTGTCAGTTTTTGACCACGTTTCAATCCGAGCGAGCATTCTTTGTTCAAATTGTTCGGCATTGGGAAATGATTCGGCGGTGTCACGATCAGGTTGTGGCAGCGCAGACCACAATTCTTTGATGACTCTGCGCTGTATTTGATCGGGCACGAATTTTTCCAAGCGCTCGCCCAACCTTGCCAAGCTTACTTGTTTCATTCCGCTTGTTGTCTCTAGACGTAATTGCCGTCCCATCCGAGACCACCAATTGTTGTTCTTGTGCTCTTGCTCTAATTTCCAAGCAGCATCCTTATCCAGCTTTGCCAAATCAAACGGCTCCGCCTTCTTCGGCTCTCCATACACGATCTTGTAAATCCGCCCGCTCGTCCGATGCACGCCGTCGTTGTCGTGGCATTCGCCGGAGTCGGACCAGTCGGCGACGAAGACGTTGCCGTCGGGGCCGGTGAGGAGGTCGATGCCGCGGAACCATTTGTCTTTGGTCTTCATGAAGTCGGGCGCGTGCTTGCCGGTGTAGCCGCAGCCTTCGCGGACGAGCTTGTCCATGTTGATGCGGTTGCCGTGCAGGTTGCAGGTGAGCATGGCACCGTGGTATTCCTTCGGCCAGGTGCCGCCCTGATAGATCAACATGCCGACGTGGGCATGACCGCCACCGAGTTCGAGGGTTTTGTTGCTGATGCCGGTGCGGATGTCGCTCCATTTCTCGGAGCCGGTGTCCCAATGGAAGTGGTCGGCGGTCTGCTCGATGACCTCATACACGTAGGGGTTCAGATGGGTGCCGAACATGCGGCGGTAATACGCGCCTGGGATGACGTGCCAGAGGTGGCCGATGACGGTGTTGATCATGAACAGCTCGCCCTCCGCATTCCAATCATGCCCCCAGGAGTTTGTGCCGCCATGGGCGACGGCTTCCAGCACCTTGCGCGTGGGGTGGAAGCGCCAGATGGCGCAGTTGAACTTCACCCGTTTGTCCGCAGGCGTGCCGGGTGCGCCGACGGCGGAGGTATCGGTGATGCCGTGGCGGCCATAGAGCCAGCCATCGGGGCCCCAGCGCAGGCCGTTGACGATGTTGTGGCCGATGGTCTTGGTGTTGAAGCCATCGAGCAGCACTTCGGGTTCGCCATCGGGCACGTCGTCGCCGTTTTTATCGCCGATGAAGCTGAGGGTGCCGTTGTTTAAAATCCATGCGCCACCGTAACCGATCTCGACGCTGGTGAGGTAGCTGCCCTGATCCCAGAAAACCTTGCGCCCGTCGTGCCTGCCATCGCCATCCTTGTCTTCGAGGATGATGATCCGATCCCGCAGCTTCGTGTCCCAGCGGGCGGGGTTCTCCGCATAGGTGTAGTTTTCCGCCACCCAGAGCCGCCCCTTCGCATCCCAAGCCATGGCGATGGGCTGCTGCACGTCCGGCTCAGCCGCAAAGACCTGGCATTTGAAGCCCGGCGGGAGCTGCATGGTCGCTGCCGCCTCCTCGGCGGACATGGGCGCGCCTTTTTCTGTGTTGAAAGGCGTGGGAAAGGGTTCGGCGGAGAGCAGGGGGCTGAGTGCAGAAAGAAAGAGGAGAGCTCGGAACATGGGAAAGAAGAAAGTGTAGGCTTATTTCACGCGGTAGGCCTCTACCTCCGTCGTGAAGGCGAAGGTGTTCGGGAAGTTGCCAGCCTGCTGCGCGTGATGATCGAGGTAGGTAAGGCGAATGTGTTGGGCCTCGGTGTCGGGGAAGGTGATGGAGGCGCGTTCGGCTTTGGCGAGGGTGAAGACATGTTTGCCGACTTCGCGGAAGGTTTGGCCATCGGTGCTGACGGAGATGGCGACGGTTTTGGTGGAGCCGATCTCGGGAGCGCCGACGAGGATCAAATTCAGCGTGCGCGGCTGCTTGAGGTCGATGGTGACGTGCTTCGGGAACTGCTCGGTGTTGCTGGTGGCGTAGCAGTTCGGCGGAAAGGAGGCCCAGGAGCCGTCGGTGAGGCCGGTGTCCCAACCGTAGGTGTTTTGGTCGCTGCTGGTCCAGGTGCAGCCTTTGGCAAAATTGTCGCCGAGGTCGGGATCGACGGGCCAGTGGGTGTGGAAGGCGGTGGCGGGCAGGCCGTCCTTGTCCATGAGATTCGGGATGGCGAGCTTGCTCCAGGCGAATCGCGCACGACGCGGCTGCGGGACCTTGGCGGAGGTCAAAACGATGCTGTCGCCGTCGATTTGAGCCTCGGCGGGCTGGAAGAGGCCATCGCGGTCGGCGATCTCGAAATGCGTGAGCGCTTTGCCATCGCGTGAGGCGAGTCCGCTGGCGGCGTGGGCGAATTTCACGCGGATGGCGGCACCTTCGATGGCATGGCTGGCGTAAAGCGGACCGCTGGGGTCGATGTCGGTCTTGCCGTAGGTCTTTGCCATGGCCCAGAGCGAGAGGCGGCGGGCGACTTCTTTTTTCTTCGCGGGATGGATGTCCGGCACCTCGCCGATGTCGGTGATGACGGCCATGCCGGTGTGCGGGATGTCGAGGCATTTCGTTTGAGCCTGCCAGAACTGCGCGAGGATCTCGACGTCCTCGGTGCCGTATTGGAAGGGGGCGATCTGCACGAAGTAAAACGGCAGCTCGGGCTGCTGAAACACACTGCGCCACGAGGCGAGCAGTGCTTTTTTCTTATCGGTGTAAAGGAAGCCTTCGTTGTGGTTTGACTCGCCCTGATACCAGATGGCACCGCGGAGAGCGAAGGGCACGAGCGGATGGATCATGGCGTTGTAGAGCGCGGTGGGCGTGCCAGCACTGGCATTGAGCGTTTGCGGCTGTCCGGGGATGGCGGGCACGGGCTGTTTTTTCTCCAAAGCGGTCTTCACGGCCTGCTGCCACTGCATGACGGCGGCGAGGTGCTTTTCATGCGCGATGCGATACGCATCGCTGCCGGGCAGGTTCGCGCGGACATCGGCGACGAAGTCCTTCAGCTCCGGCACGGCATCAAAGCCCTCGAGGCTCGTCCACGGCTCGATGCGCGTGCCGCCCCAGGCGCTCTGGATGATGCCGACGGGTATGTTGAGCTCCTCGTGCAGCTTCAGGCCGAAGTAGTAACCGACGGCGGAAAAGCTGGCGGCACTCTCCGGCGAGCTGCGGGCCCATTTCGCGGGCACATCGTCCTGCGGCGTGAGCGCGGTCGTTTTCGGCACCTCGATGAGGCGCAGATTGGGATGCGTGGTGTTCGGGATGTCGGCCTGCGAGTCGGGCTTCATCTGCATCTCCCATTCCATGTTCGATTGGCCGGAGGCGAGCCAAACCTCGCCGATCAACACGTCCTGCACGCTCACGCTGCCTGCCTTCAGCACCTGCGGCTTCGCATTCGCAGGCATGGGATCGAGCTTCACCATCCACTTGCCAGTAGCATCAGCCTTTGCGGTCTTCTTTTGCCCGGCGAACTCGACGATGACTTCCTCACCCGGCGCGGCCTTGCCCCAAACGGGCACCGCTTTGTCCCGCTGGAGCACCAGGTGGTCAGTGAAGAGGGATGGCATCGTCACTCCGGCACGCGCCGTGCTGAACGATAGAAGAAAAAGCAGGGTAAAGCGGCAAAGAAGCATAAGAAACAGTCGGTTCTAACGGAGCCCAACCCCATTGTTGATCATCGTGCTGATTCGGTCGGTTTGGTTAGGGTGAAACGTGATGGACAAGCTTTGTGGGTAGTAAACCTCGGTGGCAGGTGTTTGCATTCCATGGAAAACTGCGCCATCCGCACGTAATTCCTTTTCCATGTATTCTCCCGGCAACCTCCGCATCCGCCCCTGCCTCTTGGGGTTGTTTGGCAGCCTTCTGGCGATGTTTAGCCTGGGACAGGTGCCCACGCCTGCGGCTCCTCCACCTGTGCCGCCGAAGCCGGGAACTGAGGCTGGTAAGGCGAGTATTCCTGAGGATCTGCTGGGCGATGAGCATGTGCGCGAAGAATTCGGCGTGAATGAGTTCACCACGCCTAGCATTCGTAAGTTGTTCGAGATGCTGGATGGCCTGGGTAAGCTTTCTTACGATGCGCTGAAGCGTCCAATCACGCGCAAAACACCGAGTGACCGTGTGTTGGTCTCGCTCGGCCTGGGTAGCCTCATCGCCGATGGTTTCCTGATCGTGCAGTGTGAAAAAGTGGATGCCATGGAGGATGTAGGTCGCGCGCTGATCAAGTATGCCAAAGTGCTGGGCACAGGCCAGCGGATGAACCGTCATACGCAGAGCCTTTTTGAGCACAGCATCGAGGGGCAATGGGGTAAGTTGCGCACGGAATTGGCACTGACGCAGGCTGATGTGGAAGCTGAAATGGTGCAACTGCGCGATGTGGATATCGCCCACTTGGTCAGTTTGGGCGGATGGGTGCGTGCCTTTGAAATCGCCACGCGCAGCGTCGCAGATCACTACACACCGGAGAAAACGCAGCGATTGATTCGGCCAGACATCGCCGAATACTACAGCGCTAGCCTAGTGAATCTGAACCCGGCGCTGCAGCAAAACGCAGCTCTCAAAGCCCTGCAAACCGGGCTGACGGAGATCGCGCCCCTGATGGGCAGCCCGGAGACGAAGTCTCTCACGGAAGATCAGGTCAAGTTGCTGGCCGATAAAGCTGCGCAACTGGCCAAAATTGTTACGGAACCCATGAAGGAGTGATCTCGACATTCCCACGCCTGCCTTTTTTCAAAACATGTCTAACCTGACTCAAGAACAACTCGCCCAAGTCGAAAGCTGGGCCTCCGAGGGGGCTACGCTCAATGACGTGCAAACTCGGCTCAAAAGCGAATTCGGTATCACCCTCACCTACCTGGAGGCGCGTTTGCTCATGCTGGATGTCGGTGTGCGGCTGAAAGATAAGCCGCGTGAGCAGCCTAAACCGGAGCCTGAGCCCCCGGCCCCGAGCCCGCCGGAAGACCCCGAGGGTGAAGCATGGGAAGAGCCAGTGCCTGAGATGGCCGAACCGGAGCTAGATCAGGACAAAGTGCCAGGAGCGGAAGTGACGCTCACGGCTGACCAGATCGCGGTTCCTGGGGCTTTGATCTCGGGCAAGGTCACGTTTAGCGACGGTCAGATGGCCACTTGGTATCTGGATCAATTCGGACGCCTGGGGCTCGGCGGAGCTCCGCAAGGCTACCAGCCACCGAAAGATGATATTCCGAAATTCCAGCAGCAGCTCGATCGCCTCATGCAGCGGGCTGGCTTCTAGGCTATATGAATACGCTCCTCCTTCTCAAGTGCCTGGGTATCGGCGTGATTGCTGGTGTCATCGCTGCTCTGTGCGGGGTTGGGGGTGGAGTCGTCATGGTGCCGGCCTTTGTGAGCCTGCTGGCACTGCCACAAAAGACGGCCGTGGCCACCAGCCTAGCCATCATCATCCCCACGGCTCTGATGGCGACGACGCAAAATGCGAAACATGGCCTCGTGGACTGGCGCGTGGCCTTGATCACGGCCCTTTCCGCCTCACTTTTTGCGTGGTTTGGCGCGGATTGGATGCGTGCCATGAGTAACATGATGCTGACCCGCATCTTTGGCCTGGTGCTCGTGGTCTTTGGGCTGCGGATGTTGTGGTTGGGAAAGGCTTGAGCTGTTGATGGCTCGTGCCCTTCCCGGGCTACGCCTTGATCAAGGCTCCTTCGCGTAAGCCGCGTAGGCTTCAGCGATTTTGCCAGCTTTTTCATCCCCATCGTGGAAGACGAAGCGATGGCGTAGGCTGAGCTTTTGACCTTTTTTCAGCGTCATTGCCCCGCTTTCTTTTTGCAGCTTGAGCTGCGAAAGGCCGAAGGGATTGGCCGTGAACAGGCCATAGGTGCGTACGTGCCAGGGCGTGGGATGGCGAAAGCTGCTAGGATGGTTAAGCATGGCAACGCCGACGGCTTTGCCTCCCACGGTGCCGTGGTAGTCCACCCAAGTGGCACGCTTGCCCCAGGCGTCTTCATCGCTCTGGCCTTCGCTGTTGATGATTTTTCCCGTGCCTTTGCCCCCTTCTTTGCCGCGATCGACGGCCATTTCGGAGGGGATGCGGATGCTTAGCCCGGCGTCTTTTTTGTCATCGACTAAGATATCGCCCTCGCTGGCAATGACATCGATGTCCACGTCGATCAGGCGGTTCGCGCCTTTGACGGCAAAGGTGTATTTGCGCCGCTCTTCGTGTAGTTTTTTGCCCTCTGCGTCCACATAGTCGGACAGCGTGGTAATGATGGCCGTCTCGCCGCCTTTTAGCTCGCTGAGCTCGCGCAGCTTGATGGCACCCAGGTGTTTTACACGCTCCGCCGTCTTTTCACTGTCGCCAAAGGTGGCGCGCTCGGCCCAGGTGTCATAGCCGGCGATGTTCTCGTGGCCGAAGCAAAGTCCACGATGATGCGGGTGGTCGTGCTGCTCGCCTGCCAAGGTTTTCATCGGGTAGGCCCGGGTCATGGTCACACCGCTGGTGCCAATGATAGGCCAAAGGTAAGTCTTGTTTGCCTGATCAACGACGAGTTCCGTGAGGAATTCGCCATCTAGCTTCACGCTGACCCCTCCGTTGGGTGTTTTTTCGACAGAAAACTGGGCGGCCGTAGCCATCGCTGGGGCGAGGGCCAGGAAAAACAAAGCGTTGCGGAGTCGGAATGTCTTCATGGAGCAGGAAAGAGCACGAACAAACGAGGGCAATCCAGCTTTTCTTCCGATGGGCTTCGCTGTGGTTTCTGAAGAAATGCGCTGAATCCATCGGCTGGCAGGAACTTCTTGCCAAACGAGCCTCGACACGGCGTACATTGACACTCCATTGTTTTCCATGACCTCACGCGCCCTTTTTGCCTTGCCTTTCTTGGCCTCCATAGCGCTCGCCTCTCAGCCGAAAACGGCTGCGGATGTGCCTGATCCTAACCCTGAGGTGCAAAAAGCCGGCTTTGTGGTGCCAGAGGGCATCGAAGTTTCGCTCTGGGCACAGGAACCCATGATCGCGAAGCCGGTGCAGATGAACTGGGATGCCCAAGGTCGCCTCTGGGTCGTTAGCAGCACCACTTACCCGCAGATCAAGCCAGGTGAAGGCACAAAGGATCAAATTGTCGTGCTCGAGGATACGGACAAAGATGGTAAGGCGGACAAGTCCACGGTGTTTGCGGAAGATCTATTCATTCCCACCGCGGTGATACCTGGTGATGGTGGCGCCTACGTGGCGAATTCCACGGAGGTGCTTTTCCTCAAGGACACGAATGGCGACCTAAAAGCGGACGAGCGCACCATCGTGCTCAGTGGCTTCGGCACGGAGGACACGCACCATCTGCTGCACACCATGCGCCATACCCCGGAGGGACTTCTGTCCTTCCTCCAGTCCATCTACATTCACAGCCATGTCGAGACTCCGCATGGCGTGCGCCGACTCATGGGCGGCGGCGTGTGGGAGTTCCGCCCAGAGACACGACGCCTAGAAATTGTCAGCAAAGGTCTCGTTAATCCTTGGGGCTATGAATTTGACCGCTGGGGCCAGTCCTTCGCTACCGATGGCGCAGGTGGTCAGGGGCTGAACTATATCTTCCTCGGCAGTGTTTACCTGACCTCGCCGGGGGCCAAGCGCATTCTGCAGGGCCTAAGCCCTGGTCAGCCGAAGCAGTGTGGCCTCGAATACATTGATGATCCACATTGGCCAGAAGATTGGCAGGGTACGTGGGTCACCAATGACTTCCGCGGCAACCGCACGAACCGCTTTCGCGTCACGCCGAATGGCAGCAGCTATCTCGCCAAGCAGGAGCCCGATGTGCTCGCCTCGAACCATCGTGCTTTCCGCCCCATCGATGTTCGCAATGGTCCCGATGGAGCCATTTACATCGCGGATTGGTACAACCCGATCATCCAGCACGGCGAGGTCGATTTCCGCGATCCGCGCCGTGACCAAGTGCATGGCCGCATCTGGCGTCTGACGGCGAAAGGTCGTCCCCTCAGTGAGATGCCGAAGATTGTCGGTGCCCCGGTGACAGAGCTTTTGGAGATGCTGAAGGCTGATCGCAAATGGACGCGCCACTTTGCCAAACAAGAATTGCGTTCCCGTGGTGCCGAGCAGGTCATCCCGGCGCTCAAGACCTGGGTTGAAGCGCTCGACAAAGCCGACAAAAACTACTGGCACCACCTTCTCGAAGCCGTTTGGGTTCGTGAGGGAGTGAATAAATTCTCTGCAAAGCTCTGGCATGAACTCGCCGCTAGCCCCGAGGCATCAGCTCGAGCTGCCGCCTTCCGCCTCATCACCCACCGCTGGCGGGAGCTGCCAGATGCGCTCGGGGTGCTGGCCAAAGGCATCGCTGATGAACATCCGCAGGTGCGTCTTTGGGCTTTGGGTGCGCTCATGGAGGTTCGTCAGCCGAAGGCGATTGAGATCGCTCTGCGTGCGCTCGATAAACCCATGGATGAATCTTTGGACTTCCTGCTGGAGCTGATTGCCCGCGAGCAAACCGATGTGTGGCTGCCGCTCGTGCTCAAAGGTGATCTCAAGCTTAATGACAACCCGAAGCACCTTGTCTATGCCATGAAAGCCACAGGTCGCAGTGAAGGTCTGAAGCCACTTTTGGCCTCCTTTAAAGCTGGGCATCTGGCCGCTGAAGACACCAGTTCCGTGCTCGCGATGGCTGGAGATGCGGCAGATGCTGCGCAGGTGCTGGAGATCAGCCAGCTCGTCAATGACTCTACCATGAGCAGTCATGTAGTCGGTCTGATGGATGCTCTTGTGAAAGCTGGAACCACGCGAGGCGTGAAGCCAGACGGAGCCGCAGCTTTCGTGCAAGGCTGGTTGACTAGCCCCCGAGCCGAAATTGTTCATCGTGCCTGCATTCTCGCGGGAGCTTGGAAGATTGAGCCCTCCCGCCCTAAGCTGGAAGCCATCCTCACGGAACCTGCTACGGCCCAAGGTGTTCGCGATGGAGCCATTCAGGGTCTCGCTCGTCTTGGTGGTAGTAAAGCACGTGACTTCTTCGATAAACTCTTCCAGCAAAACGCCGGCCTTCGTCCGCTGGCCGTGCAGGGTTTGACGGATGTCGGACCCCAGCTGGCTGCTAAGCGTGCGATTGAGTTTTTCGCTACGGCGAAGACCGCCGCCGAAGCCGCGCCTGTCCTGACCGCCTTCCTGAAAAACAAACAGCTGCCCGGCGTGCTCGCCAAGGAACTGGGCGGTAAGATCATCCCCGATTTTGTTGCGGTGGAAGGTATCCGCATGGTGTCCACCCGTGGCCTCAAAGGCCCGTTAGAAGAAGCATTGCGCACCGCAGGTGGCGTGAAGCAAATGAACCAAGCTTTGACGCCTGAGCAAATGACCGCGATGGTTGAGAAAGTGAAATCCATGGGTGACCCCGCCCGTGGCGAGGCCATCTACCGCCGCCAGCAGCTGCTCTGCCAGAGCTGCCATGCCATCGGCGATGCTGGCGGCGTCCTCGGCCCCAACCTCGTGAGCATCGGCGGTAGTGCCCCTGTCGATTACCTTATCGAAAGCCTCCTGGAGCCTTCCAAAAAGATCAAAGAAGGCTACCACATGATCCTCATCAGCACCAAGGACGGCAAAGTCTTCAGTGGCGGCCTCGTCCAGGACGGTGGGGATGAAGTCATCATCCGCGATCCCGCGAACCAGCTTCAAAAGATCCCCAAAGCGCAGATCGCCAACCGCCAGATGAGCCCCGCCAGCATGATGCCCGCCGGCTTGACCGCCAGCCTGCGGGAGGACGAGTTCATCGACCTTGTTCGCTTCTTGTCCGAGCTTGGCCGCGAAGGCGCTTACAAAATCAAGCCCAACAACTACGTCCGCACCTGGAAGGTCATGGGCACTATGGATCAGCCCAGTATCGACCACGTTCGCCATGTGGGTCTCCA
>JBIKYV010000034.1:0-30403 GCA_044355075.1 Prosthecobacter sp.
CTGGTCGAGGTGCGCACGCAGCCCACGTTGGTGCCTTTGAGCCACGTGCTGGCCAGCGTCAGCGGCAGCTTCAATGCCGTGCTGGTGAATGGGGACATTGTTGGTGAGACGCTTTTTTATGGACGCGGTGCCGGTCAGGACCCAACCAGCAGCTCTGTCATCAGTGATCTGTGTGAGGCTGCTGCTACCCTCGTCTATGGCGCGCGTCACAGTGGATTCGTGCCGCATGGCCTTTATGGCAAAAGCAAGCCGGTGGATGACACCGTCTCGCACTACTACCTGCGCATTACCGTCGCCGATGAGCCTGGCGTTCTCGCCCAGGTGGCTGCTGAACTCGGCAAGCGTAGCATCGGCATCTCCTCCATGATCCAGCCGGAAGACCTCGAAGACACCAGCGGACAAACCTTCCTTGTGCTCATGATCCATGACGCCAAGCTGGGTGACATGAAAGACGCCCTGGCGGCTATCCGTGCGCTGGATTGCGTCCGGGGTACACCTAGCTGGATGCGCGTTGAGACCCTTCAGAGCTGAGCTTTGCTCGAGCTCGGTTTTGGAAAATAGTCCGGGCTGTTTACTGGCAGCGCAGGACGCCGTCGCTCAGTACTTTCGCGCGCAGACCGCCGTGCCCTTTCATGGCCTCCTCGGCGCCGGGGGCGAAAGCTTCGTTCATCCAATAGCATGGGCGGCTTTCCTCTGTTCCAAGAAAACGCACCCCCTGAATCTCGAACTCTTGGCCGATGAGTGCGTTTAGATCCGCTCCTTCCACGATGATGTTGCGGCGGAAGACGGAGGGCGGCAGGTCATGCACGCTGAACTGCGCACAGAGAGATTCATACACGTCTAGGGCGAAGAACGTGGCCTGCCCCTTGTAGTTCTCTTTCCAACCGAAAAAGCGGTCGCCCTTTAAGCCTTTGTTGGCGACGCATTCGACCTCAGACACTTCGACCATAGGCGCTGTGCCAGCCGGTTGACCATGGTGGCCGAAAAAGTTGTGCTCTGGGGAAATGTAAATGTGCTTCACCTTCATGCGTCGCAGTGATGACGGCCTGCCCGAAAAAGCAAGCGTGTCCTCATCACAGCCGCGCTCCATGGATCGCCCCTTCAGGGCTCAAGAGGTCTCTTCTCGCGCCGTTTCCCAGGGCGTTGCCCTGGTCTGAGAGGGCTCGCGCTTTTGGCGCTTGGGGCTTGCTTATGGGATTGGGCGGACCTTTGGCGCGAGGGTTTTGCCCTGGGGCGAGACGTGCGTTTAGCGGTTGGGAAGGCTGGCTGGGTTGGTTTCGCGGTCGGTGTTTCAGGGCCAAAGGCCCGTATCATACCAGCCTGGGGCAATGCCCCAGGTTAGGTGCCTCCCACGCGTGCAATGAGCCCTGTAGGGGCGACCCATGCTGGGGCTCATGGCGAGATGCCGCCGCGATATTCGCCAGGTGCCACGCCGACCCAGCGGCGAAAGACGCGAGAAAAGATGGCTGCATTTGCGTAGCCCACGCGCTCGGCCACCGTCTCCAGCTTGTCTGAGTCCTGCTCCAACAGCCGACGGGCAAGTTCCATGCGCAGGCAGGTCAGGTGCTGCATGGGGCTGCGGCCCAGCTCCTTTAGGCAGAGACGACGCAGGTGCTCTGGGCTGCACCGGCTGCGGTGGGCCAGCTCTGCGAGCGTCCAGTCGCGCTGGAGATCTTTCTCCACATCGGCCCACAGGCGGGCCACGCGCGGTTCTTTGCTGCGCCAGGGTTGGGCAATTCGGCGAAGGGTGGCGTGCAAAAGCTCTAGCCAGTGATGCAGCAGGCGCGGCTCGCGTTCGCCTTCCCACTCGGCACGCAGACCGGTGATCAGCCGCAGGATATCCTCGGCACCGGCACCAGGGACCACCGGCGAGGCCGCTCCGACGAGCGGCACGACAAAGCTGGGTTCCTCGTAGCGCACCCAGGCAAAGCACCACTTTTCACGGCTTCTGGCCTCGAAGGCATTCAGCACCCGTGGTGGGGCCAGGCAGACCATGCCCGGGCGCACTCTCTGCCAGCGCCCATCCAGCAGGATCTCACCCTCCCCACTGGTGCAGGCGAGCACAAAGCTACCCGTCGGGCTCATGCGCACTCGTCGGTAGGGGGGCAGCGCTTCATCAAAGCCCAGCCGGGCGATCCGGTGCGTGCGTAGCTCGGCGCATTCATGAGCCTCCACCATCCAGCGGCGGGTCTTCGGGCCATCTAGGGTGGTTTCGGTCAGGTCATGCGGCAGAGCGGCCATAGGCGTGACCATGCCGCTCGGGTGGCTGTTTTTCCACGAAGTTTTGCCATCGGCCTTCGTTCCTGGGCACGCCATGCTTCGCTTCCTTTTGCTCTTTCTGATCTGTCCGCTGCTTTCCCTTCTTGGTGCGGAGCGGCCAAACATCCTCTTCTTGCTCTCCGATGACCACAGCGTGCCCTACCTGGGCTGCTATGGGAATCCGGATGTGCGCACGCCCACCCTCGACCAACTGGCCGCCGACGGCATCTGCTTCGACCGCTTTTTCACCTCCTGCCCGCAGTGCGTGCCCTCTCGCGCCGCGCTGATGACGGGCCGCAGCCCCGTGGCGGTGCGCATGGTGCGCTTCACCTCGCCCCTGCCTTCTGATGTCCCCGCGCTGCCCGATCTACTCCGGGACAAAGGCGGCTACTTCACCGGCATCGCAGGTCGCAGCTACCACCTGGACGGGCCATCCACCGGAAAGCCTGGGCAAAAGCGCGCCGCCCCCGTGATGGGTGGCTTCATGGACCGTGAAAATCTGCGTACCTTCAAGCAGCGTGCCGATTATGTAGAGGAAAAGGGCGGCATGAAGGACTTCGGCGGCAAGTTGTCCACCTTCCTCGACCGGGCGCCGAAGGAAAAGCCCTGGTTCTTCTGGCTCGGCTTCAGCGATCCGCACCACCCCTGGGATACCGTGTCTGCCAAAGGCAGGCTTGATCCTGCGAAGATCACTCTCCCCCCACATCTGCCCGACCTGCCCGGTGTGCGAGAGGATCTCGCCAAGTATCTCCAGGAAGTGGAACACCTGGACGACGATGTGAAAACCGTGCTCGATGTGCTGCAGCAGCGCGGCCTAGCGCAAAACACCCTCGTCGTCTTCATCGGCGACAACGGCATGGCCATGCCCCACGGCAAAGGTTACCTCACCGATCCCGGCCTGAACACGCCTTGCATCGTCCGCTGGCCAGGCGTCGTCCAGCCGGGACAAAAGGCCCATAACCTACTCTCGGGTGAGGACTTCACCCCGACGATGCTAGAGGTGGCAGGCATTCCGCCGCTACCTAGTATGAGTGGCATCAGCTTCCTGAAGCAACTGCGCGGTCAGCCCTTTCAGCCACGCCAGCACATCTTTGCCGAGCGCGGCCCGCATGGCGGTGATGGCGGCATGAAGCCGGACATCAGCGCGAACATTTTTGACCTCGCCCGTTGCGTGCGCAGCGATCGCTACAAGCTCATCTACAACTGCACTCCTCACGGAGCTGTGAAGCCCGTGGACAGCGCCGGTGATCCCTCCTGGCAGCAGATCGAAACTGCCCATGCTGAGTCCAAGCTCAGTGCTGAACACACAAAGACCTACTTCACCACCCCACGCCCCACCTTCGAACTTTACGACCTGGAAAAAGACCCTGGAGAGCTGCACAACCTCGCCGGTGATCCCGCGCTGCAGCAGGTCGAGTTCAAGCTGAAGAAGGCACTGACCGAAAAAATGATACTCGACTGGGATTTCCTGCCCGCTCCCCTGCGTTAAGGTTGAAGCAAGTCACCGTAACGGTAGCAGGCAGATGCACTGATTAGATCGGTAGGCTCGTTAGCTAAATTCTTTCGTTAAGCAACTGGTAGGCGTCCAGTCTCCGCGAACCGAAAAAAATACCAGTTTCTTTCGTTCAGGAACAGTATTCAAAACCTTGTTGATCTTTTCAAGGTTATGTCTGGCTTCCTTAAAGCGATCGTCTTCTTTCGGAGATTTTAGCTTGATCGTGCGGGTGCTCATGTCAGCGTGCCTTTGGAATTGGCATAGTAAATGAATTTCGCGAGGTTTCAACGCATTTTGCAGCGTGTACGGTAACGTAATTGCGGCTTCTGGAATGAAGCGCGTAAACAGCTTTCCATGCGTCGGATGTAGATTGAAAAAGATTCACTTTCAGTCCACAACCGAGCGCTTCGTCAGGGTAAATTGGCCTGCCATGTGCCTTTTTTGCCTTAGGAGTTAAAAATACCTGAATTTTCTTTACGATTTCTTCGGCAGTTTGCCCTTGCATCATACCTGTCTGGAGAGAACGAACGGAAATATCTTGCGCGAGTTGGATCGCATCTTCGAACTCCTTGATCTCACGTTCGTCGTAATGGCTGAGTTGCTGTATAAACGGCTCCATTCTTCCCTTTGCTTTGACTGCTCGGTTGAAAAGATCCTTATATCCTTCAACAATATTACAAACCGAAAATCTTTTAACCTGTCCTTCTTCAACGGTTGTAATTTGCGGGTCTACGGGACCAAGTTCCGAGGTCGGACTCATATGGAGAACATCGGCTCCAAAGCAAATCATGGTCGCTGCCGACTTTGCAAGAGCCGGAACTATTACATCATAAGTCTTTGTTCCGCTGTAGCTTCTGCAAACATTGATGATTCGTTCGGCTGCCAAGCCAAGTCCACCAGGAGAATTAATTAAAAGGCAAAAGCCTTTTGACACATCAATTTGTTGAAGAACACCTTCAAGCATCTCTGCATCGGTATCGTCCACCATTACTGGGTGATTGAAGCTTGTGTAGTAGGAGACAACAGGCTTTTTGAAGTGCTTCTCCAAGTCCTTGAAATACTTGATTCGCGTGGAGTGGGACTGCGCTTGTTCTTCCTGTATTGATTGGATTGGTATTGCACCGTTCGACATATATGGTGGCATTTAGAACTAGACTTAATTTTAGGTTACAATATTTAATTTAAAAAAAGATATTATATATAATTTTATTATAAAATATTATTTGTATTCTCTTTAAATTCAGAGAATTTTTGAATAACGATTTTTCTTATTTTTTCTCCTGTTTCCTCAGTGCCTGGCTGAAGACCATCGTCCATCAAGTTTGATAAATTTGCTTTTATTCTGAATTTAGGATCGTGCCTATAAGTGAAGTCTAAGTTGTGTATGAGTTTTCGTGCGGTTTCGCATAGGAGTGAATCGTATTCAGGCGTCCACTTTCCGCCGTATTCACGTGTGAGAACTTCTTCTGATATCCTAATCCAGGTGTCGCATATAGCTTCTATATCTTTTTTCATTGGATTGTTTTCTGCTGTTTACCCATAACAAACCATGAGCGCGTCTGATACGCCGAGAGTTTGAGATGGCGGGCTTCGCTGGGGAGCTAGGTGGCAATGATCTAAATCCGAGAAGTGTAGGTTGCATTTTTTGTATTAAGAAAAATGCGTTTAGTTTGTTTTTTATCTTTAGGCTTGTCATTCCAAAGCTGAAAGACGGGCAGATGGGCAGCAGCAGGGGACTTTTCGAAAGTCTTCTGGCTGCGACGATTTAGGGCTTTCCCAATCGCTGATGGGACGCTAACCCGACGGCTGATTGGAACCCATGAATTCCTGGCCTGTGCTTGGTGTCTTCTTTGGTGTGAACTGCCAAGCTGGCGCGTAATGGTGAGATGATGTTTCCGATGCGATTTTCCTTTGCCCTGCTCCTTTGTTCCGCTGCCTCGGCCTTTGCCCAGTCGGAGTCTGACTTTCTCTCGAATATCCGCCAACTGACCTTTGAAGGCCGCAGGGCAGGGGAGGGTTACTTCAGCGCGGATGGGACGAAAATGGTCTTCCAGTCCGAGCGCGAGCCGGGCAATCCGTTTTACCAGATCTACCTGATGGACCTGGAGACGGGCGACCAAGAGCGCATCTCGCCCGGCATGGGTAAAACGACCTGTGCGTGGATGCATCCGGATGGGAAGCGCATTCTCTTCGCCAGCACGCACACAGATCCTAAATCAAAGGAGCTGCAGGCAGCGGAATACAAGGATCGAGAGACAAGTCGGGTGCGGAAGTACGCCTGGGACTATGATGAGCAGTACGAGATCTGGGAATACAGCCTGGTGGATAAGACACTGAAAAACCTGACAAACACGCGTGGCTATGATGCAGAAGGCGGCTGGTCCCCAGATGGCAAACATATGGTCTTTGCCAGCAACCGGGGAGCTTATGAAAAGGAGCTGTCGAAGGAGGATCAGGAGCGGTTGAAGATCGACAAGCAATACTTCATGGATCTCTACCTCGCCGATGCGAATGGGAAGAACGTGAAGCAATTGACCAACGTGCCGGGCTACGATGGCGGGCCGTTTTTCAGCGCGGATGGTAAGCGCATTTGCTGGCGTCGCTTTACGCCGAAGGGGGATGTGGCGGAGGTGTGGAGCATGAACACGGATGGCAGCGACGCGCGCCAACTGACCAAGTTGGGCGCGATGAGCTGGGCGCCCTACTTTCACCCCAGCGGGGAGTATTTGATCTTCACAACGAACCTGAACGGGTTCGCCAATTTCGAACTCTACCTAGTGGATGCGAAGGGTGAAAAAGCGCCGGTGCGGGTGACGACGACAGATGGTTTTGATGGCTTGCCGGTGTTCACACCGGATGGCAAGAAGCTGGCCTGGACGAGCGGACGCACGGCGAATGGGCAGAGCCAGATTTTCCTGGCCGATTGGGATCATGACCATGCTCGCGTGGCGCTTGGCATGGGGTCAACGGTCAGTGAAGTCAGGGTGGTCAAGTCTCCTGATGTGTCTCTGACCAAGGCCGAGATCAATCCGGCCGACCTCCGCCAGCATGTGACCTATCTGGCTAGCGATGAGCTGGAAGGCCGCCTCACGGGCACGAATGGGGAAAAGCTGGCCACGGAGTATGTGGCGGATGTTTTCCAAGGCATCGGCCTTCAGGCGTATGGTGATGAAGGCTGGTTCGAGCCCTTTGATTTTACCGCTGGTGTGGCGCTGGGCGATGGGAACGCGCTGAAGCTAGGCGAGACTGCATTTAAGACGGACCTCGATTGGCGTCCGCTCTCCTTTAGTCAGCTGGGCGAGGTGAAGGCGGCTCCCATCGTGTTTGCCGGATACGGCATCGAGACACCTGATGAAGCCACGGGTAGCGATGGCAAGAAGCTCGAAGCTTACAGCAGCTACGCCCATCTCGACGTGAAGGACAAATGGGTGCTCGTGCTCCGTTACCTACCTGAAGGGATGAAGAAGGAACAGCGCGATGAACTCACCCGCTACGCCAGCCTCCGACATAAAGCGCTCGTCGCTCGTCAAAAGGGTGCCAAGGGGCTGATCATTGCCAGCGGTCCGAACAGCAAGGTGGTGGATCAGCTGGTGCCGATGAGCTTTGATGCCTCTCTCGCCACCTCTGGTATCACGGCGGTTAGCGTGACAGATGCCCTAGCCGACAAGCTTTTGAAGCCCACGGGCAAGACTTTGAAGGAACTGCAAGACAAGCTCGATACCGGCGATCTCATGGGTGGCTTCGAGTGCGGTAAGTTCGAACTGGCAGCCACGATCGACATCCGGCAGGAAAAGAAAAAAGGCCGCAACGTGCTCGGCGTGCTTCCTGCCAAGGACAAGCCTGACCCGCACGTGGCTCCGCTGATTGTATGCGCTCACATCGACCACCTGGGCAACAAGGGCGGCGGCAACTCACGTGCGAAGGGCGACGACTTGAACAAGATCCACCATGGCGCGGATGACAATGCCAGCGGTGTGGCTGGGGTGATCGAGATCGCTCAATATCTGGCGGACCTAAAGAAGCAGGGGAAGATTAAGCTGACGCGCGATGTGATCTTTGCTGCCTGGAGTGGCGAGGAACTCGGCCTATTAGGCAGCAATCATTTTGTCGAGTCCCTGGCCAAGATGTTTCGCGGTGATCCGAATGGTAAGCTGACCGGCATGTTCGCCGCTTGCCTGAACATGGACATGATCGGGCGCTTTCAGAAGACGCTGGTGCTTCAGGGCGTAGGCTCCAGCTCCTGGTGGGCGAAAGAGATCGAAAAGCGCAACACGCCCATCGGTCTGCCTATCACCACCCAGAACGACGCGCATCTGCCCACGGACAGCACCACCTTTTACCTGCGCGGTATCCCCACACTGAACGCCTTCACGGGCAGCCATGCCGACTACCACATGCCTAGCGACACGGCGGAAAAGATCGATTACGAAAATGCGGCGAAGATCGCCAAGCTCATGGGCCTGATCGCACGCAGCATCGCCACGGCGGACAGCAATCCGGATTACGTGGCCATGGAGGCCCCCAAGAGCCAGGGCACTCGCGGCGGCTTGCGCGCTTACCTCGGCACCATCCCCGACTATGCGCAGGGTGATACCAAAGGTGTGAAACTCAGTGGCGTGTCGCCCATCGGCCCAGCCGCCAAAGGCGGTGTGAAGGGCGGTGATATCATCATCAAGCTCGGTGGCAAGGATGTGCTGAACATCTATGACTACACGAGCCTGATGGGCGAGCTCAAGATCGGCACGCCCACCACCATCACCGTGCTCCGTGAGGGCCAGGAGATGGAGCTGAAAATCATCCCTGGGTCACGCGAGTGAACGGGGGAGGCTTAGGGCTTGGCTACTTTTTTGAACTCGCGGGTTAGATTGGTCAGCGAGTCTTCCACGCCCATTCGCTCTAGGCTAGAGGCTCCGACAAAACCATCCGCTGTGGTTTTGCTGAGGATGTATTCGACGTCCTTGGGCGTGTTGATCGGGCCGCCGTGGGTCAGGGTGAAGATGTTTGGGTTCACACTTTTGGCGGCATCAATGATGTCTTGGGAGACTTTGATCGTGTGATCCCAATCCACCACAGCATTCACCACGCCGATGCTGCCGCCGACCGTGGTGCCCACGTGGGCGATGACAGCATCTGCACCCTTTTTGGCCATCTCGATGGCTTCCTCCGGTGTGGCGACATAGACGATGGAAAAGAGATCCATGCGGCTGGCGAGCCCGACCATTTCAAATTCCTTTTTCACACTCATGCCGGTCTCTTCCAGCACGCCGCGGAAGTGGCCGTCCACGATGGTGTGGGTGGGGAAATTGTTCACGCCGGAAAAGCCCATTTCCTTCACACGCCCCAGCCAATGCCACATGCGGCGACGGGGGTCAGTGGCATGCACGCCGCAGATGACGGGGATTTCCTTCACCACCGGTAGCACTTCATACTCGCCGATCTCCATGGCCACAGCATTTGCATCGCCATAAGCCATGAGTCCGCAGGTGCTGCCATGGCCCATCATGCGGTAGCGGCCGCTGTTGTAGATGATGATCAGGTCCGCGCCGCCCTTTTCGATGAACTTGGCGCTAATGCCAGTGCCAGCACCTGCGGCGATGATGGGTTCACCTTTGGCCAGAGTCGCTTTCAAGCGGTCCACGACTTCTTGTTTGGTGTAGGGATTTCCGATTCCGGTCCAAGGGTTGGGCATAAGATTTAAAAGTTTACGAGTAGGGTTTGATGACTTGGCTCGCCACGGTCGGTTGCCATTGCCATCCTAGATTGTCACTGATAAACCATCAAACTCAGTCCCATGCACGCCTCTGCCGCCATCCAGGAACTATCTGAAACGCACACCCTCGGCGTAGGCACAGAGTACCGAGTGGTCAGGGGCAGTGCTGATGACAATCGGCCCTGGATTCGTGGTGCGCCGGTGTGTGCCACGCTGAAAACGCACCGGATCTGCCACGCGGGTATCATGACGGCTCAGGTGCCCTACCGAATTGTGCGGATGCACCAGAGCGGTCTGTATTTCCTGGCCTGCCTGAGTGGAGAAGGGCGAGTGCTGGTGGATGGGCGCTGGCAGAAGTGCGGCGCAGGCATGGCTGTGGCGCTACCGCCGTTCATGGTGAATGCCTTTGAGGCGGTGAAAGGAAAGCCCTGGCGCTGCTGCTGGGTGCGCTATGAACATGTGGTGGGTCAGCAGCCGATCCTGAGCAGCAGCTCTCCGCTCATGGCCGCCTTTCAGGGGCAGGCCTTGTATGCAGCGGTGGAGGGGCTGATCGAGGAAGCGCTGCACGAGGCAAAGCCGGCAGCCATGTTTCACTGGGTGGAGCTAGTGCAGAACTATGTGGAGCGCTTTGCCCAACCCTGGCAGCAGGACGATCGTCTCTGGCGGCTGTGGGAAACGGTGGCTGCGGATGTCGGGCGCGATTGGACGCTGGATGAGCTCGCGCATCACGCCCATGTCAGCGCTGAGCACCTGCGCCGCCTTTGTCGCAAAGCCCTGGGCCGCACGCCCATGCATCACGTGACCTGGCTTCGCATGAGAAAAGCCTGCGAGCTGTTAAGCACGACGAACTTAAAGATCGAAACGGTCTCGCATGCAGTCGGGTATCAAAACCCCTTCGTCTTCAGCAATACCTTCAAGAAATGGATCGGCTGGCGGCCTAGCGAACACCGCAGCCGCTCGGGTGTGGTCTGAGACTCAGCCCTGACCAGGCCGCTGAATGCGGGCAGGCACGTCATTCACGGAGTAACCCGCTGCACGCAGGGCATCCCAGATCTGCATGAGCAGGCCCAGGGGAGTTTCCGTGTCGGCTTGCAGCTCGAGTTTGACGTTAGGGTTTGCTTCCTTCAGCCGGATCAGAGCCTCCCCCAGCTTCTCGGCCGTGGTGGGGTTGCCATCCAGAAATACCTCTTTGTTCGGCGTGACCATGATGGACTTGCGCACTTCTTCTGAAGGTGCAGCGGCTCCCATCGCTTTGGATTCCGGCAGGTTGATCTTCACCTCCATCTTCTTTTCACGAAAGGTCGTGGTGGCGATAAAGAAAATCAGCAGGATGACCATGATGTCGATGAGTGACACGATGGGAATAGCCGGCACGTGGCGGCGGCGGGGGCGGAGATTCAGCTGCATGGTGGGTGCGGGGCTGATGAATCAATGGCGCTCGCTGCTGGAGCCGCCGCGCTGAACTTCAAAGTGGGCGAAGAAGGTCTGGATCGTTTCGTGCATGATCGATTCCAGCCGCACGCCGATGGTGTCCAGGCGACGGACGAAGTAGGTGTGAGCCACGACGGAGGGCACGGCGACGAAAAGACCCGCGATGGTGCAGCGCAGCGCCACGCCGATCTCGCGGGCGACTTCGGTGGTGTCCGGGCCAGCCTCGCTGCCAAAGGCGGAGAACATTCCCACCAGCCCCGCCGTGGTTCCCAGTAGGCCCAACAATGGCGCCACAGTGACCATGACCTCCAGCATCGGAATACCACGCTCCAGGTGGTGCAGTTCCTCCTTGGCTCGGGCGGTCAGAGTGTCCACGCACTCCTGCCTTGAGGAAAAAGTCCCGCTGATGGCAAGTGCGCCTAACTTGGCGAGCAGGGAGTCGTTTTGTGCCAAGAACTCCTGTAGCGGTTTGATATCACCTTTGGTCGCATAGCTGGACATGGATCGCAGCTGGCTCATGACATGGATGGGCAGCACCAAGTGATCCCGTAGCCGCAGCCAAGCAGAGATCATGATCGTCACAGAGAGGAACGAACAGAGTACGATCATCAGCATGACGTAGCCACCAGTGGCGAGGAATTCTCCGATGGCGGCGAGTCCAGTGGAGGACGATGGGGCAGCGGCGAGCAGCATAGAAAAAACAGCAATCATGAGGGCTAGCGGGCCGGAGAGTTCCGCATCCCAGCAGACAAGCAAGGTCAAATCCAGGCGTAGAGCTGTGCGCTGCAAAGGTAAACCTGGCCTGTTTTTGGGGCAGTGGGCTGCGGGAGAGTGGCAGATGACACCGGTCAATGACCTTTAATCTACCTCGCCTCTAGTGCCCAAGTGCCTTGTCGGGTTTAGCCATGGTGCGCTAGAGGGCGATGCCAGAACGTCTGCAATAGCGTGCGCATCGAGTGCTGATCCACTCACCGCAGAAGGGCAATGATCTCCAGCATCTTTTCGCCCAATAAAGGGGAGCTTTGGGGGGGCAAGATCACGGATCAACGGCTCAGCACTTCCTTTTCTCAGTTCACCGATTTTTTTATCGGGAGCTGGATACTGCGCCACAATCCGCGTCCAAATTCGAGTTGAACACTCCAGAAATGATTTGTAATTCGTTCTGTGTGATCCTTTCGGGGCTATAGCTCAGTTGGTAGAGCGTCTCGTTCGCAATGAGAAGGTCAGGGGTTCGAATCCCCTTAGTTCCACCACGATGAAAGCCGCTCAATCAGGCTTGGCGAGACTTCACGTAAGCGATGATCTTGGCATCATCGTCACCTGCTGCCCAGACTTGGCGGAGAAAGTCAGCCGGGTGAATGTCAAACTTTGCGAGGAAAGCACGGTCCCCCCCGCAGCCATACATGGTGTCGGGGTCCATCTCACCACGAAGTTTGGCACGCGCTTTCACCAGGAGGCGTGGCAACCAGGTGATGCCATCGACTTCAGCTGTTTTTGCTGGGAGTTCAGAGGGCGGAATAATGCGTGTGCTAGAAACACCTTTCTGAATGGTCAGAAAGTAGTCACGACGCACTGCCGTGATCAGCAAGGCTGTCGTCGCCGTAGGATCTTGGCCGTCTGAGAGACAGTGGTCTTCAACGAAATCGAAAAGCTCGCGCTCCCGGCAGCCGATGGCTTGAAGGTACTCTACATCTTCCTCAGTAAACCAGGCGGTATAGTCCTTGTTTCCGTCATCATACTCCTGAACGCAGGAGTCGAAGAGTTCGGCGAAGTAGGCGTCCCAAATGTAGTGCTTATCCATGTCGGTGTGTAGGTGGCGACTGCATAATGCGGTCAGAGGAAGAAGGCAATGCTATCCTCAGTTTCGGCCACGATCATTGAATCTAGCGACGACTCTTTGAGCTTCGCGTTTGGCTTCTTTTTCTTTCAAGGCTTCTCGTTGGTCGCCCTTGTCGCGGCCACGGCCGAGCCCGAGTTCGATTTTGACACGAGCATCCTTCCAGTAGGCGCGTAGCACAGGCAGGGCTAGGCCTTTTTGCTGGGTGTCTCCAGCGAGCTTCAAGATTTCTCGTTTGTTGAGCAATAGACGGCGAGTCCGGCGAGGTTCGTGTTGGGTGAAGCCGTTGGCTCGATCATAAGGCTGAATGTCGAGGTTATACATCCAGGCTTCACCACGCTCGATACGAGCGAAGGCATCACTGATGTTGAGGCGACCTTCGCGGATGGATTTCACCTCCGTGCCTCTCAGTTCCACTCCGGCTTCGTAGCGCTGCAAGATGTTATAATCTCTCAGCGCCTTGCGGTTGGTGGCGATCTCTTGGATTTTGCTGCTGCTCATAAGGCGGCGGTTGCTGGGCCGCCTGGCGGATCATTAGTCTCCTTGCAGGTCTTCGAGCTTGATTTTGCCCTGGATGATTTCCAGCAAGGCAAGGTCAGCATCCCGTAGGCCAGGACGACGCTCCACGAGGGGTGAGCGGCCGCTATTCAGCTGCTTCACGCGCTTGGAGACCATGTTGATCAGGATCGGGGGATCTTTGACGATCTGTGCGGCTTGTTCGACGAGTTCAGCTTTCATCGGCTTGTGTGGGGGCGGGCTGCTCCAGCAGGCGAGCCGGAGCGGGTGGGATGGCTCTTTAAAACCTGCGAATGGTGGCTTGGGACGGAATCGAACCGCCGACACGGGGATTTTCAATCCCCTGCTCTACCGACTGAGCTACCAAGCCTTGCCATGTCGAAGGGGCGCGGATGATGGCAGGACTTCGCCGATGCGCAAAAGGTTTTTTCCATCTTCATCAACTTCTTTATTCAGTCCGTCCGGATCTGCGTTGGCGAACCTCATGAAATCAGGGATTCTCCGCCTCTATCTTTCTGCGGATTCCTTTGTGAAAAACCGATTTACCCCGAAGGCAGCCCACGTTTATAACCGACCATGCACGACCCACGCATCGACCAACTTGCCCGCACGCTTGTCCGCTATTCCACACAGGTTAAAAAAGGAGACTATGTCTGGATCGATTGTTTTGATGTCCCCGCCTGTGTGGCTCAGGCTCTGATTCGAGCTGTCGTCCAGGCTAAAGCGCACCCCGTCATTCATCTTCATGATACCACGGTGACTCGTGAGATGATGATGCACGCCACCGGGGCTCAGTATGATGTTATCGCTGAGCACCATCTGGAACTGATGAAGAAGATGGACTGCTACATCGCTGTGCGTGGTAGCAATAACATCACGGAAAATAGCGATGTCCCAGCGGAGAAGATGAAATTGGTCATGGCGCGCATGCGGCCCTTCATGAATGAGCGGGTCAACAATACGCGCTGGTGCGTGCTGCGCTGGCCCACCAGTGCTATGGCCCAGCAGGCCGGCATGAGTACCCAGAGCTTTGAGGACTTCTTTTTCAAGGTATGTCTGCTCGACTACGCGGCCCTCATCCCTGCCATGAACCAGCTGAAGAAGCTGATGGATCGCACCAAAGATGTGCATATCACCGGACCTGGCACGGACCTGCGCTTCAGCATGAAAGGCTTAAAGTCCATCGTCTGCGGGGGAAGGCATAACATTCCCGATGGCGAGGTCTTCAGTGCTCCTGTGAAAGACAGTGTCGAAGGGGTGATTAGTTACAATGCGCCGACCATTTATCAGGGCATTGCTTTTGATCAGGTGAAGCTCGAGTTTGCCAAAGGCAAGATCATCAATGCCACGGCCAATAACACCCAAGCGATTCAAAAAATCTTAGATAGCGATGAAGGTGCGCGCTACATCGGTGAGTTCGCCATTGGCTTCAATCGGGAGATTCGCGAGCCGATGCGCGATATTCTTTTTGATGAAAAAATCGCAGGTAGCTTCCATTTCACGCCAGGTCAGGCTTATGAAGGCATCGCGGACAATGGCAATCGTAGCCAAGTGCATTGGGATCTGGTCAATATCCAGCGCCCAGAGTATGGTGGCGGTGAAATCTGGTTCGATGGCAAGTTAATCCGCAAAGACGGTGTCTTCCTGCTGCCTGAGTTGGAGCCGCTGAATTAATCAAACTTCGTTCCACCTTGTTGGTGTGGCCCATGTCTTTTCAGAGATTCCATCATTTACACTTCTTTTGCCTGGCCTTTCTGCCAGTCGTCTCTGCCATGGCTGACAATCTCCGCATCGGTCTCATTGGGCTTGATACCTCGCACTGTGAGCAATTCACCCTGCGCCTCAATGATCCAGCCAACCCCAACCATGTGCCAGGAGCGCGTGTCGTAGCCGCCTTTCCCTGCGCTAGCCCTGATTTGCCGGAGAGCAGCTCTCGTATCGATGGCTTCACTGCCACGTTAAGAGATAAGTTTGGTGTCAAAATGCTCGGCAGCATTGCAGAGGTCTGCGCAGCGACGGATGCCGTGATGATTCTGAGTGTCGATGGTCGCCCGCATTTGGATCAAGCGAAGCAGGTGATTGCCAGTGGTAAGCCCTTGTTCCTAGATAAGCCTGTCGCAGCTAGTCTGAAGGATGCTGTGGAGATCTACAAGCTGGCTGAGGCCGCCCAAGTGCCGATTTTGAGTGCTTCTGCGACGCGCTGGTGGCCTGGGGTTGTGGAGGTGGCTCATTCAGAGAAGCTGCCCGCGCGTGCAGCATTGTCTTATGGGCCTGCGCCTGTGTTGCCCCATCATCCCGATCTCTTTTTCTATGGCATTCACAGCGCAGAGGCCCTCTTCACCGTCATGGGCGCGGGTTGTCTTTCGGTCGAGCGTACCTCAGCGCCTGATGTTTCAGTGGTGACCGGACTGTGGGAGGGGGGGCGCCTCGGCACGCTTTACGCTCTGCACACGCTGCCCATGGGATCGACGGACTATAAGTTGATCCGCTTTGGCCAAGAAAAGATCACTGAACAGGTTAGCCAAGGCGATTACACCCCACTTCTGCGTGAAATCATCAAATTCTTCCAAACTCGCCAACCCGTGCTGACGGCGCGTCAGACGCTGGAAATTTATGCTTTCATGGAAGCTGCCCAGGAAAGCAAACGCCAGCAGGGGCGCCCGATCATTCTGAGAGATGTCCTGCAGAAAGCAGGAGCTCCTGATGCGTGGTTGCCCCCAGCTCCGCCAAAAAAGTGAGCCCAATGCATGATTGCGTGGCGATGCTGCGAAGGCGTGTTTTTTGTCTTGTCGGTTGCACTGTCATCTGAGAACAAGCCAAGACAGACGACAGTCACGCCTTCCTGCCATGAAACCCTGCGTCACCGCCTTTTACCTTTTTGCCATGTCCGTTCTTTCTAGCCACGCCACCATTACCTCTGAGCCTTGGGGAAAATCTCCCATGGGTGAGACCGTCATGCTGCACACGTTACGCAACAGTCGCGGTATGGAGGCACGTATCACGGACTGGGGTGGTATCATCGTCTCGCTGAAAGTGCCGGATCGGGCAGGGAAGTTCGCGGATGTCGTCCTGGGTTTCGACTCTCTAGAGCCTTACTTGGGCAAGCATCCTCATTTTGGCTGCATTACCGGACGTTACGCGAATCGCATAGGCGGTGCTGCCTTTATGCTTGATGGAGCCGAGTACCAAGTGACGGCGAATTCAGGGAAAAATCATATCCATGGAGGTCGAGTTGCGTTTGATCAAAAGGTCTGGAAGACTCGGGTTGATCTTACCCAACAATCGCTCGAGTTGAGCTACACCAGTGCTGATGGCGAAGAGGGCTTCCCAGGGAAGCTCGATTGCATCGTCACCTACACCCTCACGGAGGAAGGCGCTTTGCGCATCGACTATCGGGCCACCACGGACAAAGCCACGGTCGTCAATTTAACGAATCACAGCTACTTCAACCTCGCAGGTGAGGGGAGTGGTGACATCCTGGGGCATGAAGTCATGATTCCTGCGGAGCTTTTCACCGCGACGGATAACGATCTTATTCCTACCGGAGAACTCGAAAACCTCGTTGGCACTGCCTTGGATTTCACTCAGCCGCATCTTATCGGAGAGCGTATCGACGCTGCCTTCAAACCTTTGCAGCAAGGGCTAGGCTACGATCATAACTATGTTTTGAGTGGCACTGGCATGAAGCTCGCCGCTCGTGTGCGCGAGCCGAAAAGTGGCCGCTGTCTAGAAGTGCATACGACTGATCCTGGCGTTCAGCTTTATACTGGCAATCACCTGAAAGGTACGGTTGGCAAAGCTGGCCACGTGTATGCTAAGCGGCATGGCTTTTGTCTTGAGACGCAAAAGTTTCCCGATAGTCCGAATAAACCGCAGTTTCCTAGTTCTGCTTTGCGCCCTGGTGAGACTTACCTGCACACGGCGATCTTCCAGTTTTCTTGCGAGTGACCGCATGCTAGAGTCGTGCCATGCCTGACGATGCCCTCTCCTCGACGCCTTTTGTGCAGGAGCAGGATTTCTCTGCTAGGCAGTATCGGGGCAAACGTGAGAACCAAGAGGACTACTACGCCTACGCCGATGCTTGCGAACCTGGAGAGCAATCTCTTCAGCGCCTACTTTTGGTGGTTGGAGATGGCCTTGGAGCTCACGCGGGGGGTAGCGTGGCAAGTTACGTCGCCGTGAATGCCTTTGTGCGTGCCTTTCATGAACAGCAGGGGAGTGATAATCTTCGTCTTCGTAGTGCTCTTGATGTGGCTAATGAAACGATAGGTCTTATCACCGCACGCATGCCTAGTGTGGCTCCGCCGATGGGCACTACCTTGCTATCGGTGCTCATCTCCCATCGTTTCATGGAATGGATCAGCGTTGGGGATTCACCACTGTTTCTGCATCGCAGCGGTGAGCTCAGGCGTCTCAATGCCGACCACTCTCTTACGCCCATTTTGGAAAGTCGTGTGCGCCAGGGATTCATGACAGCTGAAGAGGCTGCGCGTCATCCTGAGCGTCACACGCTTCAAAGCGCAGTGATGGGTAGTTCGCTCTCTCTGGTGGATCTGCCCCAGCGTCCGCTCGAATTGTTGCCAGGAGACATCATCATTGCGGCTAGCGATGGCATTTTCACCTTGGAGCACAAGGCCCTCGAAGAACTGCTCAATTTTGGTAGCCATACTGCAGCCGATAAAATTACAGACGCTATTCTTTTTGCCATTCGTCGGGTGAATGATGCGCGTCAGGATAATGTTACTATCGGCGTCGTGAAGATAAGTTAAACGCACATCGGCTTAGGCTCATAACCCGAGCAGGGAATTGGATGGCGCTTTCAACGATTCGAAGCCCACGTCGACCAGAAGAGGAGTTCCCTGGGCAGCGGACACAGCCAACTGATCGCAACGGTTGTTGCCTTCGTTTTCTGCATGGCCTTTGACCCACACGAGGCGCACCTGATGCCGAGCGAGAAGCTCAAGAGCCTCAGCCCATAGGTCTGAATTCTGTGCGCGCTGTTTGTCTGACTTAATCCAGCCGCGTGAGCGCCAATTGTGAGCCCAGCCTTTTTCGATCGCATCCACGACATAACGAGAATCAGAATAAAGGACAATCTGGCATGTCCGATTCAGCACGCGCAGAGCCGCGATGACGGCCATCAATTCCATGCGATTGTTCGTGGTGCGCCGATAGCCTGCTGACAATTCTTTGCAGTGCCGCCCACTTTGCAGCAGCGCTCCATAGCCGCCTGGGCCTGGGTTTCCTGAGCATGCGCCATCCGTGTAAATGGTCACCTGCGTCATGAATCAATAGGGCGAAGACTGCTGCTCAAAAGCTTAGATGCGGTAGCGATGTGCAGGTGAATCATTCGCGCCAGAAATGCTTGTTTCCAGGATCACGAAAAGCTCCCTCAAGGCTATCGAAGAGAGAGTTTAGACGGCTTTCCTGACGCAGAACAAATTCCACGGTGTGCGCGTGAGTCGAGCTTGGGTAAGTTTTGACCACTTTGGGTTCGGTCAACGTCGGTGAGATCCGGTTAGCCGCCTCTTGCACCATCTGTCGTGCTTTGTCGATGGCTTGCTGTCCCGCAGCGATCGTTCCCCCTCCTTCTAGTCGCACGGGTTCGAGAAAGTAAAAGCGTACCGAGGTGTTGGAACTCAGCGTTAGATTCACTTCAACAACACGAGCGGCTCCATCTGCCACATATTCATGTTTAGAGAGGGCGATGATTTGGGAACACTTGACGACATAACGCCCACCACGCAGGGAACCTGTCCAGACCCCGTTTTGATAAAACTCTTCGGGTGTAGGTTTGGTCTGTGTCGGACCAGTCGTCCCGCTGCTATTGTTGTTATTTTGTGCGTAGCCCGTTTGGATGGAAAGGATCGCTAGTAGCGATGCAATAAGAAGTAGTTTCATGAATGAATGAGCCTGTCTAGTTCAGAAGGAAGTGTCAAGATCACCCACAGCTCACGCATCATAGCGCGTCCAGAATGCCTTCGGAAGGGTTGTTTGGTGTCAGCAAAAAACCCTTGTAAATCAAGGATTTACAAGGGTTTGAAATTGGTAGCGGGGGCACGATTTGAACGTGCGACCTTCAGGTTATGAGCCTGACGAGCTACCGGGCTGCTCCACCCCGCGATTTGTTGGGAGTGCATAGTGCCCCAGGCTGACGTGCTTGCAACCGCGAATTGTGTTTTCTTCTCAATGAGGGCATTCTGGGAATGATCCACGTAGTCAACTTCATCGCACATGTGCCTTGATGCAATCAAAGGCACGAAGCGTTTCCTGATCGTTTTGTTTTTGGCTGGTTCTATGGATCCCGAAGCCACTGAAGCCCAATCCTTGGTTATGGGAGCTGCCTGCATTGATTGGGTAGGCAGTAACTCTGCTGAATGAATGGGGTAAGCTGTAGGTTGCACTCGTAGCTGCCGCTATCAGTCGTAGTCGGCGTTGGATTGATTTTAAGTGCCGATGCGCTTCAGCTTATTTTCATCTGTGCAAGTGCTTGATTTGATGCAACATCGCCAAATGCACCGGTTTCTGGCCTCTTGGATGATCATGACTGCGGCTTCGGCCAGCAGTGCGGAAAAGCCTATGCCAGCAGCGACTCAAGGGGCTGCCACTACGCCTGCTGCAAATCCGCCGCAAGCTGCCCCTGGAGTGCCGAAGACAACGGCGGCTAGCCCACCCGTATCGGCTTTACCACAGGATGCTTATCGGCAAATGGAGCTGCTGACCCGTGCGATGGAGACTATCCGAAAAAGCTATGTCGATGAGTCGCAGATGAGCTATGAAAAGCTGGTGGAGGGTGCTCTGGAAGGGATGCTTAGAAAGCTGGATCCGCATTGCGAATACATGGGAAAGAGCTTGTTCGAGGACATGCAACGCGAGCAGGCTGATGAATCCGAAGGAGTGGGTATTGGTGTGGCTCTGCGCGAGGGCGTGCTAACCATCGTGACTGCTCGTGAAGACGGCTCTGCCGCTCGATCAGGAGTGCTGCCAGGTGATCAAATGGTCAGGATCAATGATGTGCTGACAGAGAGTATCGGCGTGGCTGAGGCCATCCAGCTGCTGTCTGGCCGTGCCGGAGAGACGCTAAAGCTGACGGTGCGGCGGCCATCGACTCGCCAGTTTCTCGAGTTTAAGCTGGTGCGTGAGACACTCAGCGAGACCTCGGTGCATGATGCGCTGCTTTTTACTCCCAAATTGGCAGGTGATTTCAAAATTGGATATGTACGAGTATCTCAATTCACGCAGGCGACCACGCGGGATTTGAGTCAAGAACTCGATCAGCTTGAAAAGCAAGGTATGCAGGCCCTGGTGGTGGATGTGCGAAACAACCCAGGCGGACTGCTGGACAGTGCCGTATCGGTGTGTGGTGAGTTTTTGCCAGAAGGCACCATGGTGGTGACGACGGAAGGACGGCAAGCCGCTCAGAATCCACCTCCCTATCACACGCCATCCCGAGGAGGTAAACAACCTCGGCGTTACCCGATGGCAGTGCTTATCAATCATGCCAGCGCGAGTGCGGCTGAGATCACGGCGGGTGCCTTGCAAGATTTGAAGCGTGCGATTGTGGTGGGCACGACGAGCTTTGGAAAGGGCAGTGTGCAGAGCATCATTCCGATGCAAAATGGGGCAGCGATGAGGCTCACCATCGCCAAGTATTACACCCCGAGCCACCGTACGATCCATGAGCAAGGTGTGGTGCCAGACATTGTTTCTTCCTTGGAAGTCGAAGAAGAACAGCGCATCAGCCGGTGGCGAGCTCAGCATGGCACGGGTGAGGCGGCTGCTATCGAGCTCGCCACCCTAGGAGACAAGCAGTTGGAGCGCGCGGTCGATGCACTAAAGGGTGCGCTGCTTTTCGAGTCTTTTCAGGCAAAATCCAAACCGACGACGGTGCAAGAGTCACCAACCCATGTGCCCAAGGCTAGGCCTGCGGTGCCGCAGCCAAAGGCGGAAGAATAGTGCTTCTGCCAAAGCAAGACGTCTTTACGTCTTTTCACTCTACGGCCACCTTCACTTGCTGTTATTCTGCATGAGCATGTTGCCCATGCGATAGCCAGATTCGGTGTCCATGAGGATTCTCTCTTGGTAGCTTTTCAGGGCTTTGAGTTGGTTCTCGTTCAAGAAGCTTGCTGCTTTCTGAAGAGTTTGTTCGTTAGCTGCTCGCTGGTAGTCGAGCATGGCCTTAATATTGCTCTCATTCAGTTCAGATGGGTTTTGGATCTTGCGCATCAGCTCCATTTGCTGAGTTGTTGGTGATTGGCGCGATTGCGACATCGCCTGGATGAGTTGCTGTTCTTGTTGCTGATTTAAGGGGTCTCCGGTCGAGTTAAAAAGTGTGCGCCCGATGGTCTCATAGTGGGTGCGCTCCGGTTTGGTGTTTTCCCAGCTCTGGAAGGCATTCCAGTCATTTTCATTGTTCAGGAATTTACGAATGGTTTCATTGTAGGCTGTTCGTCCTTTTTCCACTTCAGCCACGATGGTTTGGCGCTCTGCAGCTGTTACTTTTCCGTCCAGTAGACGAAGAGCGAGGTCAGCTTCCATCTGCGCCCGTTGGGTAAGCAGGTTCTTGAAGTGAGCTTTCTCCTGATCGTTTAAATTCAGGTATTCAATCAGACCCGCATAGCTTGTCTCGATCTGCATGGCTTGTTGCTTGCTAAGCAGTTCGCGCATGGTTGGGTCTTTCAGTACTTGTCGTAGAGCCGCTGGTCCTGTCGGAGTGCCGGTCGCGAGGCTTGCTTCAGGCTCCAAGGTGATGGCGCTTGGGGCGATGGTGGGTGATGGTGTGGCCGCAGCGACTGGTGAGACTGGCTTGATCTCCAGCTGCTTTTTGAGCTGGGAAATGGTTTCCTTCGCGGTTTTTAACTCGGCTTCTAACTGGGTGACTCTTGGGTCCTCTGCGATTGGCTTGCCAAGAACCCAGGCCAGGGCGATCACGCATCCAATGGTGATGGCAGACAGGGAAAAGAAAAGTGTCTTCATGAGGGGAATGCTAGATGTGTCTGACTGCTGACAGGCAGTTATGTGCGATTTTCTAAGTGGAGCTGAGATCTAGAGTTCAGTGAAATTAATTAGCCGTGTTGCTCCTCAATTTTTCGAAGCGATGAAGATCAGAACGATCAGTAGAGTGATGAGGATAGCGATGCTGATTTTGACCCAGCTCAGAGGATACTCTCCCGTGATTTTACCGGTGGCTCCATTCACGGCGACTTGATAGGTCTTTGATCCATAGGTGTAGCTCAGGAGCCATACAGGGAGCAGGGTATGCTTGAAGGTCTGATCGCTGAACGCGGGCTTCATGCGCAGGCCGCGGTGCGTGTCCCCTGGGATTTGCTGAGTGCAAAAATCCCGCAGGCGTTCTGTCATGCGTTCACGTGATTCTTCAGCGGCCTGCACGAGGTCAATTTGGTACTGCTCCACCACCCAGCCGCTGAGATAACCGGGGTCGTAAGGCACAAGATCGCTTGTGGTGGGGAAGGGGGCGAGCCCCGCAAGCAGACCTGGGTGGATACCCTTGGAGGCAGGTATTAGCACATCATCAAAGTCATGGTTCACATGCCCACTGACGTATTCCCAGCGGACTCCTTGCTGCGTGCGCCCTTGGCTATCTGTGGTCGTGTAGTAGTAGCCTGCCTGAGCCTCCCAGGGGCATTTGGCGTGTGCATCGAAGGTCCAATACGGTACATAAAGGCCGTGCAGGGTGTCTGTGAGAGCCTTATTGCCGACATCGCTTTTCGCCCAAAAATGGCTGCCATACCAGCGGCGGATTTCTTCGCGCACCTTGGCCTCAGCGACTTTGAAGGGCAGCACGCTGCCGGGTCTTATCGGAGACTGGATGTCTTCCATGCTCAGCAGGGAAGGCGACCCACAGAAGTCGCAGCGCTGGGCCACACGCTTTTCATCGAAGATGGAGATGGCTTGGCAGCTCTGGCAGCGCACAGTTTTGCGCACGGCGGCCCAACCGCGTTGTTCTTCGGGAAGAGCGCGCAGGGCACTGACGAGGTCGTTTTCCTCGACTAGTGAGCCATCGGCTTTCAGCTCAGCAGGAGATTCCGTGCCGCAGTAGGGGCAGAGGAGAGCATGATTGGATGGTGTCCAAACCGCCTCTGCCCCACAGGCAGGACAGCTAAACTTCGAGAGCGCGGTGACTTCGAGCATGGCCGTGGGAAATCCACTCAGCCTAGCTTGGCACCCAGGCGTTTCAGCATGCCTTCGAGCATGCGACCGTATTTGATGTAGCTGTCATACTGCTCCTTTGCCTTCTGCTCAGGGCTCAATTCATCTGCAGCGCCAGCGCCATGAAAGACGACGGCCACGTGCGGCTCGATGCTGATGTAGCCGGAGTATCCGGTTTCGACGAGGTCCTTCATGATGCGCTCGGTCTGTCCTTCTCCCTCGCCGGGATAGGTGTAGGTGGCATCGTTTTTGGCCATATCCCAAATTCCGTCTTTTACGTGCACGTGGGCCATGAAGGGCTTGATGGCCTGATACATCTGCCAGGAGTTTTGCTTCTGGCCGGGGCGGTCACGGTCATCGATAAAAACAGGGTTGCCGGTGTCAAAAACCCATTTCATGCCGGGAACAGCCTCGGCCATGCGCTGCACATACGTCGGACTCATGCCGCCCCAGTTCATGCAGTTTTCGTGCACAACGGTGAGGCCAGCATCGGCGAAGCGCTTGTTGATCTCGATCATGCGCTTGATGCGCTCCGGGGCGAACTGCTCTGCATCGTCCTTACCATCGGTTTTGCAGACGGCGTAGCTCATCACTCGAATGAGTTTGGCACCCAGGCGCTGCATGCGCGGGATAGCGCGTCCGATTTCAGCTTCGGTGATGGAGAAGTCGTCAGTGATTTTTTTTGCCCAATTGCCGATGAGCGACCCGAAGCCGCTTACTTTCATGCCTTTCTCATCCAGGTGAGCTACGACTTTGTCGAAAACGGCCTCGGGAATCTCATGCAGGTTGCCCTTGATGCCGTCGAATTCGACGATGCGGGACTCGATGCTGTCCCAGCCGAGTTCCTGGTGGGCGTGGATTTGCACGTCGAGAGACGCGCCTGCTTCATCTGCGATGCCGGTGAGCTTGATCATGGTGGAGTGAGGTAAGGAAAAAAGAGAGCGCCCAGATACTGAGGGCCGCGCCCTGGGTCAAGAAATCAAGCTCCTGCCTTCAGCTGCTCCCAGAACAGTTTTAAAATCATGCAAAACACCACCGCCAAAAAAATAAAACGGATGAAATGCGCGCCATGCTTGATGGCCATCCCTGCCCCCAGCCGACCACCAATCAACTGTCCGGCGATCATGGACATGGCGATGGGATAGTGAATGCGGTCCGAGAATACGAAAACGACCAACGCCGCGAGGTTACTGGAGAGGTTCACGACCTTGGTGTAAGCCGTAGCCTGAGGCAGGGCGAGGCCTAGCAGTGATACACAGGCGACTGTCCAGAATGTGCCTGCGCCGGGGCCGAAAAAGCCATCATAAAACCCGATCGAGCCGCCTGCGATCCAGGCAAAAGCGGTGAGTGAAAGCTTTGCCTTGCCAGACTGAGTGCCGAGCTTTGGTGAGAAGACAACATAGACCGCGATGGCCAATAGCATCCAGGGCACGATGAGTTTTAGGATGTCATTACTGATCTGTGTGACCACCCAGGTGCCTGCGCTGGCTGCGCAGAAGGTGATGATGGGCGCAGGTTTGACGTCTTCCCAGCGCACGAGTCCGGCTTTTACATACTTCCGCACCGCCATAGCAGTGCCCCAGGTGGATTGCATTTTGTTTGTGCCTAGGGCGATCTGCGGAGACAGTCCAGCCCCTAGCAGTGCCGGGATCGAAATCAGGCCACCGCCGCCTGCCACGGCGTCGATGAAACCCGCGCTGAGGCCAGCGAGGAAAAGCAGAGCAAGGGTTTCCAACGACATGAAGGGCACCTTGATTAACCCTCCGCCAGGAGGGCAGCAAGCCGTTGTCCGTACTCTGCTCTTGGCTGCTGGAAAAAATCAAAACAGCAGTTGCATCCGAATCTGACCCGTTATAATTCGCGCCCCTGCAAAACGCAGCCCTGCTCGGGTGGCGGAATTGGTATACGCGCAAGACTAAGGATCTTGTGCCGAAAGGCTTAAGGGTTCGAGTCCCTTCCCGAGCACCACCAGCCAGCTGTCAGCTGGCCTTTTTTGGGGTTGGTCGGCTGCCGAGGCCTATCCACACTACCTTTTTCTGTCTGTGACACCTGAACTCACTTGGCTCTATTCCACCCAGCTTTTCGGCATCAAGCTCGGTTTGGACAATGTGCACCGTCTGCTCGCCGCTATGGATCATCCTGAGCGCGGACTGAAGTTTATCCATGTCGCTGGCACGAATGGCAAAGGCAGCACCTGTGCCTTCATTCATTCCATGCTGAAAACGGCAGGTCTGACAGCAGGTCTATTCACCTCACCGCATCTCATTCGTTTCAATGAACGGATCTGCGATACAGAGCGCCAAATTAGCGATGATGAGCTCGAAGCAGGTCTGGCCAGACTCCGCGAAAAGGTTAGCGGGTGGGACCCGCATCCCACCTTTTTTGAGCTCACTTTTGTTCTAGCTCTGGACTGGTTCAGGCACAGGGGGGTGGAGTGGGCGGTGCTGGAGACTGGCTTAGGCGGCCGTCTTGACGCCACGAATGCCATCTTGCCTGAGGTTTGTGTTATTACGCGTATCGGCATGGATCATACGGAGCAGTTGGGCGATACGCTCGCGGCCATTGCGGCGGAAAAGGCTGGCATCATAAAAGCGCAGGTGCCAGTTGTGACTGGGCTGCAAGATCCGGTTGCTCTCAAGGTGCTGCGTGAAACCGCCGTACGCCAAAAGGCTCCGTTTCTTCATGTCGATGGCCCTATCGAAGGCGTCGATGTCGGACTCACTGGCCCCCATCAGGCATGGAATGCAGCCCTTGCGTTGGATGCCGTGCGCGAAGTCGGCGTGTGTTTGCCGGCGGTGAGCCTTGAGGCAGCACTGCAAGCGGTGCATTGGCCGGGGCGATTCCAGCTCATGCAGGATGGGCAGATTATTTTGGATGGAGCGCACAACCCCGAAGCCGCCATGGTCTTGGCAGGCACTTGGCAGCAGCAGTTCCCTCGTGAGAGAGCAGCTGTGGTTTTCGCTGCTGCGAAGGACAAAGACATCGCAGGTGTCATGGAGGCTCTCGTTCCGGTGGCATCGTCTTGGCATCTCACCACCTTCTCTTCGGCACGGGCGATGCCAACTGCAGAGCTGAGGACCATTCTTCGAGGCCTCGAAACTCCACCGCCAAGCTCGAGCATCTTCGAGCATGCCCATCTGGCAGAAGCTCTCCATCACAGCACTGCCTCAAGGAAGCTCGTCTGTGGCTCACTTTACCTTGTGGGGGAGGCACTGGCCATGCTCGAAAAGCAGCCTGAAGCTTTTCAGGCGAGCCTTCAGTGAGCTGCAAGAAAGCCGTGTAAGACGGCCCTCGGCCAGGGTGTTCTCAGTTCATGTCTCAGACCTCTCGTCGTCAGTTTATAGCAGAATCCACAGCTTTCGCGGCAGGTAGCCTTTGGCAACACAGCGCAGCGAGTGCTGCGACCTCTGCCGGCTTTGCCAGTCAATGGCAAGACGACCTTGATCGTGTTTGGTTAGGGCCGGATTATTGGGCAAATCCACTGCAAGATTGGCAAGTGCGTGACGGACGTGCCGAATGCATCGCCGCCAAGCCGAACCGCAACGTGCATTCGCTCCTTTGTCAGTTGGCGGATCGTCGCGGTGACCTTCACATGAGCGTGGTGGTATCGCGTATTGGAGGCGCTGAGTTTCGTGGAAAGGGGCAAGGGAGTGCTGGCTTTAAGATTGGCATTCTCGGCACGCTTCGTGATGAGCCCAAGCTGCATGATTACCGAAACAACCTCGCTTTTTCCTCAGGCCTCGATGTTGGCGTCACGGCGAATGGCGGTTTGTTCATTGGTGATGTCAATCAGCCAATGGCAAGCATCCCGCTCGATGGCATCCAGAATTTGCGTCTTACGCTTAACGTCGAAGACAAGGCCACTGGGTATGCTTTGCAGTTTGCAGTGCATGACGCCAATACGGGGCATTTGCTAGGCCAAATCACGAAGGGAAACCTGCGTCCCAGTGCATTGGTTGGAAACCTTGCCATCGGCTGCAATTTCGCGCCTGATGGCCCACGTGCCCAGGGCAAAAAGAAAGCGCTCGGCAAGGGCTTCGATGCGGGCACCGGGCTATTTGCCTTTAGCGATTGGAACATCCGTGGCAGCAAAGTGGACATTCAGGAGTCGCATCGCTGGGGGCCGATTCTCTTTAATCAATACACACTCAGTGGAGACATCCTGAAGATGACCGCGCAGATGCCACCTTTGGGTGCTGAAGATCACCGCGAAGTGAGATTCGAGGTGGAGGATGGACCTGCCTGGAAGGTCGTCGCCACGGCCCAGATCCATGCTCAAGCGAGAGTCGCCAGCTTTCGCGTCACGCAATGGGATTCCACGCAGGATGTGCCCTATCGCCTGAGCTATGTGTTGAAATCAAAAACAGGCAGCCAAACGCATCATTTGCAGGGAGCCATTCGCCGTGACCCTTTGCACCGGACTGAGCTCAAGGTCGCCGACATCTCCTGCAACATTCACACGGCTTTTCCGAACGCACCTTTTGTTGCCGCTGTCGCTAAACTTGATCCCGATCTGCTCGCATTTGTCGGGGATCAATTTTACGAAAGCACCGCAGGTTATGGTGTGCAGCGTGATCCTCTGGAACCAGCGGTGCTCGATTACTTGAGAAAGTGGTATTTTCACGGTTGGACTTGGCGCGAACTCACCAAGGATCGTCCAAGCGTCTCTTTGCCCGATGATCATGACGTTTATCAGGGGAATCTCTGGGGTGTCGGAGGGGAAAAACAGAAGCGAAGCCAGGAAGCGGGTGGCTATCAAATGCCAGCCGAGTGGATCAATGTGGTGCATCGCACACAGACCTCGCATCACCCTGATCCTCACGATGTAAAGCCCTGCAAGCAAGGCATCAGCAATTACTACGGTGCGATGACTTATGGCGGCATTAGCTTCGCCATCTTGGCAGATCGTCAGTTCAAATCCGCGCCTGAGGGCAACGTGCCGCCCACTGATGAACGGCCAGATCATATGATCAATCCAGACGCTGATCCCAAGCTCTCGGACATGGATGGCTTGGAACTTCTTGGCAGCGGGCAGATGCAGTTTTTGCAAGAATGGGTGCGGGACTGGAAGGGGGCGCAGATGAAGGCAGTGATTTCACAAACCATCTTTGCGGGCATGGCCACAACGCATGGTGGAGACCGCCAAGTGCTGAGAATGGACTACGATCAAAATGGCTGGCCCCAAAAGGCGCGGAATGCGGCGTTGCGTCTCATCCGCAAGGCTCATGCCTTTCATCTCGCAGGTGACCAGCACCTGCCTGCCGTGGTTCATTATGGCATTGAGGAAGCTCGGGATGCGGGGGTTGCCTTCGCTGGACCTGCCGTGAACGTGGGCTATCCTCGTTGGTGGGAACCGACAGAGAAGGTGAATGGGCGTAAGCCAGGTCAGGGAATCACAGGCGATTTCATCGACCACTTTGGTCACCCTTTGGCCGTGCTTGCGGTCAAAAATGGACCACACCAGCCACCCAAGGCCATCTTGGAAAATCTGAGGGCCAAGACTTCAGGTTTTGGCTGGGTTCGCTTTGATAAACAAAAGCGCAGCGTGACCTGTGAATGTTGGCCGCTGGACGATATCGGTGGTCAGCAGATGGAGACTTGGCCAGTGACTGTCAGTGAGCGTGAGCAGTACGGCAAATCAGCGAAGGCCTACCTACCACGACTCAAATTCACCAACACAAGCAGTGCTGTGGTGGAGGTCATGGATGCCAAGCACGCAGAGCTTCTCTACGCCCTTCGACTCAATACCGATAGCTGGCAGCCTCATGTTTTCGCTGAAGGGGAATACAACCTGGTGATCTCTGAACCAGAAGCAGGCGTGAAGAAAGAGATCACTGGCTTGGTTGCGTCTCCGGTCAATCAAGAGGTTCTGGAAATCACTCTTGGTTAGGATCGGTCCACTCTAGGTTCAGCGATCAAAGAAGCTCGCTTCATCACGATCAGCCACCTTCAGGTAGCGGTAGTAAACCTCAAGCATTAGCGTGCACATTGTCTGGCGGTAAACGGGGTCAGGGGTATCGCCTGATGGCCAGTTGGCTCGGCCTTTTTTAAAGCTGCCATCTGGATTCTGGGCGCCGAGTAACTGCGGGAGCAGTTGCTGGTTGTAGAATTTCCAGTCATCTGCACCTGCTTGGAAGAAGGTCTGGGTGTAATAGTACCAGCAGTAAGGGTTACAATTCTTGTTCCAATCCAAGGGTTCTGCTTCCAAGAAGCGTCGCAGGAACTTCAGGCCATCGTTGGTGGCCTTGGTTTTGCCTTTGGCTGCAGTTTGTAGGGCTAAGGTTCCCACGCCAGTTAGGCTCCATTGGTTGTAGTGCGCATCACGGTTAGCGACGCCGAAGCCGCCGTCCTTGGTTTGTTTGGCCAGGACGTAATCCACCATTTTGTCCAAAGCAGCGTGAAGACCGTCGATCTTTAGGCTGCTGTTTTTGGCAGCCTTGAGAGCTTGGAACTGCCAGCCTGCAACCGACAGGTCTTCGCCTTTGCTGTCTTTGTTGTAGCCGTAGGGCTTGCCTGCTTCAACGCCACCATAGGTCCACGAACCACGCTGGTTTTGGTTTTCGATAATCAATTTCACACCTTTCACGAAGGCATCCTTCATGCCTGGTAACTCTTTGTTACCCAGACGAGCCAGCGTGTACATCTCCCCCAACGCATAGGTCGCGATGCCGTGAGCGTAGGTGCTCCCACCACTTTTGATCTCTTCGCCGATGTAACCATGTGGGTTTTTGTTGGATAGCTCGATCAAGTAATTGATGCCTTTCAAAACCGTGTCGCCGTAGAAAGGTGAATCCGGCGTTTCACACCGCCCCAGGAAGCAAAGCAGTGCTAGACCGGTCATGCCTGCCTTGTTTGGGCCAGGCCAGGAGCCGTCCGGGTTTTGCTTCGATTTCAGCCATTCTAGCGAATTTGATACAGCGCGCTCGCACTCTGGCGTGCCGCCGCTTTCAGCCAGTTTTTTCAGGCGTTCCTGCGGGGAACAGCG
>JBIKYV010000035.1:0-30124 GCA_044355075.1 Prosthecobacter sp.
CCTGCGGAAGCGGGCAAAAACATGTCCTTGAAGGGCGTGCTCAGATACACTTTACCATTCGCCACAGAGTTCATGCCACAGCCACCCGACAGGGCTAGCCGATCGCTTCCATAGCGATGATGTAGAGCATTGAGCAGCGCAAAAAAAGCCTCTTCATACATGGCCTGAGCACTACGCGCTAAGTCATGATGGCGCTGCGCCAGAGGCTCATTTTTACCACGCTCTGGCCCCAGCAGTTCTTCGAGCATTTCTTTTCGGTAAAGCGTACCCACCTCCGGGCAGCAATCATCCCAGGTATAGTGGACATCATCACTGTGATGGCGGAAGTAGCGCAAATTCAGACGATAACTGCCATCAGCCTGGATCTGCACGATCTTGCGCATTTGCGGCAGATACTTCGGCTCACCGTAAGGAGCTAAGCCCATCACCTTGTATTCATCCCCATAGTGTGGGAAACCCAGGAACTGCGTAATAACGGTGTAGAAAATACCCAATGAGTGGGGAAAAAAGACACGCCCGCCTATGTCAATTTGATCCCCGTGCCCAAGCCCCCAGGCACTGCTGGCGAAATCCCCAAAGCCATCGACAGACAGACACACGGCCTCTTCAAAACCTGACACCAGATAGGCGGAAGCTAGGTGCGCTAAGTGATGCTCCACGCGATGCACCTGTGCCCCAAGCGTCTGGCCAGGAAATGCTGACTGAAGCTGATCCTCAAAGCTGGCAGCGCGGCGGATATTGCCCAAGCGCTTCAAGATGAGGCCCAGGCTAGGGCGTTTGCGCAGCACGTAGAGCGCACGTTTCAAGTTATTGACACCAGGGTTACGGTTGATCGCGACGTGGTCCACGTCCTTCAGCTTCAGTCCTGCGTCCTCTAGGCACCAATGAATGGCCTGTGTGGGCAAACCAGACCAGTGTTTTACTCGCCGGAAACGCTCTTCCTCCGCAGCAGCAACGAGCTTTCCATCAACCACCAGAGCGGCAGCGGAGTCACCGTGATAGGCATTCAGGCCAAGAACAATCATGCGTCAAAAAAATCCGGGCAAGCTGCCGCCCAAGGTCGCTCTGATGGAAAGCGCCACAGCCGGGTCTTTGGGGTTATTTTTCACCTTTTTGAGAGGGGGAATTAAGGACTGTACCATGCCCGGCATCCCGGCAAAGCACAAAGTCTCTCAGCTTTTAACTAAGCCTCTGTATTTCTTCTAATCCGAGCTATGCCAGCATGAGGCGATTTTTTCACTCAAAACCAGCCCTTGGACCGATCCAGGCCGACCCCATTAGCGGAGATAGATGAACTCATTCGTGGCCAGCAAACTCTGGCAAAGCAGTGGCCAGGCCACCTCCAGATCGGGTGAACTTTGGAGAAAACGCAGGGCGCGATCTCGCTCGCGGGCCGTCGGCTCACGCCCATAGGCTAAGGCATAGGCACGGTGAAGACGAGCCACAGGGCTAGAGTCACGCATTTCTCGCGCAAGGCGTGCCGAGAGCGCTGCAGCAGCATCCAAAACGACCGGCGCATTAAGCAATATAAGGGCCTGCGGAGCTACGACTGTGGCATTTCGACTGCCCGTGGGCATGGTCGGGTCGGGATAATCGAACTGCTCGAGCATGTCGTAGAGGTGATTGCGAATGATCGGCAGGTAGAGCCCTCGGCGCGGACTTTCATACGTCGTATGGTCACGCGACGTATGATTGAACACAAATTCCCGATTGCGCAGTGGCAGAGTTTTCCCGCCGATCTGCTGATCCAACTGGCCGCTCACATGCAGCAACGCATCACGGATCTGCTCCGCCTCTAGCCGCTGAAGGTGAAAGTGCGACAACAGCCGATTTTCAGGATCGACCTCAGCTGGATCATGGGCTGAGGCCACAGATCCACCGCTGTTAGGATGCGTGGAGGCCATTTGGTAGGTGGCCGAGCGCATGATCAGGCGGTGCATGTCCTTCACCGACCAGCCGCCCTCAATGAACACACGAGCAAGCCAGTCAAGCAACTCAGGATGTGAAGGCTTGTCCCCGAGTGTGCCAAAGTTATCCGTAGAGCCGACGATGCCTTTGCCAAAATGCCAACGCCACAGACGGTTCACCATCACCCTTGCAGTCAGCGGATGCTCACCCGAAGCCAGCCAGCGAGCTAGCTCTAGCCTGCCGCTCTGGCGCGCAGGAAAGACAGGCTTGCTCATGGAGGCACGCATCACCTCAGGAAAGCCGCGCTCTACCTCACGCCCTAGCGTGAGATAGCTGCCGCGGATGTGAATGGGCATGCGTCGCGCGATAGTAGGCGCATCGGTCACGCCCATGAGCGCAGGCGGCTCCGGTGTGGCATCCTCCGCCTGCATCAGCGCTTCCATCATACGATTCACTTGGCTCAACGTGTGAGCATCAAAAGCATCGGCATCTTTGTCCGGGATAGCTAGAAAACCAGCCAGGTCATCCAATGCAGCACGCGCTGCCGCAATGGGCCCAGGCGCTTGATCCTTCGTTTTAACATCCAACTTCAGCGCCTTCGCAAACAAGACCGCGTAATGCTGGCGGATAGCTTCGACCTTGCCCGACCTAGCCAAAGTCTGCCATTCCGCAAAAAAAGCATGATCCCTTTGACGTGCGAGATATTGGCGACAGGTCAAAAGGTAGCGCGCCCGGAGACCTGCGGCCTGGGCCAACTTTTCCACTTCTGCAAAGCTAGGTTCATCCGGCAGATGTGCCGCAGAGGCTAGATAGTCAGCGGCTTGGCTATGCAGCTCCTTTCTCAGATCCGCACGAGCTTTGACCGCAAAGCTAGTGACTCTCTTGCGGCTCTCGGTGACTTTGGCTTCGTGGGCTTTTTGGGCTGCAACCTGCTCTGGCGTGGCGAGCGAGTGCTCATACCAAAACTTGATCGCACCGAGCTTTTCATCCGCGATGGATCGCGTACTTTGGAAGATAGCCGCGAGCGCGAAGTAGTCCGCTTGGCGGATGGGATCAAACTTATGATCATGGCAGCGCGCGCAACCAAAAGTCATACCCAAAAAAGCCTTACCCAGAGTATCCAACTGTTCGTCGATGGTATCATACTGGAATTTCTTCACATCTGGCTCAGCCAACACTTTCGCTCCGATGGCAAGAAAACCCGTCGCCGCTAGAGCATCACGGCCATTCACCACCTCAGTCAGTAAGTCACCAGCCAGTTGCTCGATGAGAAACTGATCGTAGGGCTTGTCATGATTAAAGGCACGCACCACGTAATCGCGGTAGCGCCAAGCATGGCCGAACGCGACATTTTCATCCATGCCGTTTGAATCCGCATAGCGGGCCACATCTAACCAATGACGCCCCCAGCGCTCGCCATAAGCTGGAGAGGCAAGCAAGCGCTCGATGAGACGCGCCACTGCCGCTGAGGCCACAGCGGGTTCTTTAGCATCCGCAGGATGGCCCCATTCACGCGCGCATTCATTGACAAATACCTGCACCTCATCTGGTGTCGGCGGCAGACCTGTCAGATCCTGCGTGGCGCGGCGGATGAAGGTGCGTGCTTCAGCAGCTGGAGCGGGCGTGAGTTGCGCCGCCTCCAACCTCGCCAGGATGAATGCATCTATCGGTGTGCGAACCCAGCTTGGATTTTTTACCTCTGGAGGCCGGGAATCCGAAAGTGGCTTGAAGGACCAAAACTCGCGCCCAGTCTTGAGATCCATGCCCATGGCAGGCTTCGCCACGAGGCCAGCGCTGACTCTACGCGGATCGGGTGCACCCATTTTCACCCACGCTTCCAACGCCTGCACCTCTGCTGCTGGCAGCGGGTTTTTGGGCGGCATTTGCATGTCCTGATTCTGATAACGGATAGCTTCGATGAGCCGACTCCGCTCTGGCTGTCCGACAATCATCGCAGGACCACTGTCACCTCCACGCAGGATGAGATCACGGCTATCGAGTGACAGCCCGCCTTTGATCTTCGTCTCCGAAGAGTGGCACTCCAGGCAGCGGCTGACCAAAACCGGCCGAACCTTCTTTTCGAAAAACTCGATACCTGCCGCCTCTGTCTGCGCAAAAGCAAATCCAGACGACAGCACTCCGAGACAGAGGCTGATCCAAATCGTAGGCTGGGAATAAAGGCAGCGCATCAGAACCAATAGGCATGAAGATTACGCTACGAGCCGCCTCACTTTCTCTCACCTCTAGGGCAGTTGGTCACTTCAGAGTGCTTTTCCAGCAGCTTCGGCAAACTTTGGGTCAGCCGCATCCACCAGGCGCACAGCTTTCCCTTCAGCCAAGATCAGTAACCTGACGGCTCGCCCACCCGCCTGCAAATGAAGCTCTGTGGCAGAATCCAGCGTAGGCTTGGCATCATAGCGCTGTGTCAGGCAGGAGCGCATCGCTTTAAAAAAAGCCAACGCGCTCTCGCGGCTATCCCAAGAAGTCTCCCACAGCGCCTGATCGCGATCATGATCAGGAGCAGCATAGGCCAGCAAACGATCCCCTGCCCAGCCCTGCACGGCGCGACCTGCCTCCTCATCACTGACATAAGCACGAAGAGCCGTGAAGGTCGCAAACCGACCTACGCGATCCTCCAGGAAAGGCTGCTCGCCCATGATTTCGACATGCTGGGGGCCTGCCTCAATCAACATGGGCCTCTGTGCATTGAGCAGGCGCTCAGGTTCGATGACTTCTGCACAAGAAGCTGGCGGAGCAGAGTAGGCCGCATTGATTTGGGCAAATCCACCTGTGCTGTGCAACGACTGCGCAAGCTCAAAACCACGTGCGAAGGGAAAGAGCGCGAGCTCCTTCAGATAGACCGGCATCTGCACCTGATTCAGCGGATGATCTGGGTCCTCAGGAGGCAGGTCACTCGTCGCTCGTGGGATAGCATTTTGCATACTGAACAAAAAGCGCGTCAATGCCGCATCACCCGTGATCAACGCCAACCGTGCCAGACGCTCATCCGTCGTCATCGACCGCTTTGAGGGAAACAGGATGTGGCCGTATTCACGCAGCAGCTGCCCAAAGGCCACAGCAAAGGCCCGGTCAGTTGCGGGCATACCTGGCGTGGGTGGATCGTCCACGATGAGCAAAAGACCTGCCTGGACGTCATACCAGCCTCCCAATTGACGTGCCAACACCGCTGCCAGGGGTGGCAATGGATCCACGGGTGCCTCGATCCATCCCAAGGCATGCAAAGCCAGCGCCAGCTTGGGTGCGTCATCGCCCGGCTGCTGCGACCTTAGCCAATCCAGGATCGCCTTTTCCACCTCGATCAATCCCACTCGACGGGAGGTCAGAGGCAGTGCCTGCAGTTTGCGGAATTTCAGCATCTCTAGCTCGATGCCGGAAAAATCAGGCAGATCATCAACCGGCGCTGAGACGGCATCCATTTTAGGAATGCCCCGCTGACCCTGCTGGCTCAGTTTTTGCAATAGCTGTGTGTTCTCCTCTTGCAGTGCTCCAACTTGACCTTGCAGATACTCGACTTGACCTTCGAGAAGTTGAATCTGCTTGTTCAGATTTTCCTCGGACACTTCCACTCGTCTCTCCAGCACCTCAGGCGGCGCACTGTCATTCCGCATCACCTGATGCTCACGAAGGAACCACGCCGCTCCGATCCCGCCAAAGAGCAGGACAAATAGAAGTGCGAGAGGAGAAATCTTCATGGCAAAAGCATAGGTCACTACCCGGTGATTTCACCCCGCGTCAACCCAAGTTCAACCTGCTGCAATTCCTTTCTAAATCGCCAAAATTCACTGTCTGGAAAAGTCCATCTTGCCTCCCCCGTCCCATCTTAGATGATTGTATGAAATCTATTCTAACAATGCGCCCCCTTTTGTTTTTCTTCGCCCTTTGCCCGTTGATCTTCACTCATGCGGTCGAAAAGCCCTTCACGCTGCTCACCGACGAATTGCTCGCGAAGCTCCCCGAAACCCAGCGCACCGAATGGACCGCCTACATTGCCAAATCGAAGGCATTCGCCGCCGAGGAGCACCGCATTCTCGATGAAGAACGCACGAAAGCCGAGGCGAAGCCCGCACCAGGCAATCGCGCCGAGTTTGAGTTCGATAGCGACACGCCTGCGGAGTGGTTTGCCAGCGCAGAAAACCAAAAGCTCGCCGAAGTCGTTATCAGCTACCAGACGCCGACCGGCGGTTGGTCCAAGGCCGTCGATTACACGAAAGGCCCGCGCCAGCCCGGCACGCACTGGACCTCGCAAAAAGGCGACGCCTGGCACTACTGCGGCACCTTTGACAACCGCACCACGACTGAGCAGATCAAGTTCCTCGCCGGTGTCTTCACCGCCACGAAACGCGCCGACGTGAAAGCTGCCTTCATAAAGGGTCTCGACTACGTTTTCGCCGCGCAGTATCCGAACGGCGGCTGGCCGCAAAACTACCCCGTCGAGCGCGGCTACCATGAGGCCATCACGCTCAATGACGATGCCATGATCCACATTCTAGAGGTCCTCCACGACCTCGCCGAGGGCGACAACCACTTCGCCTTCGCCGATGACGCGCTGAAGCAGCGGGCGCAGGCCGCGTTCGACAAAGGCATCGCCAACATCGCCGCCATGCAGGTCCGCATCGACGGCCAGCCCACCGTCTGGTGCGCCCAGCATCATCCGCTCACGCTCGAGCCCGTGAAAGCCCGCGCCAAAGAGCCACCCTCGCTCAGCGGCGGCGAATCCGCGAACCTCGTGAAGTTCCTCATGCGCAGCGGCCCCACCACGCCCGAAGTCGTCGCCATCATCGAGTCCGCGCTGAAGTGGTTCGACGCCCATCGTCTCACCGGCCTGCGCAAAACGAAGAACGACAAGGGCAAGACCGACTACATCGCCGACCCCGCCTCCACCGACGTGCTCTGGGCCCGCTTCTACGACCTCAAGACCGCCAAGCCCATCTTCGCCGGCGCCCAGGACGGCATCGTCTATCACTCCTTCCAAGAAATGGCCGCCAAAAACAAAGTTGCCTATGACTTCTTCAGCACCCGCCCCGCCGAACTCCTCGGCAAGGAGCTGCCGAGGTGGAGGAAGCGGCTGGAGAAGGGGAAGTGAAGCGATATTTCCTAAATCAGAATCGATCAGCCACCTCAAACTCATGCCTCCCTACTGGTTCTCATTCGTGCAAAGGCACGGCTTGATTGGTCGCGAACTCTCCGTTCCAGAGGAATGTGACTGCTCCGGTGTTGGTGCTGAGATCGAAATCCTCGACGAGTCGGGCATTCAATCCGAACAATCCGACCTCTATCCGGGAATTGCCGTAGCTGAGGCTGGTTATGTTCCAGTCGGCGGATGCAATATCGGGACTGGAGACCCCTATTTCATCAGCACCCGCGATGGAGAAGGAGGCCCATTGTATCGAATTTATCACGATGAGGTCCTTGATGAGCACTTTGACGCGACCAAGGCAATTGTTGTGGTCATCAAAGACTACAGAGAGTTGCTGAACTACCTGAACTCGTAGTCATGCGCCTCCTCTTCGTCCTACGCGCTCACCGACAGAAACCGTTTGCCAGCAGGGCACGAAGCAGGATCATTCCGCATCGAAAATGAGCTTCCAACAACTCTCAGCCAAGCTCCGCCAGATTCGCTCCGAGATGCCGCGAGTCACCTCCGAGCGTGCCTACGCTCAGATGGATCATTTGATGGGGCGGACGACTTCGAGCGCCCCGAAAAAGAATGGGCAGCCCTCCGTGCCTGGGCCGAAACACACGGCCTGATTCTCCCGGCTGGCTTTCCGCCACCGGAGCGTGACGGAGGTCGCGAGCATGATGTGCGCTACGATGCCACGACCGGTCTTTGGTGGAAGTACACCAAGACCAATCTTGCCGGTTACACCGTCAGTTGGACCGATGGAAAGCCTTGGCTGCACAACGCGCTCCCGCTCGACTATCTGGAACGCATGCTCTGGCAGAACGAGTTGTTTGGCGATGAGGTGAGACTCATCGGCCTCTGGCGTCCAGGGCCGCACGACTGGTCCATCATCACCACTCAACCGCATGTCGAAGGCCAAAAAGCCACGCCGGCCGAACTGGAGCATGCCTTCGCTGAATCAGGCTTCGAAATCCTGCCCTGGCGCGGCATGGGATATGCGGAGTCATTGTCCGTCCGCAAAGATGGCTTCGATGTTTGGGACATTCATCCCGCCAACGTGCTCCTGACCGAATCCGGCCTGCCGCTGCCCTTTGACGTGATGATCACGCCCAATCCACATCGGCTATCATCGGGCGAACATGAATAGTTCCATGCGCCTCCTCCTTGTTTCATCATTTGCCATTGCTTCGCTGCGCTCACCCCGGCGGGGCAGCACACGCTTCGCGGTGCTGGCTGTCTCGCTTTGCTCGGCTCTGGTTTCGTCATTGGCGGCAGAGCCGCCGAACCTGTTTCTCGGCACGCAGGCCATCGGCGGGCGGTATCAGTTCACGCAGGAGGAGCCGTTGCTGGAGAGTGCGAAGCTCATCGCGGAGCTGGGGTCGGGCATCATGAAATTCTCGATCTCGAAGCAGGCCTCGTTTGGCCAAACGAAGACGAATGTGCGTGGGAGCAATCCCGGGCTGCAAACCCTCGCGGAGATCGCCGCGAAGGAACCGACGCATCGTGCGGTGCTCGACATGCCATTCACGCACTTCTTCATCTGGGCCTATCCCTTCACCACGCATGGCAGCGCGGGCACCTTCAAGACTGCGGAGCGCGAATTGGAGTATCGCGAGATGTTTGACCTCACCGCGCATCTGCTGCGCACTTACAGCGGCAGCTGCAAAAAATTCTACCTCGGCCACTGGGAGGGCGACTGGCATCTGCGGCCGCACTTTGACCCGAAACAGCCCTTCCCCGAGCACTTCGGCGACAACTTCATCGCCTGGCTCAAGGTCCGCCAGCAGGCCATCGACGACGCGAAGCGCGACACGCCGCATGAAAACGTCGAAGTCTGGCACTACACCGAGGCGAACCTTGTCGAGCCCTACCTCAAAGGCGGCCAATGCCTCGCCAACGACATCCTCCCGCAGGTCGATGTCGATTTCGTCAGCTACTCCTGCTACGACAGCCTCCAGCGCGTCATCCGCGACGACTTGCACGCCACGCTCAACCACCTCGAATCCAAGCTGAAGCCCAAGCCCGGCATCACCGGCAAACGCGTCTTCATCGGCGAATACGGCTTCCCCGCGCGTCGCTACTCGCCCGAGGTGCAAAACCGCAAGAGCATCGAAACCATGATCGCCGCCCTCGAATGGGGCTGCCCCTTTGTGCTTTACTGGGAGCTCTACGACAACGAAGGCACGCCCGAGAAACCCGGCGGCTTCTGGCTCATCGACGAAAAGAACGAGAAGCAGCCCCTCTGGCACACGCATCAGCGCTACTTCACCTGGGCTCGCAAACACCTCGCCGCGGTCCAGCAACGCACCGGAAAGCAGCCGACTGAGGCGAAGTTTCGTGCCGATGTGCTCGAATACCTGCGGCAGCAAAAGTAGTCCGCGCAGCCTGATTCGGCCCAACACGCCGAGTCCAGAAGCAATCGACAGAAGAATGGGGACAAAAGAATCCAAGCATTCATTCTTCTGTCCCCATTCTTCTGTCGAAAGAGACTCTTCGTAGAGGAGGTTCATCTTGCGCCAATCACATTCTTCCCATGCGCCTACTCCTCCTCGTTTCCTTATTCGCCATCACACACTCGGCATTCTCTCAAGACTCCACCGGTTGGCTAGAGAAGAACGCGGCGCTCATCTTCCATGATGCGTTTGACCGCGAGGAGGATGGCAACCTCGCCAAGGCCATCGGCAATGGTTGGAACAGCGCGACGGCGGACCGGGTGCCGGACGTGAAGATGGCGGATCTGGATGGTGGCATCCTGAAGGTGACGAGCGCGTCGGAGGCGGCGAAGCACGCGGCGCATATTCATCATGAGGCGGGGTTCACGGATGGCGGCGCCGTGGTGCGTTTTCGATTCCCTGGGTTGAACAAGGGTGAGAGCCTACAGTTCGGTTTTGTCGATCGCGAGACGAAGGGCGTGCATGCCGGCCACCTTTGCTACGGCATCCTCAACCAGGGCAACGTGACACTCGTCGATCACAAGACCGGAATCATGAACCTCGAAAACCGGCGTCGCCGCGATGAGGCGGTGGCGAAGAAGCAAAAAGTCCCCACCGACCTCGAAGCGCTGCTGAAGACCAAAAGCATCAACGCACCCTTCAAGGCCGACACCGAGTGGCATGAGCTCATCTTGATCACCATCGGCGATGAGATGCGTCTCACGCTCGACGGCAAACTCATCGCCAAACATCACTCGGAGGGTTTTGCGCACCCGATGAAGCGCTGGTTTAGTTTTTTGATCCCGAACACTGTCTGGATCGACGACGTGAAGGTCTGGAAGATTCGCTAAGAAGCGCTGCTGCTTTTTCTGGAGTTGGATGCTTGGCAAAACCTGTGCTTGGATGCGTCGTGTCTGGCTTTCTTTTATCGAACGATCCGATCCCTGTAACTTTCTTTCCCAGCTTTGCGGCAGGTGAAGGCGCAGAGGTTCGTTTTTTGGGAACCGTGAGAGGGCAAGAAGACGGGCAGGCCATCTCAGGCATCGAATACACTGCCTATCTTCCAATGGCAGAAAAAATGCTCGCGGAGCTCATGGCGGAAGGAGCTGGGAGAGAGGGAGCCCACGACGCTTTTATCCAACACCGACTTGGCTTTGTAGCAGCGGAAGAGCCTTCGATTTTGATTCGAGTGCGCAGCCGCCACAGCGCGGAGGCGTTTGCACTTTGCCACTGGTACTTGAAGGAGATCAAAAGCCGTGTGCCTATCTGGAAGCAGCCGCAGTTCTTGTGAGTCCAGGTTAACATAACTTCCACTTTACTCATCCCCTGTGTGGGAAAGCACTGGTGTTGGACGTTTGCTTCTGATCGACTTAACCCAACCGAACATGAAACGCTTCTTTGATTGGTTCAACAACCTCTACCCCATCTGGCTGGTCAGCCTGGCGGTGATCGCTTTTTTCAAGCCAGAGACCATGCTATGGTTCGACAAGCCCTGGATTTTTTGGTCGCTAGCATCATCGATGCTAGGCATGGGCCTGACCTTGAGCATGGATGATTTTCGAGCCATCGCAAGGATGCCAGGCAGTGTAGTTCTTGGTTTCGTAGCGCAGTACACGATCATGCCACTGGCGGGCTGGCTGGTCACCAAGCTGCTGAATCTTGAGGCTGGACTGGCTGTGGGCATTATCCTGGTGGCAAGCTGCCCTGGCGGCATGGCTTCGAACATGATCAGCTACTTGGCTCGGGCGAACGTGGCACTGTCCGTCGTTCTAACCATGTTTTCGACCATGCTGGCCTTTTTCTTCACTCCGATGTGGACTACCCTTTTGGCCGGCAAATATGTGCCTGTCGATGCCTGGGGGCTCTGCCTCTCAGCTCTACAGCTGACGATTGCACCCGTGGTGCTCGGTGTGCTGATCCGCTGGCGGCTGCCGCGTATGGCGGACCGAATCGGTGCCTGTGGTCCTACTATAGCGGTGGTGGCCTTTACCCTTGTCAGTGGCGGCATTGTGGCCGCGAGTGCAGCCTCGATTGCTGAGCATTTTGGTCACTTGGCCTTGGCGGCGACACTTCTGCACCTGATCGGTTTTGGAGTGGGCTATCTTCTTCCCAAAATACTGCGTTTTCCTGAATCTGTAGCACGCACGGTCAGCATTGAGGTGGGCATGCAAAATGGTGGTATGGCCGCATCGCTAGCACGTGAGCATTTTGCTGCGATGCCGCTCGCCGCAGCAGCCGGCGTGTTCAGTGGTGTCCTACAAAATGTGATCGGTGGATTAGCAGCCGCACTTTGGAAACGACGAAAACCCTCCTCATGAGTCGCCGCGATATTTATTATTGGAAGTGCGATCGCCCAGCTGCCTTTCATGGCACGCAGTCACGGGACATGATTAATGGGGAAATGCAGCGACAGTTGCAGCAGGCTTTGGCAAAGCATTTCGATGAGAATGAAGTCGTTTTGAGCCCAGGAGTGGGTCAGGGCAACCATCTTACCTGGAACGCTGAGATGGCAGGAAAGTCACTCTTCATTCGTGTAGAAAATGGACCAGAAAAAGATGCTCATCTCGCTATTGAGTCCACACTGCTCGATCGCGTGCGGCTCGCTGGCGTGCGCACGCCGCTTGTCTTTGGCTTTGATGTCAGCCGAAGCAGCGCACCCTTCGCGTGGCAAGCCTTGGAACGCATTCCCTTGGCGGATTTGAACCAGGCCTTCAAGCAAGGCACACTCGACAAGGATCGCATTGCGCATCAGATCGGTGTCGCCATCGCCGATTGGCAGAGCATTCGCCTTGAGGGTTATGGCGTCCTCAATGATAGCCTGCAGGGCTATCGGCAGAGCTACGCGGACTATTTTCATCTGCGACTAGACAAGCATCTGCACTTTCTCAAATCACGCGGCTTTTTATCCAGCAGCGAGGAAATCATGGCTGAGATCGAAAACCACGATGATCTGCTCGACCTAGCTCCCGGTTGCTTGGTTCACAAAGATCTCGCCTTGTGGAATATCCTAGGCTCTTCACACGAGATTGCCGCCTTCATTGACTTTGATGATGCCATCAGTGGTGATGCCATGGATGATCTGTCTATGCTGGCCTGTTTTCATGATGCTGTTTTTCTCAAAAATGCTTTCGCGGGTTATGAAAGTAGGCGCGCGCTGCCTACAGAGGCGCTTCGACGCTTCTGGCTGCATCTGCTGAGGAACATGATCGTGAAAGCCGTGATCCGTGTCGGTGCGGGTTACTTTGACCGTGACGATGGCTTTTTCTTGATCTCAGCCGGCAGCTCGGGCCCATCTTTGCGTGAAACGACTTTATCCAAGCTCAAGCTAGCCCTGCAAGGCTTGCGGGAAGGGTGCGATCTCGACATTCTTTGAATCATGAAACCTCTCATCGGCACTTTTTTATCCATCGGGTCACCCGCCGTTGCGGAACTAGCGGCTGAGGTCGGCTACGACTGGGTGCTAATCGACCTGGAGCATGGTTGCGAGTCTGAGGCGGCTTTACCCGATCAACTGCGCGCCCTGCGTTGTAGCCAGACACTGGCGATCGTGCGGGTCAGCGCGCCTCATCCAGACCTGATCGGTCGAGTGTTGGACTGGGGTGCCCAAGGAATCATGGTGCCGCATGTGGATACACCGGAGCAGGCATGGCGCTGCGTGCAGGCAGCGCATTATCCGCCCCACGGTCATCGTGGAGTTTCCCGAACAGTGCGAGCCTATGGTTACGGCATGAGGATTCCTGAAGGTGAGCTACCCAAGCCGATCATTCTAGCCCAAATCGAGACTGCGGTAGGTGTGGCGAATGCGGACCTCATCGCAGCAGTGCCAGGCATTGACGCTCTATTCATCGGCCCAGCAGATTTGAGTTATGACCTGAAGGCAAGGCAGTCACCACGAAGCTACGATGACTGCCTGCACGCTGTGGTGAAGGCTGCCAACAGCCATGACAAGAGCAGTGGAATCCTCGTGCGCCATGCCGACGACAAGGAAAAACTGAAGGCCCTTGGGCTGACTTGGATCGCGATGGACTCAGACCTCTCACTGGTGCGAGAGGGCTTCAAAAGAAATCTCATCGCTGCTCGGCAGATCGCCTGAAGGTCAGATCAATAGCTGCGAGCGAATACCACACGACGTGAGCTAGGCTTGCCGGTGAGGAAGCATTGACCTTGCTCGGCAAACTCATCGCTGATCGGTATGCAGCGAATGGTGACTTTCATGTCCTTGGCGATCTGATCTTCTTCTTCATTGCTACCAGCCCAGTGCATCAGGGCAAAACCGCCAGGCCCGCCTTCGGCAAAAAAGGCTTTGAACTCATCTAGCGTATTTAGCTTTTTCATGTTCGCGTCACGCATCTCAGTGGCGCGTTTGAGCAATGCATCCTGGATGTCTTGCAACTTCTCCGTGATGTCGCGAATGAGGTCTTCTTTAGGAATGAATTCTTTCTGCTTTGGTGGCAGATCACGACGAGCCACCGCGACCGTACGGCTAGCGATATCGCGTGGCCCCATCTCGATGCGCAGAGGCACGCCTTTCTTGATCCACTCCCAGTTCTTCGCACCTCCCTGTAAGTCACGTTTGTCCACGTGCACGCGCAGCGGCTCACCATGGAAGCTCTGACTGCGCAAGGTCTGTGCAAGCGCCTCACAAGCGTCGATGATCTCTTGGCGTGTATCTTCCTTCGGGGTGACAGGCAGGATGACAACCTGCTGCGGAGCCACACGCGGTGGCAGAATGACGCCATCATCATCTCCATGGGCCATGATGAGCGTTCCAATAAGGCGTGTGCTGACGCCCCAACTCGTGGTGTGAACGAGCTGACGAGTATTGTCCCGTCCGAGGAACTGAATGTTCGCTGCCTTGGCAAAGTTTTGACCCAGGTAGTGGGAAGTGCCGGCTTGGATGGCTTTGTGGTCCTGCACCATGGCCTCGACGGTGTAGGTGTTGACTGCACCAGGGAAGCGCTCGTTCTCTGTTTTTTCGCCGGGAATCACCGGGATGGCTAGGTGGTTGCGCAGGAAGTCGGCATACACTTTGTGCATGAGTTTGGTTTCCTCGATCGCTTCACCTGCCGTTTCATGAGCAGTATGCCCTTCCTGCCAGAGGAACTCAGCTGTGCGGAGAAAGAGGCGTGGGCGCATCTCCCAGCGCATCACATTTGCCCACTGATTGATCAAAAGTGGCAGGTCGCGGTAACTTTCCACCCAGCGCGCAAAGGCGGCACCGATGATGGTCTCAGAGGTGGGACGGATGACAAAGGGCTCAGCCAACTCACCCGTAGGAATCATTTTCGTAGTGCCATCAGGCTGCTTCTGCGCTTCCAGGCGATGATGAGTGACCACGGCACATTCGGTGGCAAAACCTTCCGCGTGCTCGGCCTCTTTCTCCAGATAGCTCAGTGGAATGAGGAGTGGGAAGTAGGCATTCACGTGCCCGGTTTCCTTAAACTTCACATCGAGCTGGCGCTGGATGTTTTCCCACAGACCATAACCCCAGGGTTTAATGACCATACAGCCGCGGACCTCGGAATTTTCAGCAAGGTCAGCGGCACGGACGACCTGCTGATACCATTCAGGGAAGTCTTTTTCGCGGGTAGGAGAGATGGCAGTCTGGCTCATGGAAGGGGGCGGAGAGTAGAGGCAAACCGCAGCCGGTCAAATGATGCGCATGCTCAAGCTAGACAAGATGAGTCAGTCCAAAGAACGCTTGGGAGCCGCAATACGGATCTTTTGATCCTTGGCATTAGGGACGACTGACTTGGTAAAACGTTGCACCTCAAAAGGAGTGACGTTGGAGGTCAGTTCGAGTTTGTCCAAAAACTCCCAGGTCGCCGGAACGCCGATTTGATCAGCAATTTGTCGTGCCTCCAAATAAGTACTGTAGGCATCGGCTTTCACCTGAAAGATGGCTACGCCTTTGGGATCAACCTTGAGCTGCCTGAGCATGCGCTGATAGGCAGAGCTTTCGGAGCGAATCAGCTCGAGGGTTTCTCCGCCTCCCGCCTTGGGAGACAATTCCAGCTGCACGTAGCTGGAGCCAGGCTTCACCTGAGGCTTAAAGGTGTAGGAAGAACTGTTCATCATGGGGCTCATGGCCGCTCTTTCGAGTGTGGCAGCAAGCTTAAAGGCGTCATAAATGGTCTTCTGCCGAACCATGTTTTTGAAACTGTCCATGTCCGCCAACTCCTTGACGAAGTACTCCAAGATTTCACGCGAATTGAATTTAACCTCGACGACCTTACCACCCCAGCCGAAGGTTGCTTTACCCCCACCGGCTACAGCTCTGATGATGGGCTTGGCTGGATCACGGGAGGGATCCAAGGCAAGCCACTTGGTGAAGTCACCTTTCATCGCCTCAAGAATCGCTGTGGCAACGGCAGGCAAGGTCGAACGAGTGACGAGCGCGATGCTACCAATCGCCGTCAAAACCTGACGACCACTAGGAACCTTAGCATCGCTCAAGAGCTTGTAAGCCATAGCGACCTGATCAAGTTGGAAGGTATTCACCAAGGGTGCCAGCTCAGGCCATGCTGCTTGAGCAGTCTGTGCACTGCCAAAGACATCCGTCAGCATTTTGGCAAAAGGATCGATCTTCACTTCTTTGTACTCAAACTGGCTGCGAATCTTTTCGAGCCCCTCGATCACAGGTTTGATAAACTCTTTATCATTCAACATCAGAACGCCCTGCTTAGCGACCAGCACACGCATTTCGTTGGGCTCTTTGGGGAAAGGCCGTGGATTGGGCAGACGCACATAGGTCGGTGGCTCTGGCTTAAAGACCGGCGTTTGATCCAGCAGCACCTTTAATCGCTCGACTTCGGTGAGTAGCTTCTCGACCTCCTTGCGCTGATTTTCACGTTGTTCACGAGCCTCTTCTAGCTTTTTGCGAAAGCTGTCTAGATCCATGAATTTCATCTGCGACTGAGTGCTTGTGGTGTCGATGGTCTGCAAATCTTCCACTGCTTTTTTGAGCTTCTGCTCTGCAAGCTTTTTCTCCTGTTCGAGTTGGTCAGGGTCTGCTGGCGGCGGAGGCAATTGCTTCATCACTTCGACCATTTTAGCATGTTCCTCTGGAGTTACAGGCGGCAGGTCAGAAAGGATTTTTTTCACTGCTCCCGCGATACTAATACCAACCATGACAAGCACGATGATGAGCACACCGACTACATTGGTCATGGTGTCCATGAGTGCCACGAACGGCAGCTCTTGCTCTTCATGTGGTTTGCGTTTCGCCATTTGAGGAAGATGATGAGTCTTGGTTAGGCTTTAGGCTTCTCAACAGATGCTGGGCCTTTGGGCGGGGCAGCCACAGTTCCTTTGTATTTGTCAAAAAGAGCAAGATCCAGCTGCCCACGCCCCGGAATGGGCAGCTTACCGACTCTAAGATTATAGTCGTTTTCAGCTCGTCCAGCTCCGTTGTTGAAAGCCCCCTGACCATCATCTCTGACCAAATAGAGGATGAGACTATTTTTGTCTTTGGCCGCTTCAGTAAGAAAGTGATTATACTCGGGATTCGCCAACACAATTTCTGCTGAAGCACCAAAGCGCACATCACCTGCACCCCAAGGATTCAGAAGACGCAGCGCTCCGGCTGAGCATTCCACGAAGAAGACTTTCGTCGATTCAGGCATTCCTGAGCCAGAGGGCTGCACGATCACTGGAGGCACTTTTTGTTCAGGCGGAACTTCACGCTTCTTCAGCTCTGCAATCAGTTCAGCTATGAGTTTCTGGCTCTCTGTTTGCTGTTCCTTGAGGCCTGAGATTTCCGTGAGCAGATCATCCAGCTCTTTCTGCAGCTTAGTAGCGATCTGCTTGTTCTGATCTTGCAGTTCTTTGGATGAGTCCAGAATCTTGCGAAACTTGATGTAACGCTGCTCCTTGTCATTGATTTCCAACTTCAGCTTATCGAGCTCAGCGAGCTTTTCTTTTAGGATGGCATCCAGCTCTTCGCGCTTTTTCAGCTCTTCCTTCATGCGCTTATGTTCCTGAGCCATCTGAATCTCCTCGGGAGTTCGCCCTTCGGTTTCTTGGGTTTGTGAAACACACAGGACCACAATGATGAGCACCAGCACACCAATGAGTGAACATAAAATGTCCAGGAACGGAACGAGAAGAATCTCGTCCTTGGCACCGTGACGTCTTTTGGCCATACAGGAATTAGCGTGAGTTTGATATAAAGACGCGACCGCTTTCAGTCCCGGCTAAACCAGCTTTTTTTCTTCACTTGGTGAATGAGAATCTGTTTCGACCCGAGCTCCTTGAGCACATTGTTCAGGCTTTGAATGCCACTTGCCAACGCGCGATTGTATTCGGTGCTTTGCTTGATGGCATCCGTGATGGCAAGCGTGAAGTCGTCACGCATTTTGTTCACGGCTTTGGCAAATTCAGCGTCCACACGCTCCTGGTGGGCTGCAGCACGGCGATCTAGGTTATCCGCCTGCTCCTTGATCTTCGCTGAAAGGGCATTCAGATCTATCAGGAACTCCTTTTGAGAACTCGCGACGGCTTTCACAAGCACCTCCATAACCCCTTGGGTATCACCGCCAGCGAGGCTTGCTCCATCGTTAAGCCGCGGAATAAGCACCTCATTACAAAAAGCATCAATATCATTCAAGCAATCATCCTCGGACTTCATCATCGAGTTTAATGGAAAGTTCAGCGCAAGCGCGAAGACAAGCCCTAGCAGCGTGGCATCGAACGCTGTGCCCAAGCCGCCTGTGACTGTTCCCAGAGTAGCTGTAATCTGCTTTAGGTCATCCATACCTGCAAAGTTCATGCCACTGATCGCATGAGACAAACCAATAACCGTACCGATGAAACCCAGGATCGGAATAGCCCACAGGAAAGCTTTCAAAAGGGTGTAACTGCCACCGATTCTCATACCGTCGATCTCGGATTGACTGGAAAGCATGTTCGTTACATCCCCCACACTCTGCTTTACCTCGAAGAGCTCCAATGCTTTTCGCATTCGGTTCACCATCATGCTATCGCGCAGCCTTCGGGGCAGTTTATAAAGATGATCAATAAAAGAGCCGACATTTTGAGCATTGATTTCTGCTCCCAATTCCCAGGGTAGAACATCAAGCATAAGTGCCTGTCGTTGATGGCTAAGCTTTTTCCATTTCAGGTAGAGAATGGCAAAAGACCACGTGAAGAAAAGCGTGTTCGTGAAGCTCACCAACATGTGCTTGAAGAATAGCGATGCCACCCACTGCATCAGCGTGTATTTTGCAGCTGGAATATCTGGTGCTGCCTTGAACGGATAAAGAATGCCAATCAGCACCAAAAAGGCTAAAAACCCCAGTCCAAAACTAACAAACGGATTGGGATTGGTCGGATCCTTCTCCTCCCAACCTCCTCTCTCCATAGAAGGCGATTCATTGGAGGGCTGAGCAAAAGTGGTAGGTAGGGACTGATCGGCAATGCTAGAAACGTCGTCAGCGCCCCAAACGTCTGCCGCATGAGGCGAGGTCGTCATATGACTCGGCGCAGGCAAGCCTGAAGGCGGTGGCAATCCAGCAGAACTCGAAGGCGTCGCGATCTTGGCATTGCAGCCAGGACAACGGATGACTTTACCAGCCATCTCCGGCTCCATCATCAATTGCATGTCACAGGTTGGGCATTTGAATTTCACGTCAGTATTCCAAAGGGTGTTTTGATAAAAAATGGCAGGAGGCTAAACGCTGCATCTGACAGACAATCCTCCGAAAAAAACACATCCAATTCTTTTTACTGCATTCACCCCTGCCACCACATTTCACGCTTAAAAGCTAAAAACTGTCCGAACCCTGCTATCGATGGACGATCTTTGGCCGACCCGACTCCATGCAACTTTTGAAGCTCGTCAGCCGACTATTCACACACGGATCACTTCCTTTTCGAAACTTGTGCGACCCATAAGTTCGGCACGCCATCTTGGCATCGGGGGTATCGAAGTTTGCCAACTATCATAGCACCGCGCTGATATCCAGTTTCACAAAATCGAGCAATTCCTCGCTGCTCATATCGGTGAGGCCCCTCTCCGCACCCACACCGTGACCCACCAATTCCTGCGCTAGAAACAGCTTTGCATCGATTAAGCTGTCAATGCGCTGTTCGATGGTGCCTTGGCAGATGAATTTATGAACGATGACCTTTTGTTGCTGGCCGATGCGGAAGGCGCGGTCGGTTGCCTGATTTTCGACGGCAGGATTCCACCAGCGGTCGAAGTGAATGACATGACTCGCTGCGGTGAGGTTGAGGCCAGTGCCGCCAGCTTTGACGCTGATGACCATGAAGGGTGGCCCGCCGGGCTTCTGGAAGGCTTCGACGAGTTCATGGCGCTTCTTCACGCTGGTGCCGCCATGCAGAATGAGGCCTTCACGGTCAAACACAGTGCTCAAATAGCGAGCGAGTGGTTCGCAGGTCTCTTGGAATTGTGTAAAGATAAGAGCACGCTCATGTTTCTCGGCAAGTTCACCGCAGATGTCGGCGAGGCGCGCGAATTTGCCACTGTCGGAGGGGTTCCAGGTGCCGTCGCCATTCCAGTGGCTGGGGTGGTTGCAGACTTGTTTGAACTTAAGCAGGAAGCCAAGCACGAGACCCTGCCTCTTGATTGGTTCCATCTCTTTATCGGCGAGCATTTTTGCGAGCTGATCGACGAGTTTTGCGTAAATCGTCGCTTGACGTTTAGTTAGGCCGCAGAAGGCCTTCAGCTCGATCTTGTCGGGCAAATCGCTGATGATGCTGCGATCTGTCTTCATGCGGCGCAGGATGTAGGGCCGCACGAGCCGACGTAGTGGCGCGTAGCCTTCGCTAGACTTCGCACAGCGCTTCACGGCATCGGCAAAGGCGGCACTGCCGCCGAGTAGGCCGGGATTGAGGAAATCGAAGAGGCTCCAAAGATCGCCGGGACGATTTTCGACCGGCGTGCCAGTCAGCGCGATTCGAATAGGCGCTTGCAGGGTCTTGACCGCCTTCGCTGAGCCGCTGGCGCTGTTTTTGATGGCCTGCGCTTCATCAAGAATGACCATGCTCCATGCATGCGACAGCCATGCCTCGGCCTTTTGCAGGAACTGATACGTCGTGAGCATCACATCAAAGCCACACAATGCCTCTGCGGGATGCGTAACAGCCAAAGCGAGTGTTTCACGATCGGTCTGCGATGGATGCGCGATGAAGAGACGTAAATCAGGCGCGAACTTCGCGACCTCCGCCTTCCAGTTTCCAATCAACGAAGCTGGCACCACTAGCAAAGCCGGAGCGCGAATGTGCTCTTCTGCCTTTTTCGCCAAGAGTAGCGCAATCACCTGCACGGTCTTGCCGAGTCCCATGTCATCCGCGAGGCACGCGCCGAAGCCCATTTGCGTCATGAATTTTAACCACGCGAAACCTTGTCGCTGATACGGGCGCAGAGTCGCACGCAAATTTTCGGGTGGAGAGACGTCTTCAGGTTTTTGGAGCTTTGCGAGCACTTCGGCGAGTTTTTGGCCGGCGCTGACGGTGCTCCATTCCGGTACGAATTCGGCCACGTCAGCTTCGGAGGCGCTTTTGATCTCACCCATGCCAGCGAGAAGCCGCATTCCATCGAGAAAGCCGATGCCACCCTCGCCAGTGGCGTTTTGCACGCGCTTCCAGTGCGCCATGACCTGCTGCAATTTTTCGCGATCGACCTCGACCCACTTCCCGCGCAGTGAGACGAGCCCCGTGTCCGCGCTGAGCAGCTTTTCGAGTTCCTCAGGCGTCAGCGAATCGCCATCAAGGCTCTGTTCGATTTTGAAACTAAGCATCGCATGCGCATGCAGGGATGTTTGCTTCGGTGCGTCGATGGTCACTGCGACGGCGGGGCGCGTGGTCTTGCCAGCCTTCCACCAGTCCGGCAACTTCATGATAATGCCGCACTCCTGGAAAACCGCCGTCTCGCGCAGCACTCGATAGGCCTCCTGCGGCGTCATTGCCATGGGTTGAAAGAGCCGCTTCGACTCCAGCCACTCGCGCAGCAGCGTCGATTTGTCTGCGGCGAGCCGCACGGGTTCCAGAAGTGCATTCAGTGCCGTAGGATCCTTCTGCGCGGCATAAAGCTGAAGTGCCCGCGCCAGAGGCAGATGCTGCGGCTGGCCCGAGGTGCTGAGTTTCTCCGTGAAGGTTGCCAGAAACGCAAAAGGCCTCTGCGTATCAATCTTGTTCTCCGCGAGGTGAAAACTCACCCGCCCGACCACATGCCACGCGGGGCATTCCGCGCGCAGCCACACGGCTATATTGCCGGCAGAAGTCTGCGCGATATGCTGGGCGAGCTGTTGCCATGCTTTGGCGAGCAATTCTGGAGTCAAATGCTCTACTCCCGAGAAACCTGGCGCAGCGGCGAGGAAAGTCTCTGCTTCTTGGCTGGACAAAGCGGGGACTTCATACGCGTCCAGCGTCTGACAGAGACGGGCGAAGAAAGCTCGGGCAAATTCGCGTAACCATCGCCAAGTCGGTTCCAGGTCAGACGTCAGCCAATCGGTCGCTAGCAGGCGCAACCAGCCTTCGAGAGAAGCCGCAGAGGCTAAGCGCCGATCTTCCAGAGTGGTGCCTTTTCCTTCTAACACCCAAACACCTTCTGGGGTCAGAGCTGGGCTGAGTGTGACCATGGGAGAAAGCTTGGTTTACCAGGCAAAGGAAAGACGGAGGCCCGTTTTGCCCGCCAGCACATACGCCGCGTCGGAATTGAGGAATTCCGCCGCACGCTCAAAAGTCAGCCTTTTCTCCAAAGGCACAGCAGCGTCGGCGCGACTCCAAAGCACGAGACAGGCTAAATCGGTGTGAGCACTGCGGTACGCGATGCCATCGAAACCAGTCGGATGCCGAGCGATGCGCTCTGCCCAGAGCTGAAGCGGGTGCAAATTCGTGGTATACAAGGCCTCAGCATCCATGCCTAAGGCAAGCCTCGTGTCAGCATCCATCAGGTCGCAGAGGCGGAGATCGTCGGGCAGGCCTGTTGTCTGAAGGTAGTTCCAGTGCTGCGATTGCTGGCGCGGGATGACATAAATCTCCGCACCCATGGCACGCTGAGCGGCAAAGCGATCTCCCCAGACTTCAGCGACAGAGGTTTGTGGATCTACCGCCAAATCAATGCACGGAAAATCCCCAGAGAGTGGCGTCCATCGTGAGCTTTTTGAGGCAACCAACGGCGAAGGAAACTCGCCCCGGCTTAGGCGATACCAGGTGAGTGCAGCCCACATGCCGGGTGGCCGAATGGGCAGGACGATCTGGTCAAACCGTGACTGTTCTGGCGGCTGATGTAGGTCCCGCGTCATGATCCCTTAGCGTGCATCTGCCTCCACTGCGGCGCGAACGTCTACCAGCTGACCTTGGCGAAGAGCAGACAGAGGTGTCTTGCCCCCCGTGAGGGGATGCGCCTGTAGCAGGAAGGCAAAAGCTGCCAAAGGGCTGTCATCCAGGGTTTCACGCACGGCAAAAAGCACCTCGGACAATCCAGGCAAAAGACCTCCTTCTGGGCGGAACTGCCAGACTGGAACGAGGTAATCTCCACCGCCGGAACGGTAAGCCAAGACCTTACCCTGACGGATCTGGTGGGCCAAAGCCTGCCGTGTGACGGGCTGAGGTTTGCGAAAAAGGTAGCGTGCCTTTTCGACCCCGACACAGCCGCCTTCAGCAGCCAGAAGGACGGTCAAACCTTCCTCAGGAGTCGCGTGACCTTCTGCTACCTGCATGGGCAGCCGTTCCCGGATGATATCTCCCATGAGGGCACTCACACCTCCCAGGCTGAGTCCGAGCTGAAGGCCTGCATTCAGGAGCGCACGGATTTGCCCACCTAAAACTTCCGTGACAGGCACGCTAGGACTGGGCACAGCGGCTTCTTGGAGTTTGATTTCTGGCATGCCGATCCTTTATTTTCCCAATTTTCCTTACTTTTTCAAGTTTATTTTGGGAAAGCCTATGATCCTAGAATCTTAGACCCACTCTGTTGCTGGATGTGCCGTGCACAATCGAGGATTTCCTGAGCCGCTCGGCGGATGTCCTCCGCCGTCGTCAGCCGGGACAAAGATAGCCGGAGCGTACTGGCTGCGGATGAGGCATCGCATCCCATTGCCTCCAAAACAGGAGAGGGGTGCAATGACCCCGTGTGGCAGGCTGATCCCCCCGAACAGGCGATACCTCTCTGGTCCAGCCGGATTAGCATCGCCGCCGCATCGACCCCTGGCAGGCAGATACTGCAGGTGCCCGGCAAGCGGGGAGCCAATGCACCATGTATCCTCGAGCCCGACCAGCCCTGCCGCAAGGCAATCTCTAAATCATCCCGAAGGGCTGACATCTGCTCTGCGCCACTGGCCGCAATCCATGCGGTAGCCATGGATGCCGCTTGTCCGATACCGATGATGCCAGCCACATTTTCGGTGCCACTGCGTCTTCCGGCCTCTTGCCCGCCACCGATCAGCAGAGGCCGGAAGGGGGCGTTGCGATTGACAAAAAGAACCCCAACTCCTTGAGGCCCATGCATTTTGTGACTGCTCAGGCTGAGGTAATCGACAGGCACCGCCTTCACATCCAGCGGCATCTTCCCCGCTACCTGAACCGCATCTGCGTGGACAAAAGTGCCAGCCGAATGACAGAGCTCCACGACACGAGACATCGGCGTCATGACCCCCGTCTCATTGTTTCCCCAAATGAAGGAAGCGAGTGCCACGCGCCCTCCCTTCAGTTCGGCCTCCAACGCCCCCAGGTTCAGCAGCCCCTGTTCATCGACAGGGATGCGGCGCACCTCTCCGCCCTGGTCCTGCCAGCGTTCGGCGGCCTCTACGCCCACAGCATGCTCGACTTGGCTGGTGATCAGCACGGCACGGTCTGGCCATTCCTGTTGGGCAAAAGAGATCACCGTGTTGATCGACTCCGTGGCTCCGCTGGTGAAGATGATCTCCTCCGGCTGGGCCTGCAAAAGCGCGGCGACCTGGGCACGCGCAATCTCAATGCCGCGCCGAGCATGGCGGCCCGCGCGATGCGCCGAAGAGGGATTCCCGAACCGCTCGCGCAGCCAAGGTAACATCACCTCCATCACCTCGGGGAGCATTGGAGTGGTAGCGTTCGCGTCCAAATAAATCATGACATCAGCACAATAGGGCAGCTTTTCGGGATCATGCATCGGTTTAGCGGCTGAGAGATCGAAGGCGGCGCCGAAAAAGCCTCAAAACTCGCCTTTTCCATGGCATGCCCTCATTCTAGCGTTTACATCCGGCGGTCACAAAAGAATCTATGTGCGGCATTGTAGGTTATATCGGCAAGCGGCAGGCCAGCCCCATCCTCTTGGATGGTCTGAGTCGGCTGGAGTATCGCGGCTATGATTCAGCAGGCATCGCTCTGCTGAACGGCGCGCCCCAAGTGAACATCATCAAAAAAGCGGGGCGCATCGACAAACTGCGCCAAGCCGTTTCCGAAGTGAGCCACGCCGGGGACACAGGCATCGCACACACCCGCTGGGCCACTCACGGTGCTCCCACCGATGAAAATGCCCACCCCCACCGTGATCAGAGCGGCAAGTTGGTGCTGGTACACAATGGTGTCATCGAGAACTACCAGATCCTGCGTGAACAGCTCAGTGCGAAAGGACATTTGTTTGAATCTCAAACCGATACGGAGGTTTTGGCACACCTTGTCGGTACCTATTATGATGCTAGCGAAGAAACGGACGGCCCTGCCCGCCTGCGCAACGCGGTGCAGAGTGCCCTGCGCAAAGTCAAAGGCACTTACGGCATCGCCGTACTGCATGCAGACGTACCAGGGGTCATCGTCGGCGCCCGCCTGGGCAGCCCGCTCGTCGTCGGACTGGGTGAAGGTGAGCACTACCTAGCCTCTGATGTCAGCGCTATTGTCGCTCACACACGCGATGTTGTTTACCTCAATGACCATGATGTCGTCAGCCTGAGCAGTGAGCGTTTCGATGTCACCAGCATGGCTGGAGGTGATGCCCAGGTCAAAGTCAGTCGTGTGGAATTCACCGCCGATGATGCCGAAAAGGGCGACTTCCCGCATTACATGCTCAAAGAGATTTATGAGCAACCGCAGAGCCTCCGCAATGCCCTGCGGGGAAGGCTTTCACGCGATGAGGCTACCACGATCCTAGGCGGTCTGAACATGAGCCCCCAGGAGCTGCGCGGCATCGACCGCATCATTCTCAGTGGCTGTGGCACTGCCTTTCACGCAGCGATGGTTGGCGAGTATATCATCGAAACCCTCGCACGAGTTCCAACAGAGGTCGAAATCGCCTCCGAGTTCCGCTATCGAAATGTCCCCGCCGACAGAAACACGCTTCAATTTGTGCTGAGCCAAAGCGGCGAAACGATCGATACCCTGGCAGCCCTGCGTGAAGCGCGGCGCAAAGGTATCCGCTGCCTCGGCATCGTGAACAGTGTCGGCAGCACAATCGCCCGAGAAAGCGATGGCGGCTGCTACATCCATGCAGGTCCCGAGATCGGAGTGGCCGCGACGAAAACTTTCACCTCGACCGTCGCCGTACTTTCCCTGCTCGGCATGCTTTTTGGCCGCATCCATCACCTTAGTAGTGCCGATGGCCTAGAGATGATTGATGAACTCGAAGCGATTCCCGACAAAATCACGTCCATCCTGAAGCAAGCCGACAAGATCAAAGCCATCGCAGACAAGCACTGCAATGCCGAAGGCATGCTCTTCATGGGTCGCCAAGCAAACTACCCTGTCGCCATGGAGGGAGCTCTTAAAATGAAGGAGATCAGCTACATCTACGCCAGCGGTCATCCCAGCGCAGAGCTGAAACACGGCATCATCGCCCTAGTGAAGCCGGACATGCCTAGCGTCTTCATCGCTCCAGACGATGCCGTCTTCGACAAAAACGTCAGCAACATTGAAGAGGTCCTTGCACGCAAAGGTCCCGTCATTGCCGTCACCACCGAAGGCCGCACTGAGCTGGAGCGTCTGACCGAGGACGTCATTTATGTCCCCGACAGCCCCAGCTATCTCAGCCCGCTGCTCACCGTCATTCCGCTTCAGCTCTTCAGCTACTACACTGCCGTCGCACGTGGCTGCGATGTCGATAAGCCTCGAAACCTCGCCAAAAGCGTGACCGTGGAGTGATCTCCCGCTGAAAATGTCCAAACGGAACCGCGGAAGATCTCAACAGCATCACCGTCCTTGGGGGGCCTAGCCTCCCCCCGTCTGCAGGCTGGTCAATGCCAGATCCAAACAGGGACAAAATCGGCGTTTGACTTCCGCCACATCTCCCCGGACATATCAACGTATCCTGATACGTTGATTTGAACCGTTTCAGACCCCGAACCTGAACCCACCCACGCCCACTATGAGCGACTACAAAGTCAAAGACATCGCCCTCGCCGACTTCGGCCGTAAGGAACTCGACATCGCTGAAAGCGAAATGCCCGGCCTCATGGCCACCCGTGAGAAGTACGGCCCGAAAAAGCCCCTCGCTGGCGTCCGCATCACCGGCTCCCTGCACATGACCATCCAGACCGGCGTGCTCATCGAGACGCTGAAGGAACTCGGCGCCGATGTCCGCTGGGCCTCCTGCAACATTTTCTCCACCCAGGACCACGCCGCGTCCGCCATCGCTGCCTCCGGCACGCCCGTCTTTGCCTGGAAGGGCGAGACGCTCGAAGAATACTGGTGGTGCACCTGGCAGGCCATCATGTTCCCCGGCAACAAAGGCCCGCAGCTCATCGTCGATGACGGCGGCGACGTGACCCTCCTCATCCACAAGGGATACGAGATGGAAAACGGCGACAAGTGGGTGGATACCCCCTCCGACAACCACGAAGTGAAGGTCATCAAGGACCTCCTCAAGGATATCGCCAAGAAGCAGCCCGGCATCTTCCACGAGATCGTGAAGGACCTGAAGGGCGTCTCCGAAGAGACCACCACCGGCGTGCATCGCCTGTATGAAATGGCCAAGGCTGGCAAGCTACTCTTCCCCGCCATCAACGTGAACGACAGCGTCACGAAGTCCAAGTTCGACAACCTCTACGGCTGCCGCGAATCCCTCCTCGACGGCATCAAGCGTGCCACCGACGTCATGATCGCCGGCAAAGTCGGCGTGGTCTGCGGCTATGGCGATGTGGGTAAAGGCTGCGCCTTCGCCCTCCGTGGCATGGGCGCGCAGGTCGTCGTGACCGAAATCGACCCCGTGTGCGCCCTTCAGGCCGCCATGGAAGGCTTCCGCGTCATGCCGATTGAAGACACCCTCGGCTGGGGCGACATCTACGTCACCACCACGGGCAACAAGGACATCATCCGCCTTGAGCACATGGAGAAGATGAAGGACCAGGCCATCGTCTGCAACATTGGCCACTTCGACAACGAGATCCAGGTGGATAAGCTCAACACCCGCACGGACGTGAAGCGCCTCAACATCAAGCCGCAGGTGGATAAGTACACCTTCCCGGCTGGCAACAGCATCTTCATGCTCGCCGAAGGCCGCCTCGTGAACCTCGGCTGCGCCACCGGCCACCCGAGCTTCGTGATGAGCAACAGCTTCACCAACCAGTGCCTCGCACAGATCGACCTCTGGGAAAACAAGGACACCCGCCCCGTCGGCGTCACCGTCCTGCCGAAGAAGCTCGACGAAGAAGTCGCCCGCCTGCACCTCGCTAAGATCGGCGTGAAGCTCACCGTCCTTACCAAAGACCAGGCCGACTACATCGGCGTGCCCGTCGATGGCCCCTACAAGACGGATCACTACCGCTATTAATCGTGAAGAAGGCTCCTCATGCCCACTAAGGCAGATTAGAGTATCTACTTCCCTTCAAATCACCCCCCAACCCCCAAAACGCGTCTGGTCGAAAGGCCGGGCGCGTTTTCGTTTGCGGCAAATCTTGAAAGCCTAAATCACCCTGGTAGCAGCTCCGCTTGAAAGCAGCCATGAAGGTTTCCTGAGAAAATGAAGGAGCGCTCCACAGCTTCACGCGAACTTTGCTATCATCCGCCCCATTGAACATTCCGGTCTCGTTGATTGAGCTTTGCATCTATCGCATTAAAGAGACCCCCGTTAGGGAGTTACACTCACTGTTTTATCATCGTTTTTCTACCGAAAGAATCTCTCATGACATCAGGTTGGATCGCACTGCTGGATGACCTCGCCACACTCACAAAGGTGGCTGCCTCTTCACTCGATGATGCTGCCGGCCAGGCAGCCAAAGCGGGCAGCAAGGCGGCGGGCATCGTGATTGATGATGCGGCGGTCACACCGCGATACGTCGTCGGCCTCACCGCAGATCGGGAGCTGCCGATCATTGCCAAGATCGCCGTCGGCTCGCTGAAGAACAAACTCCTGCTGCTCCTACCCGGAGCGCTGCTGCTGAGCTTTTTTGCGCCCTGGGCCATCACCCCGCTGCTCATGGCTGGCGGTGCGTTTTTATGCCTGGAAGGCTACCACAAGGTCATCGACCTCGTGCGCCCTAGTCATGGCGATCACGCCGAGACGACGACAGCCACGCAGACAGCCGAAGAGCTGGAAAACGAGCGCGTGAGCAGCGCCATCCGCACCGATTTCATCCTCTCGGCAGAGATCATGGCCATCACCCTCGCCTCCGTCGCCACCTCGCCGGTCTGGCTGCAAGCGGCCGTGCTGGGAGTCGTCGGCGTGGGCATGACCTTACTCGTTTATGGTGCTGTCGCCGTCATCGTGAAGGCGGATGACGCTGGCGTGGCTCTCGCGCGAAACTCCCAAGGTCCGGTGCGTGCCCTCGGGCGTGGCATCGTGCTCGGCATGCCCGTGTTTTTGAAGGGGCTCAGCCTCGTCGGCATGGTGGCCATGCTCTGGGTCGGCGGCGGCATCATCATCCACGGCCTGCATGAACTCGGCGTCCATGCGCCGGAGGAAGCCGTGCATCATGCGGCTGAGTTCGTCGCCGGCATGATCCCAGCCATGAAGTCCTTCCTCGCCTGGCTCGTCGGCGCAGCGATTGCGGGAGTCCTCGGCGTCATCATCGGCGCCTTGGTCGATCCACTCGCCAATCACGTTTTGATTCCCGTCTTCCAGGGTTTGAAAAAGCGCTTGGGTCTGAAGCCAGCGGACTGACGATTCCACCGCGAGAGGTGAGAAGACCGCAGAGAAAGTCTCTTTAAACTCATGAAACCCATCCAAAACCGATTTCAAATCTGGGCACTTGTTGCCATCTCCGGTTGGCTTGCTGTTTGGGTTCCCTGGGCGCTTGCGGGGGCTGTCAGAAACATGATTGATGGCATGAGGCCTATATCCTTTCTGCTTCTTGGGCTCCTCGGTCTGTTCGCTCGGCTGCGTCTGCCTTTGAGGTCATGGCAGGTGGCCGCAGCCTCTGTGACAGCCTTTCCTCTCTGGGCTTTGGTGGATGCGGCCTTACACCCAGACACTCACAATCTGCTCGGGCTCGAAATCATCATGTACGGCTTCTTTGGAATTCCCACCTTGGTGGGCGCCGTGATCGGAAAACGCCTCGCCCTGGGGTGTTGAAGAGCAGGCGGATGCCAAGGCCAAGATATAAGGCCATCAGGGTTGTCGTTTGTCAGAAGGTTGCAGCCTAAGGTCATTTCCGGCAGCAATACCCAATCTTGGATAAGTGCGCCAAGCTGAGCCTCCGCGCCGTCCGCACCTGCCCTCAGCCCACACGCCACCGCCACAAGCCCGCGCCGAGCAGGAAGACGAGGATGA
>JBIKYV010000039.1:0-27184 GCA_044355075.1 Prosthecobacter sp.
GCGCTAGCACGATATAAATCCAGGGATGCCAGAAGAAGAAGCTCTGGGTCAGCGAGGCATTGTCGCTGTCGAGGAATCGGCCAAAGAAGAAGGTGAAACCCATCGAGGCTAGGAGGTAAATAACCACGATGACGTAAAGCACCGGCGAGTTAAAGTAGGACAGGAACTCCCGTTTAAAGATCGCTAGGGTGTTGGCGATGTCAGAATTTTTCATGGGATGGGAAAAGGCTTTGGGATTAAAGCGACTTTGAGACTTATTTCTCTAAATCGGAACGGGTGATGGAGCGGAAGACCTCGTCTAAGCTCGCGCATCCAGGCACGAGCTTACGCAGCGATTCTGGCGTGCCGTCAGCAACGACTTTACCACGATCTATAATCATCGCACGGGAGCAGGCAGCATCGACTTCCTCCAAAATGTGCGTGGAAAAGATGATGGCTTTGCTTTTGCCCATGTTTTTGATCAGTTGCCGAACTTCGTGTTTTTGATTGGGATCCAGACCATCCGTCGGCTCGTCCAAAATAAGTACATCGGGATCATGAATAATGCTCTGGGCGAAGCAGGTGCGGTGACGATATCCCTTAGAAAGGGTGTCTACGCTCTGATTTCGCACCCGATGGAGAAAGCAAAGATCCAACACACGATCGATCGCTTTAGCTTTGGCCGCTCCGGTGATACCACGAACCTCGGCACAAAAACCGAGGAAGCTAGCCACCGTCATATCGGAATAGAGAGGCGCGTTTTCCGGCAGATAGCCGATACTTTTTTTGGCCTGCTCAGGGTTCTCTAGCATATCAAAGCCGCCGATCTTGATACTGCCTGAGGTGGGCCTGAAATAGCCCGTGACCATTCTCATTGAGGTCGATTTGCCTGCACCGTTAGGGCCGAGGAAACCGAGCACTTCACCTTTCTCCACGGTGAAGGACACATTGTCCACGGCTACCTTGGCGCCGAACTCTTTTCGGAGGTTTTGCACTTGGATCATATCGTCACTGTCATGGTTGATGGGTTGTTTTGGGAAGGGAACGCCATGTGACACACTGGCACGCTGACGCGTTCAAAAACGAACGGGGCGCTTTTATGGTTGCGAAGTCTACTTTTGCAAGGCGGTTTTGGTTGGCACCCCCTCACAAAACAGCTAATACCACCTCCAGTCTCCTTCCAAATAATTGAAAATGAAAGCTATAAATCACTAATCCACACCCACGTGAATCTTGAGGGGAAAGGCAGTCTACCGTGAAGAATCAGGTAAGATGAGTCCATTTTGGCACTCAAGTAACCGCATGATGGCAAATTGACATGGCTAGCTTTTTGCATCGTGTTTTTTGCTATCTAGCTAATCTCTGAGGTCCATGCTCGCGCTCATCGACAGCTTCATTCTCTACCTCGCCACAGAGCGTGGACTGTCAATAAACTATCAGCTTCTCGTAAGGCGAACGCTTGAAGCTTTGGCGAACTGGCTCCAAGAGCACCGTCAAGTTACGGAAGCCCATGAGGTAACGACTTCCCTGCTCACCGATTACCTAGCCAGACGCAAGCGAGAGGGGCTAGCTGCCTCTAGCGCTAGGGTCGAGTTGGTGGCAATCAAAATCTTTTTTCGCTGGCTCGCTAGTCGGGCAAAACGCATGGGAGATCCCTCGGAGCCTATCCTTCCCCCACGTGTAGAAAAACATCTACCAGGCACACTTCATGAAGAAAACGCACGCCAGCTTCTAGAATCCATTCAGGGCACAGGGGCGCTGGATCGTCGAGACCGTGCCATCTTGGAGCTTTTTTACGCGAGCGGTCTGCGACTTTCGGAACTCGTCCATTCAAGACTGGAAAACCTAAACCTCGAAGATGGATGGATCAGAGTCATTGGAAAGGGAGCAAAGACGCGCATATGCCCCGTAGGCTCAGCTGCTCGTGAGGCTATCAAAGCTTATCTGACAAATGGCAGACCCGAACTCGTGAGTGCCAAATCCAGCAGCCATTTGTTCCTATCCATCCGTGGTGAAGAACTCACTCCCATGCGTATTCGGCAAATCGTCCAGGAGCGTGCCCAGAAAGCGGGGCTGGACCTGCATGTGCACCCGCACCTGCTGCGACACTCCTTTGCGACTCACCTGCTGAATCATGGTGCTGACCTACGTGTGATTCAGGAAATGTTAGGGCATGCCGACATCTCAACAACTCAGATTTACACGCATGTGGATCAGCACAGACTCAAACAAGTGCATCGCCAATTTCACCCGAGAGCCTAATTAGCAGCAGTTTTTCAGGGCTGACATTTGATCGCTCTATGTCAGCTTGAACATCATGAATTCATCATCGCTATGCTTACAATTTGATCAAACAGGTCGGCCTGCGGATGTGCTGAAAATGACGGAACGACACCTCACACCGCTAGGCCCTGCTGAGGTGCGCGTGCGCATGCGCTACGCGCCTGTAAATCCAGCAGACCTGAACTTCATTGAAGGAACCTATGGACGTGCGGCCCATCCACCAGCCATTCCAGGTCATGAGGGCTGTGGCACTGTTGAGGCGATTGGCTCAGACGTGACTACATTAAAGCCCGGAGATGTAGTGATACCCCTTCTCGGCTCTGGATGCTGGGCACAGCACCTCACTGCTGCCGAGTCATGTTTTGCACAGCTACCAAAAACAATCGATCTCGTTCAGGCATCGATGCTTCGCATCAATCCTGTAACGGCTTGGCATCTTTTGACCCAACATGTTAAGCTCGATAAAGGCGATTGGATTTTGCAGAATGCTGCGAATTCAGGGGTAGGGCGAGCTTTGATCCAGATTGCACGAAAGATGGGCATTCAAACAGCGAACTTCGTGCGGCGCAAAGAACTTGAGGAAGAACTGTTTCAGCTTGGGGCCGATAGAGTATTCATAGACGACGACGACGGCCTACAAGAGGCAAGAACCCATCTTCAAGGGCATCCACCGAAACTTGCCTGCAACGCAGTAGGTGGCGATAGTGCGCTACGACAGATGGAGCTTTTGGCACCTGAAGGAACACTTGTGACTTATGGAGCTATGAGCCGGCGCAGCCTCAAAGTGCCGAACAAGTATTTGATTTTTAAAGGTCTCCGTCTGGACGGCTTGTGGATCAGCCGCTGGTATGAAAGAATAGACCTGGAAACTCTCCGTGAAGCCTTGGTGCCTCTCTCACAGATGATCCTAAATCAAGAACTGCATACTGCCGTGGATAAGATTGTACCCATGTCCAATTTCCGACATGCCGTGGAGCGCGCCGCCGCTGAGTTCCGAGCAGGAAAGGTCATCTTAGACCTCGCCTAAGAACTATTGACGTGGCCTATTGTCCGCTATTCTCTCGCTTCAATTCGTTTGAGGCCCATGTATCCCATTTGGCCCAGTCGGTTCCAAAATCTTGCCCAGCCAAGATCGTCAAGACATTCCGCGTCTGTTCATTTTGTGGGTGAGCAGGGTTTTTCAGGATAGTCATGAAAAGCGGCATTTGCAGGACTCGATTGCGATTCATGAGATCAGAAAAGAGAACCTCCGTCACACTCGGATTCATCTTAGCATCAGTCAAAAATCCTGCGATTAACCCATAATCCTGATCGCTTGTAAGATTCACCAAATGACGACTAGCGTTCACCTGAGCCTCTCCATTCAATTTTTTGACTAGCTCATGAAGATCACGCGCCATCTCAGGAATCTCTTTTGTAGAGCGCAGAATCTCATCGATCATTAAGTCGCCCTCTTCCACTGTGTAAAGCCGGTCGGCACCTGTAGTCATGCTAACGGACTTTGTATTATCCAAAGGAGCTGTCTCCGCAGACTTTACAGGTGCTTTAGCTGTAGATTTGACGACTTCCTTTTCAGCAACCGGTAGAGATGCATCTTGACCTGCCCATTGCCAGCCAAAATACAAAGCCACGGCAATTCCAATGACGGAACAAATTACCACGAACCTCTTGCGTAAAGACAAAGTTTTTTTCTCAGACATAACTTAAACTTGAGACAGAAAAGAAATCCAAAGGTTCAATTTCAAGAGAGCCGATTCGCATCATCAAGCAAAAGAACCGTCACCTATGGCGATGTCTAATCAAGGGCGCACATCTTCACCATTAGCGGCACTTGTGATCTTGAGCTCCTCACGATGGAGAGTCGGATCACTGCGGAAGGTGAGCCTTGCCTCATATTTGCGTTCCAACGCCACCAACAACTCTCCATCTTCTGATTTCAAGCGCTGCATAACTTCTGGATTTACCACCACAATCAAGTTCTTCTGATCGGCCTTTCCTTTGCCAAGAATCGAACTCAGCATTCTCTGCAGTTCCACACTCATCGTAGTGGTCGTTTTCACCTGACCGTGGCCTTTGCAATATGGGCAATCTTCATAAAGCGCACTGCTCAGGCTTTCGTGTAGGCGCTGACGGGTCATTTCCATCAAGCCAAATTGGCTGATAGGAAGCACCTGTGTCTTTGCTTTGTCCCTTTTCAAATAATCTAACATCGACTTGTAGACCGCCTGCTGATCCTTGCGGTGCTTCATATCGATGAAATCGACTACGATCAGTCCACCCATATTTCTCAAACGAAGCTGACGCGCCACTTCAGCAGCGGCTTCGAGGTTTGTTTCGACAATCACCCGATCTTGGTCTTTCGCGCCTTTGTTCCGGCCAGTGTTCACATCAATGGAGACCAACGCTTCTGTCTGATCAATCACGATATAGCCACCACAAGGTAGCCAGACCTGACGATAGAAGGCATTATCAATCTGCTTTTGAATGCCATACGTCTCAAAGATCGCTGTTTGTCCCTGATAAAATGTGATGCGCCTTTTGGCTCGACTTGAGATTTGAGCCGCCATTTTCTGCATACGCTCCACCGTCTCACGATCGTCACAGGCGACTTCATCAATATCCTCAGTAAGAAAGTCACGAACTGTTCTTTCAATGAGTTCTGGCTCCTGGAAGCAGCACACGGGAGCTCCTTTGCTATCACGCTTGGCTGTAATCTCATTCCACTGCTCGATGAGCAAACTTAAATCTCGTATGATATGACGAGCACGCTTGCCAGCAGCCTCCGTACGCATGATCAAGCCCATTCCATCGGGCATATTGACCCGCTCAATGATTTTGCGCAGACGCGCTCTTTCTTTGGGATCTTCGATTTTTCGCGAGATGCCAAACTGATCGTTTTGGGGCATCAAAACCAAAAGTCGCCCAGCTAAGGAAATATTAGTAGTCACTCGCGGGCCTTTATTTCCGATAGGGCCCTTGGTGACCTGAACCATGATCTCAGATCCGACAGGATAGAGCTGCGGAATGTCTTCTGCCTTAATGCGCTTCTGCTTTTGCTTGCCCGAACCACCTCGGCTAATCTCTTCTAGGCCTTGATTGGAAAGCGCTTCAGGGATGGCATCCCAAAAATGAAGAAACGCATTTTTCTCCAAACCGATGTCTATGAACATTGCCTTCAGGCCATGCTCGATGTTTTTCACACGACCTTTAAAAATGGAACCAACGATAGTGCTCGTGCCTGTGCGCTCTACAGTGTATTCTTCTAACGCACCGCAATCCAGCAAGGCGACTCGGTTCTCGAGCTTCTCACAGTTGATGACAAGGCGAGTGCCGGTTTTGATATCCTTTTTACCAGTAATGAATTCTTTAACGCGTTGAACAAATGTAAGAGCCATGGGACTGAGGGATGGAGGGTAGTTGAGTTGCAGTCACTGTGGTGAGCGGAACAGTCTGCGAAAAAACCCGCCACTTTGAGGTGTGGCGGCAGGGGTTGGGGATTCGCTAGCACCGATTCCTGTCCCATCACCAACGCTTCGGGGCGTGGCTTTGGGAGCTGCACGATTGGAACGGGCGCCGGCCGACCCCGCGCGGTCGGCCTCACGACGAATATTTGGAGCGCTGCGGGATGATGGAGCTGCATCTGACACTTCGCGCTCGGGGGCATCAATGCCAGTATCTCCATCTTCATCGACAGAGGCAACCAGAAGGGCACCATCATCAGGATAGCTAACGGCTTCGATCTTGTTGAAGTTACCCACAGCCTCGGGCAGCATCTTGATGCCAGGATCATAACCTTGGTCGAGAGCTAATGAACGCTCCAAGATTCGGCGAGCGACAGGAGCCGCACACCCTCCACCCGATTTGCCACCCTGAACAATCACACAGACCGCATATTTGGCATTTATATATGGTGCAAAACTAATGAAAAGGGTGTGATTGTCTTCGACGCGTATGTGTCTTTCATCACGGCGCCAATTCTGAGCAGTGCCGGTCTTACCTGCGACTTCGACACCTGGTATTTTTGCTGCCTTGGCGGTTCCACCAGCGTCATTGACGACCTTCCACATGCCTTTCCGTACGAGCTCTAGGTCTTCGTCTGGAAAAAACTTTGATAAGTCAGCGCGCAAAACTGGCTTGTGAGTGACGACGATCTCACTGGCATCACGCACTTGATAAAGCAGATGAGGCTTGAACGACTTACCACTAGCTACAGCTCCTGCGACTGAAGCCATCTGTAGTGGTGAGGCGAGCACGCTGCCCTGACCTATGGAGGTATTCGCGGTATAACCATCACTCCAGCGTTCTTGGGGGCTACGCAACCTTAGCCACTGCGGATTCGGTAGAATACCAGAATCCTCTTCATCCAATTCGATTCCAGTTTTTTCTCCTAGCCCTAAGAGCTTACCCACTTGCGTGATTTTATCGATGCCAGCGGCATTGCCATAGCGGTAAAAGAAACAATTGCAGGAACGCATCAGTGCGTCAGAAAGCCCCAGGGAGCCGTGTGAGCCACCACTTTGACGCTGTATCCAGCACTGCATCGGCGTCGCTCCGTAAACGACGCTACCACCGCAGAAATAGTTATTGCTTTGAATTCCAGCCAAACAGCCTGCGAGTGCGATAGGCACCTTATAAGTCGAACCAGGGATAAAAGCACGTGTCGCTCGATTTAGCAGGGGCCATGTGGGGTCTTTTGTGGTCAGAGCTTCCCAGTCTTCTTGGCTAATGCTAGGAATGAAACGGTTAGGATCAAAATTTGGCACTGAAGCCATGGCCAAAATAGATCCTGTCTGCGGTTCGATAACGACGATGGAACCTCGACCGATATTGGCGTCCCTCAGAGCCATCTCTGCAATATACTGAATACGTGCGTCAAGCGTTAGGTGCACATCATTGCCCTTTCTCGGCGGCTCAAAGGCATCACGGACCTCACCAACGATACGACCACGCTCATTTTTTTGCATGACACGCACCCCTGCGCGTCCGCGCAGGTAGGAATCGAAGCTTTTCTCCACACCAGCGCCACCGTAATCATCCGGCACATAGTAATCCCAGCCTTTGCGCTCCTCTACCGAAACACGCTGATCGTCTGGCAGCCGCACATAGCCTAAAATATGACAAGCCAACGCGCCCAGTGGATAAATCCTGCTACCGCGCTCTGCGACGGTCACACCTGGCAGCGAAAGGTTGTGCTCGGCAAAACGGCTAAACTCCGAGAACGTCAAATTGTCCCGATAGACCCATGGTATCACGCCGCCGAAGCTACGAAAATGAACCCGTAAATCCTGCTCAGCGTTGAAGGACACAGCCAACCCTAGCTCAGCAAGCCGTGCTTCGATCAATTCACGAAAGATAGTGACGATGTCAGGCTCGTCTTTTTGACGAATAATACCTCGATCACGGAACTCTACTTTAATCGTGGGCAGCTCAACCTTACGAAAGCGGCATTGCCTAGCGTATTCATCGAGCATTTCCTTCAAATTCACGCGCACTTCAAAGGTGGCTTTATTCGTGGCCAGAACGATGCCGTTACGATCTTTAATCTCACCCCGGACACCTGGAATGCGGGCGCGTTCGCGTTTGGCCTCAGGGACTTTGTTCACAAACTCTTTATGATGCTCAATCTGCAGCCACCACAGGCGATAGACCAACACCCCGAAGCCGCATAGCATGCCCAGGGTGAAGAGATGGAGCCTGAATCTGAATTTAATGACCATCGAATGAGTATTTCAGTCCTTCATAACGGATCTCATAACGGGACAAGCCTGCCAGGGAATACAGGATCAAGAACAAAAGCGGGGCAGCTAGCATAGCCAGCATGGTATCAGTCACCATTTTTGTCCAAATCGCCACAGGGAAAAGGAAGCTGCCGCGCATGAACGTAATCGTTATGTACTCCATGAGCAGCCAGGCTAAAGTGGTAAATCCCACAAGAAGCACTGGCAGCTCCACGCGCCCTCTTTTGAACAGAGGTCGAACCCCCTGTAAAAACAGACCGAGGAGAGTAAAAATAACGATCGAAATGCCAAAGATAGCACCGCCGCCTACTAACTCGGGAGCAGCCAGCGCGCCCCCTGCTAATCCATCTGCCGCAGCAGAGGCAGCATCACGAACAGCCTGCTGATGACGAGCATCCCACAACAACCCTGTCACAAAAGAAAGCAATAACATCATTGGAAAAGGAACCGCAACCGCAGCCGTGAAGAAAAAGACTGGCGGCAGCAAGAGCGTCGCATGGTGCGCCATGGGAATACCAGGAATAAACTCCTGAGCTACAAATGTCAGGAAGAGCAGTAGAAGCGTAACTGGGTAGAAGATCATGGCTTTAAAGGCTTACTTCTCCGGGGATGGATCATCGCGGCATCGCCCCCACCTCCTTTTGAATATCAAGTACAAAAACATGCCGAATCTGAGATAGATCCACAGCAGGCTCAACCACCGCTTCCCCAGTGATATCTTTGACCTCAAAGCGCTTCACACGCCCAACCAAAAGACCGGCAGGAAAAACACCACCCTCGCCTGTTGTCACCACTGCAACGCCAGGGGAGATCAGTGCCGAACGATTCAGATACTTTAGTCGCAAATCCGGCCTCAAATCCAAACCACCACGTTCACCAGATAGAATTCCCTGCTCCAGAGTCCCATCCACCTTTGCTGAGACGTGGCAGGTCTCATCCGTCAGCAAAATGACCTCGGCCATGTGAGGTGCCATTTTACCCGTTTTGCCGATCAAGCCCTCAGAAGTAATCACGGGTGTATCTGTAGCAAGGCCATCCAGTAGTCCCTTGTCGATGATCAAGGTATTCCACCAACTTGTTGACACACGCCTCACGACACGTGCTGCGGTCATGTTCATAGGCGAACTTTTTTTGAATTGCAGCTGACCTCGCAATTGGTTGATCTCCTCCAATGCTTGACTGTATTTCTGAGCGATGATCCTGAGCTTTTCGACCTCGATTTGCAGCCGCGCATTGTCTTGCCTTAGCTCTACGGGATCAATATCTGGAGCAGTAGTGTTACGAACACTTTCCTCTATTACGGTGCTCGAATGGATGAATGGCGACAGCAAAGCCATCAAACGAGTCTGAATCTCCAGTGTCGTTCGGCTTTTGAGTGTGAAGACGCAAACGACCGCAGCCAAAAATACCATCAGCGCGAGGATGTTGAGCTTCTTCATAGTAGGCGGCGGGCGGATTCACCCGCAAAAATCATGCTGAGACTACGCCAAAACAGCCGAGGCCTGTCAGACCTCGGTCGTGCTCACTTTCTTGAGGAATTCCAGCTCATTCAATACACGCCCAGCTCCTTCGCCAACAGCACTGAGAGGATCTTCTGCTACGTGAACAGGAAGAGCAGTCTCCTCTTGTAGCAGCTTATCAAGACCACGCAGAAGGGCACCGCCACCTGCTAGCATAATGCCGCGATCCACCAAGTCAGCTGCTAATTCAGGCGGGCAGCGCTCCAGTGTCGTACGAACTGCATCAATGATGGCGTTTAACGGCTCTAACATGGCTTCTCGAACCTCCTGGCTGGTGATGGTGATGGTTTTCGGCAGACCTGCCACCATGTCACGTCCTTTAACCTCCATTGTGGTTTCTTTACCCAGAGGGAAGGCACTACCGATGCGCAGCTTAATCTCCTCTGCCGTACGCTCTCCAATCATCAAGTTATAGGCGCGCTTCATGTAATTGATGATCGACTCATCAAGCTCATCACCCGCCACACGAACACTGCGACTGTAAACAATGCCACTCAGGGAAATGATGGCTACCTCAGTCGTACCACCGCCAATATCGACGATCATGTTTCCCGCAGCCTCCTGCACGGGTAGCCCCACGCCGATCGCTGCAGCCATAGGTTCTTCGATCAGATAAACTTCTCGCGCGCCAGCAGCCTCTGCGCTTTCTTTGACGGCACGCTTTTCAACTTCAGTGATACCAGAGGGGACGGCAATGACGACACGCGGGCCACGCACAGCTCGACGATTGTTGTGCACTTTACGGATGAAGTGCCTGAGCATGGCCTCAGTAACGCGAAAATCAGCAATAACTCCGTCTTTCAGCGGACGAATGGCCGTGATGCCACCGGGCGTGCGACCAAGCATTCGTTTCGCGTCATCGCCGACAGCGACGACTTCGTTGCTGCCAGATTTAACCGCGACCACGGACGGCTCGCGAAGCACAATGCCGTGATCTTTGACATAAACCAAAGTGTTAGCGGTACCTAGATCGATACCGATATCCTTGACGCCGAATCCGAAAAGACTGCCAAACATACTGAGAAATGGGGAAAGAGATTGAGAAAATGAGGAACTGGAAAGCCTCGGCCGGTGGCGCGCCGGGCTTCTTAAATCAAAAACCCTCAAAAAGTCGCCGCCAACTCGTGAAAATCCAAACCAGAGGAAACTAAAAGCGGCCCTCCTAAGGGTCAAGGGAAGTTTCTAAACCGAATCAAGCACAAAAACACCCATTTGGAACTAGATCGGTCATGACTCATGACTCATTGTCCACACTACCTGCCTCATACCACCAGCCCAAGTTGCAAAGCAGACTTCGCCGATTACCGAAAGCCTAAATCATGCGCCCTGCCCTGCTCTGCCTGCTAACCCTGCTTCTTGTTTTTAGCTCCTGCAAACGGCTAGAATCCAAGCTCGAACGCCTTGCTCGGCTGGCAGGCATCAACACAGCTGCATCTACCTCGACTCAGCCCACGCCTTCCGAAGACATCCCCCTGACCGCCGAACAGCAAGCACTAGAGGCCCGTGTCCGCAATAGCACCGTCTTTGAAACAGCTAGACCAGAGGTAATTCCGGTTAAAGTGCCTACCTTTGAATTGAACAAGTCATCTGTCGTAGCCATACTAGGTTACCATGACTTTCGCGAGCGCGGCGGCAGTCCGATGATCATCTCCGCCTCAAAATTTCAGGAGCAGATGAAAGCCTTAAAAGAGTCAGGCATTCCTGTAATTCCTCTAAGTGATGTCATCGCATGGCGCAAAGGTCAGAAAAACATTCCCGAAGACGCAATCGTCATTACGATGGACGATGGATGGGAGGGGGTTTACACCTATGCCTTTCCAGTCCTGAAGCAGTATGGATTCCCCTTCACCGTTTACCTTTACAAGAAGTATGTGAACATCGGAGGCCGCTCACTGAGTTGGGTCCAAGTACGTGAAATGATGCAGCATGGCTGCGAAATAGGCAGTCATAGTGTTTCTCACGAAAGCTTGCGGCAGAAAAAAAATCGAAGTGAGCCTGAGCATCATCTCTGGCTCCTTTCTGAACTTAAAGACTCCAAAGAATTCATCGAAAAAAATCTTGGAATTACCTGCGCCTCCTTTGCCTACCCCTATGGCATTTTCGATGACAGCATTATGGAAATAGGTTTGCAGTCAGGTTACGAGAGCCTTGTCACCGTCAATAGCCAAAAAGTGACCTGGGATAGCCCGGTTGGAAAACTGGGTCGCTACATCATTCACGGAGAAAACGATACAAACTTCAAACTAGCGACTAGCTTCCGCGGGCGAGGTGATGTCTCCAACAACCACTTTCTCACAGCGACAGCCAAGGACAGCACTGGCAATCCCCTTATCACCCTATCACCTGCTCCTGATGAAGTCATTACAGACCGACGACCCATTATCATCGCAGGGCTAAGTCGTATGGGCACTATCCTGCCGGAAACCATCAAAATGCGCTTGGCTGGTTTTGGTGTTGTCCCTGCCAAATACGACCCTTCCACTCAGGAAGTGCGCTACCAAATCCCTGCCAACCTGAGGCGTGAAGACTGTGCGATCACACTCAGCTTCAGACAAGCTCTAGATAAGCCTGACGAGGTCATCAATTGGCGATTCAAGATTGACCTTGATGCGGCCTATCTACCCATCACGCTGTCGAAACCAGAAAAAACGGACGCGACACCCAACGTCCCAACTCCAGAAGCTAGCACGAAGCAGACGGCACAGTGACCATCGCTTTGATCACCCCACTCGCAGGTTGAAGCCACTGAGCCATCGCCTTTGGCAGCTCCTCCAAATCGCATCCGTGCGTGACCCACGGCGCAACCTGCACCTGCCCCGAAGCTATCAAAGCAACGATTCGCTTGAAGTCGTCGGCGACGGCATTTCGGCTAGCCAACAAAGTCAGTTCACGACGATGAAATAGCGCATCATCCAAAGGCACGGGCTGCGAAGTGATACCCACGTAAACCACCCGCCCCCCGAAATGAGCCAACCGCAAAGCATGTGACATCGACTCAGGATTACCCGTCGCATCAAATACCGCATGAGCCATGGCTGCATCTGGCGAATCAGTCATGATCCGAATTTCGGGATAAAGCGCGCGGACGAACTCCCTGCGCATCTCGCTTCTTTCCAATACTGTGATGCGAGCACCAGCCAAACGTGCAAAAATTAACACCGTTAAACCGATCGGCCCGGCGCCAATGATGAGAACCTCCTCATCCTTTTTTAAAGAAGCGCGATTCACAGCATGACAACCAATAGCCAAGGTCTCGACTAACGCCAAAGACTCTAATGGCAGCTCATTTCCGCGATGAAGCTTCCCAGCAGGCAGCAAAAGACGTTCTCGCATACCTCCATCTACATGCACGCCAAGCACCTGCAAATTTTCACAACAATTCGTTCGACCAAGGGCGCAAGGTTGGCAGTCACCACAATGAAGATATGGCTCCACAGCGCAAAAGTCACCCACCTGGAGGTGCATCACCCCTGGTCCTATCGCCAAAATCTCAACCGCAAGCTCATGACCCAAAATACGCGGGCACTGGATGAACGGCATCTTTCCAAGATATCCACTCAAGTCCGTACCACAGATGCCAATTCGGCGTACTGCCACAAGCGCCTCGCCAGCACCAGGACATGGCGGCTCTGGCAAAGAGAGCATTTTAAAACTTTCAGGAGCAGTAAGGCAAAGGGCATTCATCCGATTATTCCGCAGCAAAAGCTCAAAGCCTTTAGCTTCAACCTCGAATTCTCACCATAGTCGCACGCAAGAATTTCAAAATTCAAGAAGCTTCCAGCTCGCAAAAGCATATGGGTCATGACAACCACAGAAAGATGGCTGAGACTGATAAAATCTAGGTTGGGCACAAGGAGGTGGAGGTCGACAGCTAGACTATCTCCATCATTGTTGGCGACGACTTTACAATGCGTAGCGCCTGCAAGCGCGCCAGCCAACGCAGCCACTTCTAAAACTTGATTCGTCGATGAATGACATCTGCAGTTCAAGGCTACAGATGCTCACACTAGAAGCCAGCACCTAGAGCTATCGAATTCTTGCAGACACCGAGGATTTCAACGAATTAAGCAAGACGAACATCAATGTCTTTCTCTAGGAAGGCCCACAGACTCTCAAGAGAAGCGCTGACCTTTATTTTGGCAGAAGCGAGTTCGTCTTGGGTCAGACGCTGCCCGGCGGCAGGCAGTTGGCGAGCAAACATGTAGTATTTGATCTTTGGCTCAGTGCCACTAGGGCGAACTGCGAAGCTCCGGCCATCGGCAAGATCAACAAAGAGCATCTTCTCAGTGGAGACTGGCTCGCCTTCTTCATCGACAATACCCGGCTTCCGGAAATCGCGCACATTGATAACCGCACTGCCATCGACCTCGATCGGTGGATTGGCTCCATAGCTATCAGCGAGTTTGGCGATCTGAGCGGCACCGCTGGCACCTTCGAAAACCTTGCTCTGATTCACTTCGAGGAAATAGCCGACATCACAATACACCTCGTCGAGCAGTCCGGCCACGGTTAGCCCCTTACTGGCCGCGTAGGCGGCGAGTTCGGCGAACATAACGACAGCTCCGTTACCATCTTTATCGCGACTAAAATCATCACCCATGTAACCATAGCTTTCTTCACCGCCGAAAACTAGAAACTTACTGTATTGAAGTCGAACAGCACGGGATTCAACAGCGGAGAGATCGCGATACTTGGCAAGAATGTCAGAAGGCAGTTCAGCCTCATACTTGGCTAGCTTTGCACTGATCCATTTAAAGCCTGTGAGCGTGTTGATGCAATGCACGCCGAACTTGCGTGCAATGGTGTCCTGCATTGGACTGGTGACAAAGGTCTTCAAGAAAACTGCTCGCTCCTTGTTGGAGTCATTCAGAATACCCAGATCAAACATAGTCTTGAGACGATACCAACCCATTAGCGAGCCAGTTTGATTGCCTGTGAGCAAGACCATCTTTCCACTCGCATCCCGTACACCAACGCCCATGCGGTCACAGTCAGGATCGGTGCCGATGATGATGTCCGCGCCTTCTTTGTCAGCAAGATCGACAGCCATCTTCAGAGCGGAGGCATTTTCTGGGTTGGGCGACTTCACTGTGGGGAAGCGCCCATCACGCACGTCTTGCTCAGGCACGGTGAGGAAGTTGAAGCCTAACTTTTTTAGCAATACCGGCACCAAAACACCACCTGTTCCATGCAGGGCTGTGTAAACAATCTTGAGCTTCTTGGCAGCATCTAGCTCCAGCAGCTCAGGCTGTAGCATCATGGTCTCCACTCGCTCAAGGTATTGAGCATCCATGTTCGCACCCAGTACGGTGATTTGGCCCTGCTGATCCATGGGCAAGGGCTCGTAAGCTTCATCCTTAATTGCGTTCACTTCCTTGATGATGCTACTGGCATGAGGCTCCACAATGCCGGCACCGTCACTAAAATTGACTTTGTAGCCATTGTCATGAGGCGGGTTGTGGCTGGCGGTAAGCATGACCCCCGCATCGGCGCGGAGTTGGCGCACAGCGAAGCTCATCTCAGGCGTCGCTCGACAGCCATCGAAGAGATAAACGTCTGCCCCGTTTTCGATGGCGATCTGAGCACAACGCTGCGCGAATTCCGGCGAAAACATGCGCGTATCGTGACTGAAGACGATGCTAGGCTTGCCCTTGAGCCCTGCTTGGGCACGCCAGGCTTTGCAATACGTGACCAGTCCACGTGTCGCACGACCAACGTTGTAGAAATTCATCGCATTCGTGCCCACACAGGGATGATCAGGCTGTTGATCCGCAGCACTGGCACCACGCTCGGCAAGGGTGACGATTTTGCCCACCGTGCGTCCACGAAGGCCTCCCGTACCGAACTTCAGTGGCTGGAAAAAGCGATCGTTCAGTTCAGCCCACTTCCCTTCGGAGGCCAGTTCATCAATGCTAGCGCGATAGATAGGATTGCGACTGGCTGCGAGTAAGGCCAGTATGTTTTCGTGGCTAGACTTCAGGAGCTGACCGGCGTCAGCGGCAACTTGCAGGATGGATTCGAGGGACATGGGAAAGGGGCGCTAGTGTATCGACAAAAAATAACAATTTACAGGGTAGCGATTGAGTAATTCTTAAAAATCCAGCAGCTCATGCAATTTGGCGTCAAAACGACATGAAGGCAGCGAGGATAGCCTTATCTGGAGACTCAAGAATCTCTATTTTTTTTGGCAAACTTGCCACGAGGCTTAGCAGCTGCCTTAGGCCTTGGCTCACGGGGTGGAAATTCCCATCCGAGCAGGCGCTTTTCACCTGCCTTGCAGAGCAAGAAGGTGCTGAATGGCTTGCCCTTTTTGGAGATCATACCCTCGATTAAATTTGTTTTGCCTTCGGTGAAGAACTTGATGGCATTTTCCACTGTGATGTCTTTTTGACAGAGCTGACGAGGCAAGCGTGCGTTGCAGGCTTTAGCATCCTTGGCTGCCACATCACAGATGTAATGCTGAGGCGTTTCGTAAATTTGTCCTTTGCGCTTCTTTTTCTCGCACACCGGGCATGAGCAAACGGGAACTGCATTGGCAAAGTCAAACGCTGGTGCAGCGTCAGGATCAGCGCTACCTCCAGGAAAAACAAAACCTACCTTACCTTTGTCGTTGATTTCCAATCCAGCGGTAAACTCCTTACCCAAGCGACTACGGAAACCCTCCATGGGCGGCAAAAACCTCTTCTCCAGAAGCTCGCGGACCTGACCTTCGGTCAAATCCATACCCGCGATGACCTTGAATACGCGCACCTGACATTCGCCGTTTTTGCAGGCATAATAGTCTTCGGTCTGCTTGAAGCCTCGCTGACCGCAGAGTCCACAGACAGCATCAAAGTCGGGATATACCCGCTCTTTGGCATCCTGCTGATAGCTGCGTGTCTTTTCTACCACTTCAGTGGTTAAGCTGCGAATATCACGCATGAAGCTGCTGCGATCCAACTGATGCTGCTCCATTTGGCGCAGCTTGTATTCCCATTGGCCGGTGAGCTCTGGTGAGCTAAGCGCTTCAATACCAATCTCGCTGATCTGATCAATCAAAGCCAACCCCTTAGTGGTAACCGTAATCTCGCGCCCAATACGCTCGATATACTTGTCATTGATCAAACCTTCAATGATCGCCGCACGGGTAGCTGGGGTGCCAAGGCCTCGTTCGCTCATAGCTTCAGCTAACTCCTCATCATCCACCAATTTACCCGCTGTCTCCATTGTGCGAAGCAGGGTGGCTTCGTTGTAGCGGGCAGGTGGCTTGGTGGCCAACTCTTCGACCTTTGCATCCCGCGTGGTAGCAGTATCACCATCTTTGGCCTGCACAAGTAGCTTAGTCTGTTCCTGCCCCTCGGCAGCAGCTTCTTCAGCGGCTTTTTTGCCATACACTGCTAGCCAACCAGGATCTATCAGCACCTTGCCGATACTGCGAAAGGCATCAGCATCGATACGAGTGATGCGTGTCGTCTCTTCAAACTCGGCTGGCGGGAAGAATACCGCCACAAATCGACGCGAGACCATATCAAAAATCTTCTGCTCAGCCTCAGGTAACTCTTTGGGTGGAATCTGACCTGTAGGAATGATCGCAAAGTGATCACTCACCTTGCTGGTATCAAATACACGTCTCGTCGGCCGCACCCATTTGTTGTCCAGAGCTGTCGCAGCATGCTTGCTAAGATCACTAGGCAATGCATCTTGCTTGCGATCATCATGCGAAGCAAAGGTCTTCAACGTGCTGAAAACTGTGCCCAAATAATCCTCTGGTAAGTAGCGTGAATCCGTTCTCGGATAGGTCAACACTTTAAATTTCTCATAAAGAGCCTGCGCGATTTGAAGCGTACGGCGAGCGGAGAAGCCAAATCGGTTACTGGCCTCACGCTGTAGACTGGTGAGATCATAAAGCAGGGGTGCCACTTGCTTCACTGGCTTTGTCACCTGCTCGATCTTACCCAGTTTACCGATGCACCGAGCCACGATCTCCTCGGCCTGGGCTCGGCTCCAAAGACGCTCGGGCTTTTTATGATCATCCTGTTCGTCTTTGACAAATTTTTCATTCAACCAACGCCCCTCGTATCGGCCTGCGGTGACCTCAAATAGTGCATGAACTTCGTAATAAGTTCGGGACTCGAAGGACTGGATTTCGCGTTCACGCTTAGCCAGGATCGTTAGTGTCGGTGTTTGCACGCGTCCCGCAGGGGTTAATCGGAACCCACCATGTCGAGAGTTAAGCGCGGTCAATGCACGTGTAGCATTGATACCCACAAGCCAGTCTGATTCGCTGCGGCACTTGGCGGCGTCTGCTAGCGGCTGCATCTCTGCATCCGTGCGCAACTTTCGGTAGGCATCCAGGATCGCCCCCTGAGTCATGGACTGCATCCAAAGGCGGTGGACTGGCTTTCGCACACTGGCGGCCTCGACAATATAACGAAAAATGAGCTCGCCTTCGCGGCCAGCATCGCAGGCATTCACTAGCTGCGTGACATCCTTACGACTCATCAGACGCTTGAGCAGTTTGAAACGATCCGCGCTGTCCTCGATCGGCCGCAGCTCGAACTCACGAGGCATGATTGGCAGGTGCGTCCAGCCCCATCCAATTTTTTTGCCATTTACCTCGGGCATGGCCAGCTCAATCAAATGACCGACGGCACTCGAAATGACATGGGTATCATTCTCATACCAATCCTTCTCTTTCTTGAAGGGCGTCATGCCGGGCGCTTTCGCCAAGGCGCGGGCGAGGTCGGCAGCGACACTAGGCTTCTCAGCGATGATTAGAGTTTTGGACATGTGACAAACTACATTAAGAAGGGCAAACGGGGGGCCATCAAGGGCATCCAATCCTCTCGGATGTCAAACTTTTCGGTATCGGCACCTGACTCGCTGCTTGCGCAATATCCTGCTTTTCTAGATGACTGAGCCTATGCCTGACGCTGCGTTTTGGACCTCTACACCCTGCCACATAGCTATTGATCCACGCCGCCCCGACGATGCGACAAGTTTGGCAGAATGGGCAACTTCACAGGGGATGAAGAAACTTTGTTTTTTCCAAACTTCCGGCAGTGAAGGGTTCCCGAAATGGGTTGCCTTGCCCAAGCAAGCCTTTCTTCTCTCTGCAACAGCGGTCAATCAACACCTAAACTCGGATGCCTCGGACTGCTGGCTAATCGCCCTGCCGCAGCATCATGTAGGTGGCTTTGCGATTATGGCGCGCGCCTACCTCAGTGGCGCACGCGTGCTACATTATACACAAGCCTGGGATCCATTGATTTTTCAGCAGAATTGCACCGAGCGCGCGGTAACCTTGGTATCTCTAGTTCCGACCCAAGTGCATGACTTGGTGCGTGCCCGCCTGCCCTGCCCACGAAGTTTGCGTGCGGCCATCATCGGCGGAGGCAGCCTATCTCCCGAACTCATCAGTGCTGCCCGTGAGCTTGGTTGGCCTATTTTACAAAGCTATGGCATGACTGAAGCTGCCTCACAAATCGCCACTCAAGCCCTTGATCAACCTGATCTACCAATGCTGATCCTGGCTCATTGGCAAGCCCGTACCGATGAGCAAAAAAGGCTGATCCTCAGCGGCCCTGCGTTGGCGAGTGGATATGCCCTGAAGCAACCCAATGGCTGGCAATGGCAAGCTATTGGCTCAGAGCTGATCACACGAGATCTCGTGGAACTACAAGAGTTAGATGGACGGAGGTGGCTAACTTTTGTAGGCCGCGAGGCTGGTTACGTGAAAATACTCGGGGAATTGATTCACCTAGCCCCCTTACAAACGCGGTTGGACCGTCTAGCCCTGTCCCTAGATATGCCATCAACTCTGGTACTTGTGCCGATGCCAGATGCACGACGCGACAACGTGATTGTACTAGCCGCCGAACCCCATCCCGCCCTGGAAACTCTGACTCGACTCTATCAAGAAATGACGGCTCCGCTCTGCCAAATCCAGCGGACCTATATCCTACCGAAGATCCCACGTACCGCTTTGGCCAAAGTGGATACGCCTGCCCTCATGCAGCATTTATTATCTGAACGGTGATTAGAGAATAAGGCTAGCGAACTCATTGATTCAGCTCTGAAGCTAGAAAAAAGCTACATCCATCATTTCTACAGACGCTGGCTTGGTCTCCATGATAAATCGTGATAGCCTGAATTCGTGTGATTTCTGCCAACTTGCCAACAACCCAAACCCAGTTTGATTTTCGTACCGGACGAGAGACTGCGCTAACCAGTCCTGTGACCGGTCTAGCGGAGCGATCAGCGAGCACGCTGCTGAATAGGCAGCGGGCCAAGGGGTTGGCTGAAGCCGCAAGGCAAGCTCCCTCAAGGCTAACCTTTAGTCCAGATGCATGGGCTGCTCATGTAGCTGCGAGGGCTCGAGAATGGGCCGTCCCCCTGATCCGGCTAGAAAGCATGGGCATCCAGCGCGATGCTGACGGCATTTTATTCTCTCGCACCATGGTACCCCTGAAGACGGGAGCTGAGGCCAGCCCCTTCATGGACCCAGACTGGCAAGTCGTTTACAAGCTATTCCCACTGCACGCGAGCGGGGGTCTGGGAAAGACTTTTGAGATCGAGCGACTGGCCGAAGAGGGGGGCTTTGAAATGACCGTAAGAGATGCAGTATTGGCAGAGACCATGGAAAAGCTGATGTTGCTGCATGATGCCGGCGCCCACCCCACTGAAATCGTTGGCATCGACGACATGGGCGACTACTTGGTGGTGAAACAGCCGCTGGCCCAACCCCATGAAGACCTAGAGGAAGATCGCCAAGCAGCCGTAGAGCGCATCCGCGCGGTGCCCTGTCGGGCTCGTTTTCGGCGCAATGTCTGGGTGCTGTGGATGGAAGAAAATGCCTGGATCGTGAGCGATCTGCACCCTGGCAATATCATGCGCGAGCCAGACGGATCTCCCTGCATCATTGATGCCCTACTAGCCCCCTTGCCCCCAGCCATGATTCGCAGTGACCGCTACTTAGAGCAAGCTGTGGCAGAGGCGCGCGCTTGGCGGCTAGGCCTCTCACGCCCGTCTGATGATCCTTTTGAACTCGTGCGCGACGATGATTTGTGAATTGCTGGACGGCTCTTGCCATAAAGCCCACGCCTGCCATGATCAATAACCTGCATGACGCCAGATTCCACGCCACCAACCCTACTCTATTGCCGCTGTGCCTATGCCCAAGTCGTGCCCAATGGTGTTAAAAACGAGGTTTTGACGCGGCTTTCTGATTCTGGGGTGAGCTTCGAGTCGGTGTCTGATTTGTGTGAGATGGCAGCTCACCGTGACCCACGACTCACGGCACTAGCGGCCTGCGGACGCCTCCGCATTGCTGCCTGCTACCCGAGAGCTGTTCGCGGCCTTTTTCAACAAGCAGGAGCACCCCTCAAGGAAGAGGTTGAGGTGCTCAATATGCGCACCCAGACAGCCACAGAGATCACCGATGCCCTGCTAAAGCCCTGAGCTATTCAACGTTTCCCCTTTCAGTTCGCCCATGATCACCCATATCCATCGTCCGCTGCGCGTCGTGCTCTACGAAGGCAAGGGCAGCATACCGCTCTCGTCAGAGGCTCGCACCCAGGTAATGGTAGCTCTGCTCGACAAAGGCTATGCTGTCACGCGTGCCGCCAGTGGCAGCACAGCTATGCCACATGATGAGAGAAGCCTGCTTGTCTTGGGGCAATTCCCGGATCAGAAAGCGCCCGAACTGGAAGATGCCAGAGGCCAAGTGCGGGTGGAGACACGCGACATCAGCGGTTTGGATGTGGCAGCGATCCTCGGAATCGTGGAAAAAAGCCGCGGCCAGACTCCAATGAACGAGCCTGGGCGATGGAAACCCTGGTTTCCCGTCATCGACTACACACGCTGCACAAACTGCATGCAGTGCCTGAGCTTCTGCCTTTTCGATGTTTATGGCGTGGATGAAAACCACAAGATTCAGGTCCAAAACAACGACAATTGCAAGACCAACTGCCCGGCATGCTCTCGCGTCTGCCCCGAGGTGGCGATCATGTTCCCCAAATACCTCGGCGGCCCGATCAATGGCGACGAGGTGAATCAGTCGGAGGCGAATCGAGAAAAGATCAAGGTGGACATTTCCTCGCTGCTTGGTGGAGATATCTACACGGCGCTGAAAGACCGCAGCGCAGCCGCGAAGAGTCGTTTTAGCAAAGAACGCAGCCCTGATAAAGCCCTAGACGAACGCAAAAAATGCCTCACGAAGCTGGTCAGTGATGGCTTTATTCCTGCGGATGTTCTGGCTAGCCTACCAAGCCCTGACGAAATCCTGCGTAAGGCGGAACAAGCAAAAGCCAAAGCTGCCGCCGCGCTAGCTGCTCAGTAGTTAGCTTTAGATTCAACGGCCAAAAGGAACTCAACCCACACTCGTACTTACAAAGGATCGAATGTCGAAATCCTCCGCGATCTTCTCGGACTGCCAGCGTCCATCGGCATTCAGCCGAAAAGTGCCGATCCAGCGCTGATTCCAGGCATCTGGCTCGATCATGCTTAGCTGGCGTTTGCTATTGATTTCATAGAGGTGATATATCTCACCCACGACGGGCTCAAAGCTGAACTGAGACTCATAGATCAGTTTATTCCAGTTGAAGGCATCAATGACCTTCAGGTAGGATTCCCGGAGCTCAACCAGCTCTTGCTGAAGTTCTCGCTCTACCCGCGTGATACCACGACTTTTGAAGTTCGACAGATCCTGCGGGATAATTTTAGCGGCAAGTCTCGAAGACGGATAGGGCAGGTAATTCGCCCTGGGTTCGGTCTGGGAGAGGTCTTGGTCGATGGGGTCGTGCTGAGTCATGAAATCGGGAGTATGTAAGCCTACGCTCCGAGAGAAAGAATAGCTCAGTGATTCGGGCTGAGGCGCCTCCGTCGTTATTATTTTCACTGCTGGAAACTCCGTAGCGATTGGGCATGATATGGTTTTTTCATGCATCGATTGGCCCTTTGCCTTCTTTTTCCCCAAGCGATTTTAGCAGCAGACGTCAGTCTTCATCGATGGTCTGGCAGCCTAAATGTGCCCGACCCGGTGGCCTGCACGGTGGATGAAAAAGGTCGCATCTATGTGACCTCGACCACACGGCGCAAAGTCGCAGACTTAGATATCCGCGAACACCCTGCTTGGATCGCCGATGACGTTGGCCTCAGCAGCGTGGAAGAAAAACGCGCATTCTTGAAGCGAGAGCTAGCCCCTGGCCGACTGCGCCAGCCGCGCGGCGGGCTGAAAGATCATAATAAGGATGGTTCCATAGACTGGAAAGATCTGACCGTTCACAGCGAGCGGATCTACCAACTTCGAGATACCGATGCTGATGGCACAGCAGATCAGATGACGATCTTTGCAGAAGGTTTCCAAAGTGAGGTGACCGGCATCGCAGCGGGCATTCTTTATCACGATGGCTGGGTCTATGCCACCATTGCTCCCGACTTGTGGAGACTAAAGGATACGGATGATGACGGCGTGGCGGATGTGCGCGAGATCGTCGCACACGGCTTTGGGATGCACCTAGCTTATGCAGGGCATGACATGCACGGACCTCGACTCGGCCCCGATGGTCGCATTTACTGGAGCATCGGCGACAAAGGAGTGAATGTGACCAGCAAGGAGGGCAGGCATTGGTTCTATCCCCACGAAGGCGCGGTGATGCGCGTGGAGCCTGATGGCACAGGTTTTGAGGTTTTTGCTCATGGTCTACGAAATGTGCAAGAGGTGGCCTTTGATGATTTCGGAAATCTTTTTGGTGTGGATAATGATGCCGACATGCCCGGAGAAAAAGAGCGCCTGGTTTACATCACCGAGCAGAGCGACTCTGGCTGGCGCTGCGCTCATCAGTACATGAAGGCCGAAAGTCGCTGGATGCGAGAAAACCTCTGGAGAGCGCCCTCCACTGCCCACCAGGAGGCCCTGAGTCGAGACGCAAAACCACCTGAAACCAGCGCAGCAGCACCGCTCTTTTTTACACCCCCGCTCGCAAATTACTCGAACGGTCCCGCCGGGATGATCCATGAACCGGGCACAGCTCTCGGCTCGAGGCTGAAAGGCCATTTTATCCTGAATCAGTTTCCTTCAGGCAAGATGGAGGCCTTCACCATGAAGCCAAAAGGGGCCTATTTTGCCATGAGCACCGCGCGAGTGATTCATTCTGGCATCATGGGCATTGGACTCAGTTTCGGGCCTGATGGTGCTATCTATATGGCGGACTGGGTCGGCGGTTATCCTTTGGACGAAAAAGGTGCCATCTGGCGTGTCGATGAACTCTCCCCAAATCCGCAACGGGCCGACACGAAACAGTGGCTAAGTCAAGATTGGACCAAGATTTCAGAATCTCAGCTAAAGCAGCACCTTGCTCATGGAGATCAGCGTGTCAGAGTCGGCGCACAGCTTGAGCTGGCACGACGTAATGCTTGGCCAGCCTTGGCTTCTGTCTTGGACGAACCCAGCTCTTCTCTAATGGCAAGGATTCATGCCCTGTGGGGCTTAGGCATAGGTATGAGACGCGGACAAATCGACGATAATCTGCTCGCGGCATCCTTGGGTACTGATGACCAGGAACTGCAAACGCAGTTGAGCAAAGTCCTCGGCGATGCCCCGCGCTCGGTGGGTAGCAAGAGCCGCCAAGCCTTGATCTCGTGGCTAAGGTCAGCCAACCCACGTGTGTCATTTCACGCAGCCATCGCAGTAGGAAAAATGGCACTTCCAGAAGCGACCGAAGCGCTTTGGAAATTAGCAGCCAAAGCTGGGCAAGATGCATGGATGCGTCATGCTGTGGTCACAGGGCTGGCAGGAGCTGTTTCGATAGATGCTCTCACCGCGGCGCTTCAGAAGAATGACAGAAATGAGCGCATCTGCGCCACGCTCGCACTTGCCCGACTGCGTTCTCCCCAGATCGCCAAAGCCCTGCAGTCCTCGGAGTCAGACATCGTAAATGAAGCGGCACGTGCTATTCATGATGACGCAAGCATTCCTGACGCACTCTCAGCTCTTGCCGAACTGACGGAGACAAGCCACGAACTATCACCGATGACGTTGAGCCGGGCGCTAAATGCCAATCTCAGGTTAGGCCAAATCGAACACGCTCAGCGCTTGTTCCGTGCTGCCTTGGCAGGGTCGAGCGAGGCTTTTGCCGCTCTGCAAGCCTTCGCCACCCCTCCCCTCTTAGACCGTGTCGATGGAGTTTACCGTCGCTATGAGCAACGTGAACCAGCGGCGATAGCAACGGTTATTCAGCCTCATGTAAAAGAGCTTTTGAACTTGAAAAACCCTATCAACAAAGCGGCTGGCATTGAGCTCATGATCAACTACCAACTGAAAGTGGATGCGGTCGCCCTTAGCCAAATCATTGGCGACACCCAAGCAGCAGTCGCGCTGCGCGTGGGAGCTCTGCGACTGATGGCAGCGCAACATGCTGCCGAGCCAACTTTCCCAACAGCCTTGTTGAATGCTGCTACCAAGGGCGCGCCTCAGGAGCTACGCCTAGAAGCCCTCGTGCAAACCTTTGCACATCAGAAAGAGCGTGCCGTCGCCGAAGCTTCGCGCGTCTTGGAACAAGGCTCTCTCGTGGAAAGACAAACCGCCCTAAAGCTGATTGGCCAAACTCAGGAACCTAGCTCCGAACGACTCATGGACATCTGGCTGCAAAGGTTAGCCGCAGGCAAAGTAGAGCCTGAGCTCAAGCTGGATGTTTTAGAAACAGCTTCATTGTTTTCGTCCCTGAAAGAGCGACTTGAAACTTATCAGCGAAGCCGCACAACCGCACCACGCGATGATTTGATCGATGGCGGCGATATTAGTTCGGGGAAAGAAATCGTGACCAATCATCTGGGTGCAAACTGCCTCGCCTGTCACAAGGTGGAGGCGCGCGAAGGCAGCCAAGTCGGCCCAAGTCTCAAGACCATAGGGGCACAGCGAAAGAAAGCCGAGATTCTGGAAAGCTTGATGAATCCAGTCGCCAAGATTGTTCCTGGATATGGCTTGGTATCGATCGCGCTCAAAGATGGCAGCAATCATGCAGGTGCACTTTATCGAGAAGATGCGAACCATGTCGTCCTAAGACTTGCAGATGGCAGTGAAAAAAAACTGCCCAAAGCACAGATCACCATGCAAACACCGCCTGTATCGATGATGCCACCCATGCTGGGAATATTGACAGCCAGAGAACTGCGGGATGTCGTCGCCTACTTAAGTAGTCTTAAGCCATCCAAGAACAGCAAACCACAAAGCAAGCGCTGATCGCTTGTGAAAGCATGATGGAGCCGCCTTGTAATGATCAAAATTGGATGGAAACGATTTTATAATCAAAAATAAGAATCCAAAAATCAGCCATTTGCTTAAGATTTTAATCCCCAAAGCAAATGGCCACCTTTAAAATCACAGCACTGGCGGTTTGATGTTCTCTTCTGCTTTTGGGAAAATACTCAGACTCACCGGCCTATCAGTCATTTGTCACGGCGGTTAACTTTGGGCAAAAAACACGAACTGTGAGAACTCGATTCCATAACCTGATCTGCCCTTGGCAGCCGAACATTGACACTTGTGCGCAAATTCCTCTAAGGTGGCAATTCCACAATAAATCGCGCCCCCCCGCACGAATCGCATGTATTCCAACGAAGAGTTCCTCATCGAGCTGCTAACTGAAGCAGGCTATCTCACGCCTCAGGATCTACAGCAGGCCAAGACCAATAAAAAAGGTCAGGAGACGCCCCTACAAACCCTGATCAAAACAGGAGTGGTCGCGGATGAACAATTAGCCAAGCTGGTCGCCTCCAACAGCGGCATGGAATATGTTGACCTGCACGGCTTCCCTGCCAATCCAGCGCTGAAGACGTTTGTTACACTAGAGCACTCCAAAAAGTACAAGATTGTCCCCATCGGAATCAATGGCACCTCGCTCCAGATCGCCATTTCGGATCCTTATAACTTTGAAACGCTGGATGCACTACCTCACGTGCTACAGCCTGACCTAGAGTTCTTCTGCTCCACGCCGACTCTTATCCAAGAGGTGATGGTTACCATTTATGGCAATGAAGCCATGACGGGTGGCAGCAAAGGCGAAGGTGCCTCCAGCGGTGGAGACGGAGATGCCCCCATCATCAAGCTTGTCGAAAATATGCTGATGGATGCCTTCCGCAATCGCGCCTCCGACATCCACATCGAACCGATGGAGAAAGACATTCGCGTTCGGTTCCGCATGGATGGTGTGATGGTGGACATCGAACACCACCCGAAGCGCCTGCTTGCCTCCATCATTGCCCGCATCAAAATCATGACGGGTACGATGAGCATCGACGAAAAACGAGTGCCACAGGATGGACGCATCCAGATGAGGTTTGGCGACAAGGAGCTTGATCTGCGTGTCTCCATCATCCCCACCCAAAACGGGGAAAGTGTGGTCATGCGCGTGCTCGATAAGAGCAGTCTTCGCCTCGGTCTTTCCGATCTGGGCTTCTTCAGTGATGACCAAAACTGCTTTGAAAATTTGATCTCGTTACCGGATGGCATCGTGCTCGTCACCGGCCCCACAGGCTCCGGAAAGACGACCACGCTCTATGCATGCTTGAACTTCATCAACCGGCCAGACCGTAAAATCATCACGGTGGAAGATCCCGTCGAGTATGAACTCCCAGGCATCAACCAAGTCATGGTTAAGGAAGACGTAGGCATGACTTTCGCGGCAG
>JBIKYV010000011.1:0-48482 GCA_044355075.1 Prosthecobacter sp.
CGGCAGCGCTGCGTGCCATGCTGCGTCAGGCCCCCAACATCATCATGCTAGGTGAGATTCGTGACGCGGAAACAGCAGGTATTGCCATCCAAGCATCACTGACAGGTCACTTAGTTTTCTCGACCCTGCACACCAATGATGCACCTAGCGCTGTGGCGCGTTTGGCAGACATCGGCATCAAGCGCTTCCTAATTGCTTCGGCCGTGCGTGGCATCTTGGCACAGCGACTGGTCAGGAAGCTCTGTGCTGAGTGCAAGCAACCCTCTGGCCTAAGTGATAAGGAAATGCGCCAACTCGGCCTGGAAGCTGGCCAATTGACATCCGCGACGATCATGGGACCCAACGGCTGTAACAAGTGCCGAAACTCAGGCCATCGTGGTCGAATGGTTATCGCCGAAATTTTCCAAATCGACGATGAAGTGCGCAACATGATCAACCAAAACCTGACTACGCCCCAGCTGCGTAAACGCGCACGTGAACTAGGCATGCGAACCCTACGAGAAGATGGCATCCGCAAAGTCTTGGCAGGTGTAACAACCGCCAACGAAGTCATCGAAGCCACCATGTCCGACGCAGATTAATGCTACTGACGGACGACACTGAGAACTGTATAACGCAAATCTTCCCCCCATGACCCCTCAAAACGTCATCGACATGCTCGAGTCACGTGGAGTGATCGACTCCGGCGTAGCCGAAGGCCTGACCCAGGATTGCATCCACAACGGCAAAGAAATCCTCCAGACTATCCTTGATTATGGAATCTACCAAAATGAGGACGAATTCTGGGCTGTCGTTGCCGAAGAATTAGGTGCCGACCATTTCGATCTGTCGAGTTACGAGCCGCCTCCGTCCGTCATCAATCTAGTGCCGTCGGGAATGGCGAGACTCTATGGAGCCTTTCCCATCACGCTCGATGCTCGTGGGCTCCACGTGGCCTACACAGATCCGCTTAACCCGCAGTTAGTGGAAGACTTGCGCTTTGGTCTCGGCAAGCAAATTGTGCCCGTAGTCGCACGCAGGAGCCAAGTTCAGGCTCTCATCGACAAGCATTATGGTTCGGGAGCACCAAGTGTAGAAGACATCTTCGGAGGTCTGGCGAATGCTGGCAAAGATAGCCCCGAGGTGGAAGCCAACTCCGCACCGATCGTAAAATTTGTCGATTTGGTGATGACCCAAGCAATCAAGGAGAAAGCGTCAGACATCCACTTCGAGCCTTTTGAGCACGAGTTTAAGATTCGTTACCGCGTCGATGGTGCCCTTTATGAAATGGCACCTCCGCCGGTGCATCTAGCGAACTCGGTAATCTCACGCGTCAAGGTCATGGCGAACATGAATATTGCCGAGCGTCGAGTTCCTCAAGACGGACGGATCATGACTGTGGTGAACGGTAAGCCTGTGGATATGCGGGTGAACTCGTTGCCGACCCAGCATGGGGAATCCGTAGTGCTTCGTGTGCTAGATCGCAGCAGTGTCAATCTCGAGCTCGAGCACCTTGGGATGCCCCCTTATCTCTTCGATTACATCACAGAGACCATCGAAAAACCGAATGGCATCTTCATTGTCACAGGTCCGACTGGTGCAGGAAAAACTACGACGCTCTACGCCTGTCTGCGTCGAATCAATCAGATAGACACCAAAGTACTCACTGCTGAAGATCCCGTCGAGTACGAACTCGACGGAATCATGCAGGTTCCAGTAAATGATGCCGTGGGTCTCACCTTTGCCAAGGCACTGCGCTCATTCCTACGCCAAGACCCTGACAAGATCATGGTGGGTGAGATGCGTGATGTGGAGACAGCGCAGATTGCTATTCAGGCCTCACTAACAGGTCACTTGGTGCTCAGCACCCTGCATACCAACGATGCAGCTGGTGCAGTAACGCGTCTGGTCGACATGGGTGTAGAGCCCTTCCTGGTATCGGCCACCTTGGAAGGAATCCTAGCTCAACGTCTGCTGCGCACCATCTGTAAAAACTGTCGCTCAGCATACACGCCAAGCCTATCGATCCTCAATCAATTGGGTTTAAGCCCCGATGACATCGGTGGTAAGCAGTTTTACACAGGAGCGGGATGCGAGAAGTGTGGAGGTTCTGGCTACAAAGGACGAAAAGGCATTTATGAACTACTCAATGTCACCGATCCGATCCGCGAATTGATTGTCGAAAAGGCTCCCACTCTGGCCTTGAAACAGAAGGCCATAGAACTCGGCATGATGACTTTGCGTGAAGATGGTCTTCGCAACATTTATGATGGAGAGACCACGATCGAAGAAGTCCTCAAATACACTTGATCACTAGAAAAGCTCTCGGCATGAAAATGCCACAATGGTCTTCATGAATTTGATAGACAGAGCACACTGCGAACCCGTAATCTGAAAAAGCTAAAATAAAACACGCAGCCCTAACGTATGCCGAAGTTTCACTACATCGCCCTCGACCAGAACGGCCAGGAAGTCGCCGGAGAACTGGATGCAAGCAACGAGGCCGAGGCCATCAACCTTCTCCGCCAAAGTCAGCTTTATCCGACCCAAGTGGCCCAGGAAGGTAAAGGAGATGCTGCCGTCAAGAAACGCGCCGCCAAAAGCCCAGCCGCAAAATCGAAAGGTAAAGCCGTCAAAGCTGGCGCTAATGCCAAGGTGAAACCCAAGACATTGATGGTTTTTACTCGCCAGTTAGCCACACTCATTGACTCTGGGCTTCCTCTACTGCGCGGATTAACCGTGCTGAGCCGTCAGGAACCTAATCCAGTCATGAAGTCAACCATTGCAACTTTGGCTGACAACGTGCAAACCGGCAGCACTTTCTCAGAAACCTTGGGTCAATACCCCCGCATCTTCAATAAGCTCTACGTCAACATGGTGAAGGCGGGGGAGCTGGGTGGTGTGCTTGAAATCGTTCTAAATCGACTGGCCGAGTATCAAGAAAAGGCTCAGAAACTGAAGAACAAGATCATGGCCGCCATGATCTACCCGCTCGTGGTGATGTTCATCGCCCTCGCCATCCTCATCTTCCTCATGCTGGTCATTGTGCCCAAGTTTGAGAAGATCTTCGAAGAGATGCTAGGTGATAAAAACAAGCTGCCCACACTGACCAAGTACGTGATCGGATTCAGCCGCTGGATGGGTGATAACTTCCTTTGGCTCGCAGGTGGGGTAACCGTTATTTTCATTGGCTGGCGTATCTTTGCGGCAACACCTGGAGGAAGACGTGCGATTGATGGTTGGAAACTCAAACTACCCCTCTTTGGTGACGTTCAGCGGAAAACAGCCATCTCGCGATTTACCCGCACCTTGGGAACACTTGTCACATCAGGCGTTCCGATCTTACAAGCTCTCAATATTACCCGTGAAACAGCGGGTAACGCAATCGTATCTGAGTCTATCGTTAAAGTGCATGATGCTGTCAAAGAAGGTGAATCCATGGTCGCACCTTTGGAATCGAGCAGTGTCTTCCCTCCGATGGTGATTTCCATGGTAGACGTTGGAGAAGAAACTGGTCAGCTACCTGAAATGCTTCTGAAGATCGCAGACGTTTACGAAGATGAAGTGGATAACTCAGTCTCGGCTCTCACATCAATGCTTGAGCCTCTCATGATTGTGCTTCTGGCCCTTGTCGTTGGCACCATCGTTCTCGCCTTGTTCTTGCCTCTGATCGAAGTCATCAAACAGCTTAGTGCAGGCCCAGGCGCCTAAGTTGCTAAAGCCGCATCCCCATTTTCATCCCAGACTTTTCGATTATGATTGTCCATCCCTCACGTGCTTCTCGGGCTGGTTTCACATTGGTAGAGCTGATCACCGTCGTTAGTGTGATTGTCGTTCTCTTCGCCCTTGTGGCGGGAGCTTATTCCTATGCAGATCAATCTTCGAAGCGCAGTCGCACCGAAGTAACAATTCGAGTGATTCGATCCGCGCTAGAGAACTACCGTGAAAAGTTCGGCTCGTATCCAACTCCCGCAAACCCTGAAACTAGTGTCACTATTGCTGATAAGGTTTACGTCGCCGGTGAGGCAGCTTGCCTTTATCAGGCTCTAAGTGGAGATGGATTTAATCAAATCAAAGGAGTCGATAGCAATGCAGGCTCACCGGATTCCAATGGGCAGGTTGAAGATGTGGAGGCAGCTAATGTCACATTAGCTGATATGCCCCGCGAGATTTGGACGGTCAATAGTTCGAACTACTTCATGATTGACGGCTTTGGGCACCCCATTCGTTACATCAAGGCTATGCCAACCATTGCCGCAGATGGAGGACAGCCGCCTGCCCCTACCACCATTAACAACACTTATGACATTTGGTCTTACGGCAATGACACGGAGAATTTAACTTCAACCAGTCTCATGACCCAGGACAATACGACTTTAGCTCGTGCTAGCTCCAAGTGGATCAAAAATTGGTAATCCGCACTTTTGTAAAAGTGTTACCAATCAAATAATGAGCTGAAGGAGACGATCGCGAATTTGGCTTTGCCACTTTTCAAGATAGGCCAGCTTAGCCTGAATTTGTTGCAGTGTGTTCCAAGCTGTATAATCCCCCAAAGCGAGGCGATTATCTAATGTTGGTAGCAACTTGAGGTAGGAATCCATTCGGGTAGATATCGCAAGGTTGATATCTTCCAGTGATTCTCTGACCTTGAGAATTTCAGCAGAAAGCAAAGCTTTACTAAGTGCGCTAGATGCCAACTTTCGCTTTTCCGTAACTTTAGCAGCTGCATCCAATTCACGGCTCAGCCCAGCAAACAATTCCATGAGTTCAGGCTCCAGTGGAATTGCCCTCCACTGAAAATCCGAGTTTAACTCCATCAAATGTTTGAGGCGACGACTCGGAGATCTCAGCACTGAAACGGCCGCATTCAGTGCTGAAGTCCGATCAGAATCACCATCCGAATGATCAGGGTGAATAGTTTTAGCAGTCTCTAAATATGCTTTTTCCAGAAGCTCATCATCAATGGATGCCCTTGGAACAAGTCCAAGTAAGTCGAAGCAATTGTTCATAGGCGTCTCTCTTTTAGGCAGAGAAACTTTCCCCACAGGAACAAGTGACGACCGCATTGGGATTTTTCACTTTGAATCCTCCTTGTTGCAAATCATCGCTATAATCGAGTTCTGAGCCTGTCACAAACAAGGCACTCTTAGGATCAATGACCACACGCACTTGATTAGAAACCACCATGATATCGCGATTGGCAGGTCCATCGACCAAGTCCATCTTGTATTGCAATCCCGAGCATCCGCCTCCGACCACAGCTACACGTAGTGCACCATATTCTGCTCTGCCTTGCTTCGTTAGAAGACTGGATAGCTTCCGCGCCGCTGCAGGCATCACCATGATCAGCTTTTCATTGCCGATTTTGTATTGAGGTGAGGTGTTCGTAGGCTGAGCAGTCATGATCTGATTCGATTCCACTCAGGAAGGACTCATCGTTGCTTTCCAATGCTCAAAATGTTCCTTGGAAGCTTTATATTTGGCACCACAACGTGGGCAGGTCAGATTGGCGTAGCCGTCTTCAAAAATGTAATTCAAATCATCTTCTGCTAATCGGCCAAGCATCGGAAATAACCGATCTAAACTGCAGCCACAATGAAAACGACAAGCACGGGTCTCTAGCAAAGAAAGCTCTTCAGTGTGATCGAGTTCCGCAATCTCTTCCAACTTCAGATTCCGCAACCACGCTAGATCAGCATCTGGCTCTGCAGAGATTTGCACAAAATCTTCCTCAGGAAGTCGGAAGTATCTCGTGGGCCTTTGTTCACTTTGATCATAGAAGGACTCCACAGAATTGAGCATATCCAGTCCGCTAAACTCGACCATACTCTGACGCGAAGGATGATGAGCACTCGTTGTCTGTGCGATGAACAAAGACTTGCCCATATCTTTGACATCATCCGTGAAAATCCGACCTGTCATTTGAGACACCGGATAGCCGCCTCCAGTCACGAATAAATTCATCAAGGGCTGCTGAACATGAATCGTCCACGCACATTTTTCATCATGTGGCCGCGATGCCAAATGTAGTGCCATGGCCGCAAAAGCATCCTTGAGCATGGAGTCCTGCGGTTCATCATTCTGGAGTCCATGCTGCATCAAATGCAGGTAGTAATCCATGTAAAAGTCAGTGAACCTTCCACGAACTAAAAGACAATTCCTTCTTCTCACGAAGTAGGATCGCAGTTCAAGGACAGCAGAATCGGAATCAATCATAACAGTTCGGCCTGATCACAGAATGAGAACTGATTCTGTGCCTAGAAGCCGTATGGATACTTCAGAGAGACTTGATAAAGATGTCTTTGTAGTAAGTGACACTTTTGGGATCGTGTCCTTGGATGGCGATGACACCTCCGCTCAATTTGCGACCAGGCATGTTGTGTAGTTCCTTGGCAGGGTCCCAACCTTCAGGCTCCGTGAACGCTACTGTTGTTTTGCCGTTAACCTGCAAACTAATCCGCTTGCCTTCGACTCGGATTACATAATCAAACCATTCACCGTCTTGGCTGGGTGCACTTGGCACTTTAATGTGTTTGCCTCCCTTGGGTTCTGCCTGCCCTTCTTTGAGAGCTAAGATGTTGATGACACCGTAAAGGCTTCCCGTCTTTTTGGGATCGCTGTGGGTGCTATTCACTTGGCATTCATATCCTGCATCTGGCCAGCCTTTCTCTTGGTACTGAGTATGGAAATAGACACCACTATTGCCGCCTTCAGTCGTTTTGACCTTCATTTTAAGTTCGAAGCTTTTGAAGGACGCTTTTCCATCCTGACCCAGATAAAATAGGTGTGCACGACCTCCTGCGACTTTGAGTTCACCGTTTTCAACCGTGAAGACACCTGGAACTTCGTCATTGGATTTCCATCCCGTGAGATCCTTTCCGTTAAACATAGAAATCCAGCCATCTTCCGCGTGGATGGAGGCTGACAAGGCAAGGAGAGCAAGTAAAGCAAAAAGGGTCCGACGTGTTTTCATGGTAAGAGGCGAGATACAGAGGAGGCTGGGTTTTGTCTAGTAGGCTTACACTTTGAGCAAAGAGCAAGGCCATGGATCAGTCTTCGGCCTTCGGTTCGGGGAGGAAGAAGCCAAAAAGGAAACTAAGAACAGCGATGGCAGTTCCAACATAACCAGCTGCCATCGCCACATGAGACGGGAGAAGAGGTCCCGAGCCTGCCAACATGGGGGCGACAAAGCTTGTTGTCAGAAAAGCCATGCTGGTTCCGATCATGCGCCCTCCTACGTTCGTGGCGAAACTGCCACCCGTGCCGCGAAGATGCATAGGAAACACTTTCGGGAGATATTCACCGAAGTAGCTGAACTGGGCCACCGTGAGCAGACCACAAATTCCATAAGCCCATAGGAATGACGACCCGCCTACCTCGAACAGTTTAAAATAGGTCAAAGGCAGAAGCACCATGGCGGGAATCTGAAACAGGCGCAGCAAGGTAACGCGGCTAATCCCCCAGATGAGTAGACCCGCCAGTAACAAGCGTCCAACCAACCCACCCAGCTCCTGGCGCAGTTGCACTTTGTCCGCCATCTCCTTGACCTTGTCGTTATGCGGCTTGGACTTCACAAAGTTCTCTTTGATCTTCACCACGATCTCTTTCCGCGCCGGATCCGTCGGCTGAAGCTGATTCAGCTGAAGATTCAGTGCTTCAGCCTCCTTGCGCAGGGGTGCTAGCGTTTTTGAAACTTCTTTGAGCTCGGGCAAACCTGGCGTGACACGAGCCACCGTGACTTGCAGAGCACCAAAGGCGATTCCGTAGGCACAGGCAGAAAGGGCAGCTGTGACTAGCGTTACACGACGCAACTCCGGTGCAAAGAGAGCTGTAAAGCTTGGGCGCTTCAACATGCCTGAAGCACGACGCTCTTTCCAGACTTGGCTTTCAGGCACAAAGGGCAGCAACAGTGCGATAGGAATGGCAGGAAGAATGCCTGTCATCAGCAAGTAGCGCCAGGACGCAGGATCGGTAGCACCAAGCCCTACAGGCAAACTCATGTGCGGAAGCTCTGCACCATGTTGACTGATCCACACACTAACACCCGTCACCAATAGACCACCGAGTGAAGCAAAAGCCTGTGTGATACCGAGCCATTTTTCCTTAGACTTCTTCTCGGGAAAAACTTCCGCTAGCCATGTGATGGCAGCCACAAACTCAATGCAGACACCAATGAAAGTCGTGCTGCGGAAAAAGACGAAAACACCCAACGAAGTCGCGTAGGCAGCACAAAAGGGGGACAGCGAATACATGAAGATACTCGCTGCCATGATGGTTTTCCGGCCAAAACGATCGACCAGCCATCCACCCAAAAGGCCGAAAATACCGCCACAAAGAGCTGCAATCCAGAGCAGTTTACCCACCCAGTCGGTCACCATGGGATTGTTGAGTGGAACTTTAAGTAATTCAGCAATCGCAGGTGCAGCGACGAGAGGCGTCATCAAAAGTTCATAGGTATCAAAAAGGAAGCCTATGCTCGCGATGATGATGATGAGCCAAGTGGTACGATTAAAGGAAGAAGACATAAAGAATCTCGCTCGGTGTTATAGAAAGGGTTAACCAAGTAAAGGACGAAGCATCTCTAAGACTTTAGGCACTTCGGTAAATGGATCCTTCGCCATTTCATACTCCAGCGTGAACCAACCTTGGTAATTGGCATCACGCAGGATCTTCAAAAGACGCGGCACATCGGCGGGCTTTGACTCGCCCTTCTTGCTTCCTTTGGGGCTGATTTCCATCTTCAGCTGCACATTGATGGCGTAAGGCGCGATTTTGGCCAAATCACCATAAGGATCTTCGGTGTGAAAGTTACCACTATCCCAGTTGATGCCGGCCCATGGGCTATTAGCGGCTTTGACCATCTTAATCAAGTTATCGGGCTCTGCAACAATGCCACCGTGATTCTCGAGCCCGAGAAAAATGCCTTTCTTAGCGGCATAATCGAGACATTCCTGATAGGCCTTGAGGCAGTTGGAAACTGCTTCTGCTTCGGTCAATCCTTTGGGCTGAGGCCCAGCGAAAACACGAATATGAGGAGCGTTCATGATCGCAGCATAATCAATCCAGCGCTTCACAGAGTCGATCTCTTGATCCAACTTCTCGCCCTGGGGTAGAGCAAAGTTATTCCCCACGGCAGTGCCTGCGAGCTGCACTCCACGCAGATAGGCATGGCGCTTCACCTCAAGGAGGAACTTCTCATCCACATCAGGTGGAAAAAAATAGCTCGTGACTTCAGCACCAGGCACGTTGTTATCCGCACACCAGTCGATGAAATCGAAAATGCTCCAGGGCTTGCGGTCAGCTTTAGGCTTATTTTCCTTGCCTCTCATCCATTGAAACGATTCGCGAAACGAATAGGCCGCCACCCCCAATTGCATCCGGCTTTTTCCTGAACGTTGAATCGGCTCAATTGCGGATAAAGAAGAAGCAGTGATTGCTCCAAAACTAGTGGTAAGGAAATGGCGACGTGAGGTCATGGCGTAGAGAAAACGTTCAGGCAGGTCAGGCTTATCAGCTATAACGCCAGGCTAAAAAACAAGGCATTAATTCTCAAACTCGATCAAAATCATTAATGATGAATTTTTTAGTTTTTCCTCCATTGCCATAACTCGTCAAAGAAACCAGCATCGCTAATCTTGCCAGGTCCACGTGAGGATTTGGGTGCTGTGATCTCGACCACTGCCCAATCGGGTAACTTTGCCACCTGCCGCGCGTTATTCAGATAATCATACTCGCGGTAGGTGAAGCTACTGTTGATCACGACGTAACGTTTCGGATTTAGCGGATTTGGGTAGATCAATATCGGCACGTATTTGCTGACATCATACGTTTTGCCGTTGGCAGTCACTTTGCCATCAGCCCATGTGATTGGCAACTTGGCCAGGACCTTCGCAAGCACTGCATTGCTCTTAGGGTCTCCCCACAAAACCAGATGATGTGCTGCGATGTCAGCGTCGGTGATAGATTGATCGTCTTTGACAGGTGCGTCTCCACGGAACTGACGTCTCCATTCAAAAAAAGCGCGATTCATCTCATGCTGTGTCCATGCTTGAAGCTCGGGATTCATAGCTCCCCCCGTTGGTTTAACCATCAAAAAGCTGTCCATGAAGGCATCGTCAATCGGACCCGATAGACCATGTATTTTGGCCAACTGCCCGCCTTCATCCGGGGAGTCCACTTGCTGCCATTGATTACCTTGGCGACGCAGGTGAATCTGCCATGAACGATCAGACTTAGGGCCAGCCAACTCAAGAGTATCACGATCGATCTTGAGAACCACACGCTGCTGAATGGGAAAAGGAGCGTGGCCCGCTGGCATATCGAGGGTCAATCCACGAACATTGCTGGTTTCGATGTTTAGCGCGCTCGACGATGTAATTTTGGCATGAACACGTGCACGCTCCCAGTGCCGCTCCATGCGATCAACCGTCAGCCAATGCATGGTTGGGTATCGTAAAAACCATGTAGTGAATTGAATTTCCCGAGGCGTACGGTCACGCCCTAATGAGGCGATGGCGGCCAAGCGCTTCTCGATTTCAATCAGCGAATCGGGATGAATTTTATGCGCTGTCTGAGGTCCGATGATGTGGGTCAACTCGATCCTTTCTTCACGTAAATGCCTCGCCATCACATCAGCGGCTTGCTTCTGCTTATCCAGTTCTCCGCTGTAGGCCACGGTAGGCACGTGGAAAAGGTTCACCGCACGATCTGTCGCATTGTACCAGTGCCAGAGTGTTTTTTCATAAGCTGGAATCTGGGAAACATCTTCGCTTTGGAAGACATTGAGGAATTCAGGAGTCTCCGCAAAACCAGCGCCCGGATTAGCAGCACACCACAGGTCGGGATAATTCACCGCGAACTGCCAAACGGCAGCTCCACCCATGCTAAAGCCACGAATGATCATGCGATCTTCATCAATGGCATAAAACCTCTTGGCGTGACCCAAAGCCTCCATCAGATCAATCTCACCTGCGAATTTATTTGCGCAGCAGTATCTGCCGTAAGGGTGCAAAACCAAGGTATTTGCTGGGGAAATTTGCCCCGTTTGCTTACGACGCTGATCAATGAAAGCCAGTTCACTCAGCGTCTCTCCACGACCATGACACCAGGCATCCAAGCGTGCGGGAGCACCTTGGTAGGTTTCAGGAATGACCATGCCATAGGGTTGAACTGAGCCATCGATCTTGGAACGATAGCCTCGAACCACCAAACCTTTTTGAGTTGTCCAAGGATGCTGTCCATTTTTCAGCTGACCTGCTCGTTGCATGCCTTCGGCTAGGATTTCTTGGGCTGACTTGAGCTCACCAAGCTTATGAACTTCGTTGTACTTCAGCGCCCAATCGACGGCCTTGTAATAAACCTCAATGTCGGGCAGAAGGTCGGCCAGTTTCGGGTTCTTTTGCTGGGCTTTGACCGCCACATCAATCGCAGTTCGAAGTTCCGTCAGCCCTTGCTGCAACAGCTTTCTATCAGCCTCTGGAACAGCCACCCCTGGAGGTGGAATGGGGCGCACTTGATCAGCTAGATTGTCTTTGGGACCATCCGCCCACGCAACGGCGGCGAGAAATGGAGCGATGTAACGAAGAATCATGGAAGGAATTCTACATAAGCACGAACTTCCGAAGTTCATGCGCGATTTATGATCACTTGCTGAAGTCAATTAGCCTAATGGCAAAGGCTTCATGGACAAAGCTTGACCCAGAGGATGCCCACCGCGAATCTAACGACATGCGCAATCCAGACCGAGATCATACCATGGCGATATTCTGCGACTTCGAGAACCTCGCCATTGGGGTGCGTGAGGCGAAGTATGAAAAGTTTGATATGGGTAAGATCCTGGAGCGCTTGCTCGTCAAAGGCAGCATCGTGGTCAAAAAGGCTTACTGCGATTGGGATCGTTACAAAGAACACAAGCGCGCGATGCACGATGCCGCTTTTGAAATGATTGAGATTCCACATGTGCGCCAGGGTGGAAAGAATAGCGCAGACATTCGCATGGTCGTGGATGCACTCGATCTCTGCTACACAAAATCTCATGTAGATACCTTCATCATCGTCAGCGGAGATTCAGACTTCTCGCCTCTCGTCAGTAAACTTCGCGAAAACAACAAGACTGTTGTGGGGGTAGGCGTCAAAAACTCGACGGGAGATATCTTCATCAAAAACTGTGACGAGTTCATCTTCTACGATGATTTGGTTCGTGAACAACCTCGCCGCAAACAAGCCACGAAAGCAAATTCGCCTAAGTCACCAGTTAAACCAAAAGAAGAACCCGCAGGCCAAGCCCTCAAAACCATCACAACTGTAGAACCCACGCAGAAATCAGCGGGTGACCCTGAAAAAGCCTTGGATCTTTTCATGGAAACCGTGGACGCCATGATGAACGAGCGTGGAGGCAACCAGCCCATCTGGGCGTCATCCGTGAAACAGACCATTAAGCGACGACTTCCTCAGTTCAGCGAACGTTTTCATGGCTACCGTAGCTTTGCCACACTGGTAGAAGCAGCTGCGCTTCGCGGCTACATTCATATCACCAAAGATGCTAAGTCTGGAGATTATCAAATTCACCCCGATTCAGGTGATGAGGTGATACCTGGAAGTGCAATCGTAGAGACAGCAGCTAACTTAAGCTCAAATCAAGAGGGTTAAGATACAAATGGGTAAGCTCAGCGAACGCCTAATGAACTCTTCGCAGAGACTTAGACCGTCATTTTAACGAAGCTAACCAAGCCAGCAAATCAGCCACCTCCTGCTGCGTCATCGCTTGCAGTAATCCTTCCGGCATCAACGAGACTGGTTGGAGCTTTTGCGAGGTAACTTGAGCATTCGGAACCGTCAGCGATTGGCCGGTGGCTAGCTTGAGCTTCACATCTTGGTCACTGCGATGCACGAGGAAGCCGGTCTTTTGCGTGCCATCCGTCAAAGTCAGTGTCCATGCCTCGTATCCCTTGGCTAGGGTCTTGGAAGGCATATGGATGCTTTCGAGCAGTTGCTCACGGCTCAAGCGTGCGCCCACCGTACTAAGATCAGGCCCGAAGTCGCGACCGCTGCCGTTCACGACATGGCAGGTTAGGCAGGCGGCCATTTTACCAGTCATGCGAATAAGTTCGGAGCCACGTTTCGCATTACCTTGGACAGCGAGAAGCTTCTTCGCGTCAAAGTTAATGCCCAGGGTTTTCACCCGCTGATCGAAAGGCACAAAGCGCTCGAAGTAACAGGCAATCTCAGGATTCGCATGTTTGGCCAGTGCCGGGTCAAAAGCCCGTTGACCACGACTGATGGCATTTACCGCCAAAAGTGCGTCTGAAGGCGTCTGAACCTCTTGGCTTGCCGGAGAGGATGCAGAGCCTGCAATCCAATCCCAAAGCAGCTTGAAAGCTTTTGGATCCACCTCACGCGCACCAATCATCGGCATATGTCCATTCCCACTGCGTGCAATGCGAGCAATGAGAACACTTTGCTCAGGCTTCCCAGGAGAGATGACTCGCGCAGCCGCGAGGCCGAGCTCCCCACGAACGGGCTTTTCATCAAGCATCATCGTCTCTGCAGTCGCCAAATCTGCATTCAGCATGAGCTGCACACTGCCGCCGCCATGACGGCGATGACAGTGAGCACAGTTTGCATGCAGCCAGGCACGCGCTTGGGACTCGAGGTCGTTTTTTTCGTGAAGCCGATTTGTTCGTCGAGCCAGGAAAGCGGCATTGAGCACGTCCTCGGGCTTTCTGCCGTCGATTTGAGTGAGCTGGTCCGGTTGGAAGCCGAGCGTGAAGCCGCTCCAGCTTGTGTGACAGCGGGCACACTCGCCACGGCTGTGGATGCGCCAGGGCTGTTTGTCAGCGATGAATTCCTCGCCGTCAGGGCCAACAAGCTCTGCTTCCGTGCCCACATCATTCCAGCGATAAGAGTAACCGTTCCAGGACTCGCCATCGAAGTGTAGAATCTGCGTCTCGACCTTTTTCTTCAAACTGATAGTGCGTGCCAACACCGAGTCGGCGGGCCATTCGACCTTATAGTTCAGGTTACCCGGCTTGCCGCTGACAATGGTCTTGATACTCTTGGCATTGGGCAGGGCCACAAAGCGCTGCGCAGTGGCACCATCCTGCCACATCGGCTCGGCGATCTCGAAGGACAAAACACCTATGGCAGGCTTTTGTGAGGTGGTGTCGGCGAAGAGGCCGGTTTCGCTTAGTTTGCGAGGGAACTGGCTCGGCCTGCCGAGCAATGGGTTTTTCTTGAGGCGGTAGAGGCGTGTGTCTTTCTCCCAGTTCATCCAATAGAGCTCGCCGTCCTCGCTTTGGCCGAAGGTGACAATCTTATGCGGCGTGTCAGCGATCTCCTCGCGTCGCGTGACCTGCTTTCCATCATGCCAGAGCGCCCAAATTTTGCCGGTCTCGTAGTCACCATAGATATAGGCATCGCGCAGCTCAGGAAAGCGGCTGCCGTGATACACATAACCACCAGTAATACTCGCCGCCTCGGTATGAGGGTGAGCTGCCACAGGTGGGATGATTTCGCCCGGCCCTTTGATCTGTGGTTTGATTGGTTGCGAGGCCTCCATGGCGCTCCAGCCATGATTGCCACCGCGCTGCACGAGGTGGATCATCTCCCACAACTCCCAGCCAACATCGCCGCACCATAGGCGGCCTTTAGCATCAAAGCTCATCTTCCATGGATTGCGAAAGCCGAAGGCCCATATCTCTGGCATCGCCCCTGGGGTAGTGATGAACGGATTGTTTGGGGGGATCGAGTAAGCTCTGCCATTTTGCGGATGATCCACATCGATTCGCAAGATGCAGGAGAGGAGGTCATTGAGCCCCTGACCTGTATTACGTGGATCAGGTGGCGAGGGCACTTCGGCATCACCAGTGGAGCAGTAGAGCATGCCATCTGGGCCAAATTGAAGCGATGCGCCATTGTGCCCGCCACATAACCAGGAAAGGAGCACAAGCTCCGAGCTAGGATCGAGCACCGGCGGCTCATTTTGCGTAAGCTGGAAACGGGAGAGCTTTGTGCCATCGTCCAATTTGTCACCGATTGTGTAGGTGATGAAGACAAAGCCGTTCTCCCGCCACTTCGGATGAAACGCGATGCCATAGACATGCGAGAGCTTCTCATGCTTGGCCTTTAAATCGATCAGCTGATGCTGCGATGCCGCTTGCGGCTTATCCGCAAACGTAAAGACCTTCCCCGTGTTTTCCACCGCCGCGAACCGATGCGCCCCGGGCACCGCGATCATCTCCAAGCCGTCATGCAGCTCAATGTGCGTGAATGCCTGCTCCGCGATGAACGGCTTCGGTGCCTCCGGCGTGCCATGAATGCGTGAGGTGGTCCACTGGGCGGACGCGGATGCGGCGATCAAACAGAGAAAAAGAGTGCGCGGGAGAGGTAACTGCATCGGAAAACTTAAAAAATCCTACTCGATGCCCAGCTCCCATGGCACTCACAAAGTTCACTCGACTTCGTTCACCGGTGAGTCGAGAGACGACTTTTGCCAGCGCCCCTGTAATGTGTAAACAAGGTGCGGGGTGTAAAGCTGAGGCTCCAGTAGGAAAGAATCGTGCCCTTTGTCCGAGTGCACCGTGATGTGCATGCTAGAGACTTCAGCCCGCTCGAGCGAGCTGATGAGCTCTGCCTGCTCTTCGGGATAAAAACAGAAGTCACTGTCGATGCTGAAGACGAGGTAATGATGCCCTGCCGCACGACTCCGGGCGAAGAGTTCATCATAGCTGGCCACGCCAGCATCACGCAGCGGATCGTAGCGCAACCACATATTGATGATACGCAGGTAGCAGTTCGCATCGAAGCGCTTCACGAACTTTTTACCCTGGTGCAGCATGTAGCTTTCCACATTGTGACCCACTTTGTACCAAGACAGCTGGCCTTCGGGCTGGGTCACACTCTGACGTGCGCGGCGCTCGATGGCATCCAGGTGCACAAAAGTTTTGTGAGAGATCATGCGTGCCAAAGCTAGGCCATATTCAGGCGGATCACCTTCGTAGTAGTTCCCGCCTTTGAAATGCGGATCGTTTTCGATGGCGAGCACCTGCTCGAATAAAGTCAGTCGCGTCAACACTGTGGTGCGCAGGCCTGTGGCCACAGGCATGACGATTTTCACACGTTCTGGATAGAGGGTGGCTAAATTGATGGCCAGCAAGCCTCCCACGGAAGAGCCAATAACCGCGTGAAGTTTTTTAATACCTAGATGATCCAAAAGTGCGATCTGGCTTCGGACGATATCGCTGCTGATCACGGGGGGGAAGGCAGCGCCATAGGGTTTGCCTGTCTCCGGATTCAGTGAGGCCGGGCCGCTGCTACCGTAGCAGCCGCCAAGATAATTTGCACAAATGATACACCAGCGGTTGGTATCAAGCGCCTTGCCAGGACCGATAAAAAGATCCCACCAGCCATTTTTTACATCATCGGTCCACCGATCTGCCAGGCCAGGCACTTCAGGATTGTAGCCAGCAGCGTGCTGACTGCCGGAAAGCGCGTGAAAGAGAAGAATCGCGTTAGTCTTCCGCGCGTTCAGTTTACCATACATCTCATAAGCGACCGTGATGCTTGGCAGAGTGTCTCCGCTGGCAAAAACGAACGGCTCGCTGACGCTGCCGTGATGGAAAAAGTGAGTGCTAGTTTCGCCGATACCTGTCATATTCTTGCCAAGGAGAGGAGAATGCAGACTCTGTCAAAGGGCGATGCTATCAGGCTCAGCGTTGCCAGTTACCCTCAATGACAGGGCCAGGCTCGACTTTCCAACTGCCATTGTCACTGGTGACCTTCCAGCTTTGACGCTGAAAATGCTTCTTGTAGGCCCAAGCGGCTTCATACTCCCAGATATTCCCAGCGATTTGCTTCATGGTGCGGATCTGAATGAGGAAAACCGGCACGCGCAGATCAGGGTCGATGGCCGTGTTATCAGGGGGTGCCGTCGCCAGCACAGAGGCACTGATGATGCGCAGCTTTGTATCGGCGAAACGCTGGATAAATGGCACACTGGCGGCTGTGTAATCACGGCCTCGAATGATTTCCCCCAGGGCGATGGAGTAACTTTTCTGGACGCCCGGATTCGGGTCAGGCAGCGTGCGCAAAACCTCACGCACCAGCGCCTCAGTGCCAGCATGTTCATAGTCCGCAAGAGACATGCCGCTGCGGTCCACAGGTCCGCAGGACAGGAGGCAGCAGGAAAGCAGAACGAGAAGGGCAAAGGAGCGAAACATCAGGCGGCATTACGCGCGTCGATCCCTATTGTGCAAGGCCGGCGCGCAGGAAATGCATCGGTAGGCTGAGGCAGTCGGGAGGGAAAACCAGTTGCCCGACAGGCGTGCACTGCTAGCTAACCGTCGGCCCCATCGCAGGGGCAGTTCATTTCTCCCCACCCTTTCCTGTCATGATCGTCACTCCAAAGATCCGTGGTTTCATCTGCACGACTGCCCACCCCGTGGGCTGCGCCAAGCATGTCGCCGAGCAAATCGAAGTGGTCAAAGCACGTGGGCCGATCGCCGATGCCCCAAAGAAGGTGCTCGTCATTGGGGCCTCCACAGGCTATGGCCTCTCCTCCCGCATCGCTGCTGCTTTTGGCGGAGGCGCTGCCACCCTCGGGGTCTTTTTCGAAAAACCAGGGGAGATGGACCGCTGCGGCACTGCAGGTTGGTACAATACGGCTGCTTTTGAAAAAGAGGCCCAGGCGGCGGGTCTCTATGCCCGCTCTTTCAATGGCGATGCCTTCTCCGATGCGATGAAACAGGAAGTCGTCGCTGCCATCAAAGCAGACCTGGGTCAGGTGGACTGTGTCATCTACAGCCTCGCCTCACCACGCCGCACGCATCCGAAGACGGGCGAGGTCTTCAAGTCCGTCCTGAAGCCGATTGGCCAAAGTTACACAAACAAAAACCTCAACACCGGCACCGGTGCCGTGAATGAAATCACCCTAGAGGCCGCGAACGAAGACGAGATCGCCCAAACCGTGGCTGTAATGGGCGGCGAAGACTGGGAAATGTGGATGGATGCGCTGCTTGAAGCCGGCGTGGTAGCCCCAGGCACCCAGACCGTGGCCTACAGCTACATCGGGCCAGAACTGACCTGGCCGATCTATAAAAATGGCACGATTGGTCGCGCTAAAGAGGACGTAGAGCGCGCCCAACGTGCCCTGGATGAGAAACTGGCCCCCATCGGTGGCAAGGCCTGGGTCTCGGTGAACAAGGCGCTGGTCACCCAAGCCAGCAGTGCCATCCCCGTGGTGCCCCTTTATATTTCGCTGCTTTACCAAGTGATGAAGGCCGCCGGCAGCCATGAAGACACCATCGAGCAGATGGATCGCCTCTTTCGTGAGCGACTCTATCAGGGTGCCAATCCCCAGCCTGACGAAGTCGGCCGCATCCGTGTGGACGACTGGGAAATGGCCCCAGAGGTACAAAAGCTGGTCGATGATCGCTGGAACATCGTGACCACGGAAAACTTGGCCGATTTGGGTGACTTCGAAGGCTACCAGACCAGCTTCCTGCGTTTGTTCGGTTTTGGCCTCAGTGGCGTGGACTATCATGCTGATGTGGACACCGCTACCCCGGTGCCGTCCCTGGCAACTGCCTGAGCTGACTACGCTAGCGCTAACCACACCTGCTGTAACCCCACGTCATCCACCGCAGCCCCTTGATCGCACTCGCCACGGCCAGCCAAAAAGGAGGTGTCGGAAAGACGACCCTCTGCATTAACCTCGCCTACTCCCTTGCGCGGCGCGGATGGAATACGCTGCTCGTGGATACAGACCCACAGGGCGGTGTTGGGCTGTCCCTGGCGCGCTCAGCTCGGTCCAAGGTCGGCTTTTACGACTATCTCTGCGGCCTGGAGCGTGATGTTGGACGCTTAGTACTCGCGACTCGATTGCCGGAGCTACAGATCCTGCCCGCCGGGCAATACGACAATGCCGCCCGCCTTGGCTGGCCCTCGCAAGAGGTGCCCACGCGCCTCGACGAACTAGTGCGCGCAGCCGCATTGCGTGGCGTGGACTGCCTGATCCTGGACACAGCGGCGGGCCTAAATGCCATGTCCGAATCTGTGATCAAAGCCTGCGACTACGTTGTCCTGCCGCAGCAGTCAGAGCCACTGGCGGTACGCAGCGTGCCTCATATGCTGGAGACGCTGTCACGTTTCCGCAGTGAGGGCGCTAGGGTGAAGGTTACGGGCGTCCTTTTGACCATGGTGTCCATGGAAAGTCAGGTAAGTCAAAAGGTAGCCGCAGAGCTGAGGGCTTTGCTACCCTCAGACATGCTTTTTGATCAAAATGTTCCTCGGCTGAACTCCTTCTTAGAGGCCAGCGCTTTGGGCATTCCTGTGGCTTTGCTGAAAAAAAATCCTCCTCCCGAAGCATTGATCTTTGACCAGATCGCTGCCGAAATCGAACGCCGCACGGGCCTTATGGATGAAGGAGATGCGCCAAGTCACGCTCATCCACGTCTGCTGGATTAATGTCCAAAAAGGGCACACTCTGCTCATCCAGCCTACCCACCATCTCAAGCCGTCTAGGTAGCCCACGTGGAGCCCATTAATGACGACAAATCGCGACGTGAATCCCCGGTAAACACGCGCACCCACATCCGCAGCATCCACCTTGCGGCCTGGGCACAAAAGCACCAGCAAGTGCCATCATGAACCCTATAAAGGAGGAAAATATTGTGCGTTATAACCTTCATGAAACCTTTTGACCTTCAGGTAAATGGCTACGCAGGCACTGACTTCAATCGTGATGGACTCACGGCAGAGGCCCTTCACCATGCCTGCAAATGCTTGATCGAGGATGGCTGCTCCCAGATCCTAGCCACTTTCATCACCGATGACCTCAAGGTCATGACAGATCGCATGACTAGGCTGGTCAGCCTGCGTGAGGCTGATGAACTCGCGCGCTCGGTCATCGCTGGCATTCACATCGAAGGCCCCTTCATCAGCCCTGAGAAAGGCTACGTGGGCGCTCACCCTGCCCAACATGTACGCCCGGCTTCACTGGATGCGGCCAAGCAACTGCTAGATGCAGCGGGCGGTCTGACCCGTGTCGTCACCCTAGCCCCCGAGCATGACGAACACTTTCGCACCCTCGAGTTTCTGGCCAACAACGGCATCACAGTTTCCGCCGGACACTGCAACCCCAGCCTCGACACCCTGCGCGCCTCGACCGAACACGGGCTGAGCATGTTCACCCACGTGGGCAATGGCTGCCCAATGCTCATGCACCGCCATGACAATATCATCCACCGCGCCCTGGCCCTGCGGGACAAGCTCTGGCTCTGCTTCATCCCTGATGGCGTTCACATCGACTTTTATAGTCTAAAAAACTACCTCGCTATCGCAGGGCTAGAGAAGACTATCTTCGTCACCGATGCCATCTCCGCCGCCCGCCTCGGCCCCGGCACCTACAGCCTCGCCGGTTGGGACATCCGTGTCGGCGATGACCTCGTCGCCCGCAGCCCAGATGGTTCTCATTTCGTCGGGAGCACCGTCACCCTACCGCGGATCTTAAGTCAAGGGCAGCAGCAGCTAGGTCTAAGCAAGGCTGAACTCGAACGACTGCTGGACACCAACCCACGCCAAGCCGTGAAGATCGGCGAGTGATCAAACCGGCATTGACTCCGGCACCGATCCTCCTTTGATGGTGATCGCGCCCTCTCCGGGTGCCTTCTCACCTTCATCCCCCACTGCATCCCATGGCTCTCTCCGTCGGCACACCTGCCCCCGATTTCACCGTCACCACCCTCGGCGCCAGCGGCCCCGAGCTATTCCAATTGTCCGAAAACATCGGCCAGACCAATCTCCTGCTCCTCTTCGTACCGATGGCCTTCACGGGTGTCTGCACAGCAGAATTTTGCGAGCTCTCGAAGAACATCAACGAATACACCGCCCTGAACGCCACCGTCGTCGGCATCAGCGGCGATAACCCCTTCGCTCAAAAAGCTTGGGCAGACAAAGAAGGGATCACCCTGAAGCTGCTAAGCGACTACGACCACAAGGTCACCACCGCCTACGGCGTGGCTTACGATAGCTTCCTGCCCGCCAAAAACCTCATCATGGGCGGCGTACCCAAGCGCTCTGCCTTCATCATCGACAAAGCAGGCGTCATCCAATACGCCGAAGCCCTCGAAAACCCCGGCGACCTGCCGAACTTTGAGGCGATCAAGGCCAAGCTCGCTGAGCTGAACTGATTCCTGCCAAACTGGGCAAACCGACCCTCCCCTGCCCCCGCACGGGAGGGTTTTTCATGCCCTGCTGAATCGTGAAGTGCGACTGAACAGCCAAGGCTAGACGATCTTGGAGAAAATCGCCTGTGCAAACGACAGATGAGCCACAGGCATGAGCTAGAAAGCTCGTGCCACATCACTTCCTGATGCCGATCTTCTTCACGGGGATGATTTCAGAGCCAAGCATGAAGGCGGGGAAGTCGCTTGAATGCAGAAATCATCCTTCTGCCAATCGCCGAACTGGGGATTGGCGATGCGGCTTTTTTGTCCTAGCCCCACGCTGGCCAGGAGATCCATTCGTTGAGGGGAAGGCCATAGCCTACCACCTTTGCAGGCTTGGCTTGACGACGGCGGGGCTGGCCGTGAGGGCTGAAGTTTCTCTGGTTGTGATGACAGCCTTGCCAAGGGGGAGACTCGGTCTAGTCTCGCGCCCGTTATGCCCAAACCGCTCCGCATTCTCCTCTGGCTCGCCATTTCCGCGCTCGGCGCGGGTTCTGTCGCATTCACGGCGTTTCACCAGGGTGAGACGATCAATGCTCTATGGATCGTGGTTGCAGGTCTGTGCAGCTTTGCGGTGGCGTATCGCTTTTACAGCAAGTGGCTGGTGACAAAGGTGCTGGTGCTGGACAAGCAACGCGCCACGCCCGCCCACACGAAAAAAGACGGCAAGGACTTTGTGCCGACGAACCAATGGGTCGTGTTTGGGCATCACTTCGCAGCCATCGCAGGACCGGGACCACTGGTCGGGCCGGTGCTGGCCTCTCAGTTTGGCTACCTGCCGGGGACTCTTTGGATTCTCATCGGGGCCACGCTGGGCGGTGGGGTGCATGATGCGATTGTTATGTTTGCCAGCATCCGTCGCGGTGGAAAATCAGTCGGTCAGATGCTGAAGGAGGAAGTCGGCTCCTTGGTGGGCTTTGTGGCGATGATCTCGATCCTGGCCATCATGACGATCTTGCTAGCCGTGCTTGGATTGGTCGTCGTGAAAGCTCTCGCGGAGAGCCCCTGGGGCCTATTTACCATCGCCATGACCATCCCGCTGGCGTTCATCATGGGCTTTGGGCACACCATCCTAAAAATCAGCGTGCGAGATGTGACGATCTTCGGCATCGTAGGCCTACTCGTCAGCGTGTGGGCCGGCAGCAAGCTTGGCGCTTGGGGCATCGAGCATTGGTTCGATTTCAGCGGCACCTCGCTGGCTTGGTCGATCATGATCTATGGCTTTGCGGCCTCGGTGCTGCCGGTCTGGATGCTGCTAGCTCCACGAGACTACCTGAGCACCTTCATGAAAATCGGCACCGTGGCGGTGCTGGCCGTGGCGGTCATCTTTGTCGCGCCTGAGCTGCAAATGCCGAAACTCACCAAGTTCATCGATGGCACCGGACTCGTCTTCGGAGGCAAAATCTTCCCCTTTGTTTTCATCACCATCGCCTGCGGCGCTATCTCCGGCTTCCATGCGCTCATCTCCAGCGGCACCACACCGAAGATGCTGGACCGCGAGGACAGCATCCGCAGCGTAGCCTATGGCGCGATGGTCACCGAGATGCTGGTGGCGCTGATGGCCCTGGTGGCTGCCTGTGCGCTGGTGCCGGGCGAATACTTCGCCATCAACGCAGGTATCAACAAAACCATGCCACCTGAGCAGGTCGTGCAGGTCATCACCCAAGCGGGATACCCCGTGACCGTGGAAGGCATGAACAAGCTGGCTGCCGATATCGGGGAAAAGACCATGTTTGGCCGTGCAGGCGGTGCACCCACTTTTGCCGTGGGCATGGCCCAGATGTTCGCTCGCGCGTTTGGTGAAAGTTGGATGGCCTTCTGGTATCACTTCGCCATCATGTTTGAGGCGCTTTTCATCCTGACCACCATCGATGCTGGCACGCGTGTGGGCCGCTTCATTCTCCAAGACTTCATGGGCAACCTGTGGAAGCCACTAGGCAACACAAAGAGCCTGCCTGCGAATGTCTTTGCCAGCGCGTTACTCGTCGCGGGCTGGGGCTACTTCCTCTACCAAGGCGTGGTCGATCCCCTAGGCGGCATCAACACGCTGTGGCCGCTCTTTGGCATCGCCAACCAGCTGCTTGCCGTGATCGCTTTCTGCCTGGGCACAACCTTGCTGATCAAAATGGGTAAGGCCCGCTACCTAGCTGTAACCGGCATTCCACTGGCCTTCCTGATGACGGCGACCTTTAGCGCGGGTTACATCAAAATCTTCGATTCTGATCCGAAGATGGGCTTCATCGCGGCGGCAGATTCCTTTGCAGCTAAAATCGCCGCTGGCGGCAGCGAGCAGCAACTGAAGGAATGGTCGGCTCAGCAGTTCAATTTCACGGTTGATACCGTCGTGACAGCTTTCTTCCTCTGCGCTGTCGCCATCATCTTTCTCGGTTGCTTGGCCGAATGGGTGAAGCTCTTGCGCGGCAAAAAGCAACCCGTGCTGCACGAGGACCCTTATGTGGCTCTGCCGGACGCGGCCTGAGCCCATAACCACGTGCGCTGAGCGGCCTGTTGATTCAGCTTCGCAATGTTGAAGTCTCAGGTCGCAGCCGAGCGAAGGCAGAGGAGTTTTTTTCGAGAAATGCAGCGCCAGCGGTTAGCCTTCATGCCCACGGCGCAGCAAGTATTTGGCCTTGAGGAAAAAGCAGCCTATTTCGATACCACAAAGAGCGTGCTGCCACTGACGAGCACGGCAGAAACAGTGGCCACTTAGTGGTTGGCCTCTAGCCTGCTGTGGCTTAGCCTAACTTTCAGCTCAGACGACACCTTTCCCCTTCTTGATCCCCCGATGCGCCGCCCCTTTTGGATCTTCTTGGTTCTGATCACTGCGGGTTATCTGGCCTTTTGGTTCCTGCTCATCGCGGCAACGGCAGGCTTTAGCACGCCGCAGGCGTGGCTGCGGACCCTCGTGAAGCCAGAGATCCGCTACGCGGCCGGCTTGAGCGTGCTGACCTGCACAGCCGCAGCGGCGCTAGCCCTGCTCTTCGCCGTGCCCATCGGCTACCTCATGGCTCGGCGTGAATTCCCCGGCAAGACTTGGATCGATGCCGCACTGGACATCCCCATCGTTCTCCCGCCGATGGTGGTGGGCATCTGCTTGCTGATTTTTTTCCAGACGCCAATGGGCCGCGCTATTGAAGCCACCTTACCCTTCACCTACACCATCGCGGGAGTGGTGCTGGCGCAGTTCGTCGTGGCCGCAGCTTTTGCCATCCGTACCATGCGCGGCACCTTTGACCACCTTTCGCCACGGCCTGAGCAGGTCGCACTAACGCTGGGTGCCACCGACTATCAGGCCTTTCGGCATGTAGCCCTACGGGCGGCACGCCGTGGCATGTTAGCCGCCTTTTGCATCTCCTGGGCACGTAGTTTGGGTGAGTTCGGGCCGATCTTGGTCTTCGCCGGAGCCACGCGCATGAAGACTGAAGTACTACCGACGACCGTGTGGCTCGAGCTTAGCGTGGGAAACCTAGACTCGGCCGTAGCGGTTAGTTTGGCCATGATCGCCCTCGCCATTCTCGTGCTGGTGCTCGTCCGCACGACGGGCGAACGCGTCTAACCAGCTTCCTTTCGCTCCCTCATGATCACGCTCGAAGCCATCTCCTGGACAGCGCCTGGCGCTGCCTTTCAGCTTCAGGAAGTCTCCCTGGAGATCCCCGCAAACACCTACGCCGTGCTTATGGGAGCAACCGGCTGTGGCAAAACGACCTTGCTGGAGATCATCTGTGGCCTACGGAAGCCCAGCGGGGGCAAAGTGTGGCTAGAGAGCAAGGACGTGACCCTATGGGAACCTCGACTGCGTGGCATCGGCTACCTGCCGCAGGATTTAGCCCTTTTCCCCGAGACGCGGGTGCGTGACCAAATCCGATTTCCCCTGAAGATGCGTGGGCAGACTGACGGCGATGATTTGGTGCAGGAACTGGTCTCTGAACTCGGCATCGGCCAACTGCTTGACCGTTTCACCGAAGCCCTGTCTGGTGGGGAAAAGCAGCGCGTCGCCCTAGCTCGCGCCCTTGCAGCCCGCCCCCGCGTCTTGCTACTGGATGAACCGCTCTCCGCGCTGGATGAGACCACCCGCAGCATTGCGGCCGAGCTGCTGCGTAATCTCCAAGAGCGCCATCGCCTGACCGTTCTGCATGTTACTCACTCGGCGGCTGAAGCCATTACACTGGGTCAATTGCGACTGGAGATGGATCAAGGCCGGGTCGGCCCCGCATGAAATGAGTGGGTGCCGCTTCTTGACGGGGGGGAGGCCGCTCCTATCATGACAGGCCTTATCTCCGGCGACCTTTTTTTGATCTCACCCCCCAACGCATCGCACCATGGCCATCCTCGTTGACACTGACACACGCATCCTCGTCCAAGGCATCACGGGCGATTTCGGTTCCCGCCACGCCAAAGCCTCCTTGGACTACGGCACGAAACTCATCGCCGGAGTCACACCCGGCAAAGGTGGCCTCAGCTTTGAGCATGGCAGTCACAAGGTGCCTGTCTTTGACACCGTGAGCCAAGCTGCAAAGGAAACCGGCGCGACTGTAAGTGTGATCTTCGTACCTCCCCCCTTTGCGGCTGATGCAATCTTGGAAGGAGTGGATGCTGGTCTCGACCTTGTTGTCGCCATCACTGAAGGCATTCCCGTCAATGACATGATCAAGGTGAAAGCTGCCATGAAAGGCAGCAAGACGCGTCTGATCGGCCCAAACTGCCCAGGACTCGTCACCCCAGGTTTGGGAGAAAAATCCCACGGTGGCTGCCGTATCGGAATCGCCCCAGGCTACATCCACAAGCGCGGTAATGTCGGCGTCGTCAGCCGCTCAGGCACCCTGACCTACGAGGCCGTCTGGCAGCTGACCACTCGTGGCTACGGTCAAAGCACCTGCGTCGGCATCGGCGGTGATCCTGTAAACGGCACCAATCACCTCGACGTACTGAAAATGTTCAACGAAGACCCTGAGACCGAGGCCATCATCATGATTGGTGAAATCGGTGGCAACGCAGAGGTCGAAGCCGCGCGCTGGGCCAAAGATCATTGCAAGAAGCCAATCGCGGCCTTCATCGCTGGTGCCACCGCACCTCCAGGACGCCGTATGGGTCACGCAGGTGCTATCATTGGAGGTGCCGACGACACCGCAGCCGCCAAGAAGCGCATCCTTTCGGAATGCGGTATTTCCGTCGCGGATAGCCCCGCTGACATGGCAGCCGCACTGCTAAAGGTCTGGGGCAAATAAGCCCCGCCAAGTTCATCTTTTTTCAAATTGTTAGGCGGTTAGCTCCGACAAGAGCTGCCGCCTAATGCTTCCTAGCCAGGATTTTTCTGACAACTCACCCGTAAAAATGACGGCGACAGGAGAATACACCTGCCCTCCACGGAGACGACGGACGATCAAGCCGCCAGTGGCATTCCATAGGGCAAATCTTCGGGTAACTTCACAAACTCAGAGATGCGTGCCCAGAGGCTAGTGTAATCCTTGTTCAGGTCGCCGGAGAGGCAATCGGTCAGCTCCGCGCCTGCCTCGGGATGCTTCATCACGACATCCTTGAAGGAAAAGTCTGGGTTGTAGAAGGCATAGACTAGCTTGCGCATATTCTCCACCCCCATGCGCATCTGCTTGCCGTAGTCCGCGAAGCGCTCCGGAGAGTGATCCCCCGCCGCCAAGGCAGAGTGGATGGCATCGCCAGCCAGCACACCGCTTTTCAACGCGAGCATCACACCGCTGCTGAAGACTGGGTCGAGGAAAGCAAAGGCATCTCCAACCAATAGCAAACCCTGGGCACTGCCGAACTTTGAATGCTTTGAATACTCGCTAGTGATCCAAAACTCACCCGTGCAAGTACCACTGCTGAGGTGATCTTGAATCCATTGATTCTCGGTCAGTTCACGCTCAAACATCGCCTTCGGATCGCGCACACCATCACGGCTCAGATACTTGCCCTCCGCCACGACACCGACGCTGACCAAGTCATCATGCATCGGAATGTGCCAAAACCATCCTTTGTTCGGGATGAATGCAATCGTGGTGCCGCCTTCATCGATACCTTCCTCACGCTTAGAACCTTTGTAGTAAGTCCACACCGCCACCTTGTTCAGAAAAGGATCACCCACGCGCCAGCCCAGGCGGTTTGAGGCAAAGGCTTCCTTGCCCGTCGCATCCACCACCATCTTCGCCATCAGCGTCAGTTTATGACCGTCTTTAGTCTGGGCTTCCACGCCGATGACATGGCCACTGTCATTGCGTAGCAAGCTGGTCACCGTGGTTTCTTCCATCACCTGGGCGCCTTTTTCACGGGCACTATTGAGCAGCATTTGGTCGAACTCAGACCGCATCACCTGCCAGGTCTGGGCCACTGTTTCTTTGTCGTAGCGTGTGTGGAAATAAAAGGGCTGGGAGCGGCGGCCGTCGGGCTGAACAAAATTGACGCTGAACTTCTTTACGAAGTGGGAAGCACGAAGCTTCGGGATCATACCGAGGCGTTCCAAAGGACCGAAAGTGAACGGAATTAACGACTCTCCCACATGGTAACGGGGAAACTTTTCCCGCTCCAGCACCAGGACTCGATGCCCATGCTCGGCCAAAATGGAAGCCGTGGAGGCACCGGCTGGTCCTCCGCCAATAATGATCACCTCAGGGTGGGATTCGGAAAAAGTCATCGTGTTCACATTCAAAATAACGCAGTGTCTAAGTGACTAGAGCATTGTTTTTCGGCATTCTATTCATGCCGTGACGGCATGAACCGCGATTCATGCTCTTGTGCCAGAGATTCATCAGACCTTCCGTATAGCTAAGCATCCATGTCCAAGTCTTCCACCCATCCCCTGTCCCGTCGCCGCTTTTTGCAGACGACTACCGCCAGCCTTTTCGCTGCGCCCTACATTACCTGTGGGCTTCGGGCTGCCTCGCCGAATGGCAAGCTGCGACACGCCGCGTTTGGAGCCTCCGGCATGTCCTGGAGTGACATCACCTCCATGGCTAACCATGACCACTGGGAGCTGGCGGCCGTCTGCGATGTGGACACACGTAACTTCGCCCGCGTGAAGGAAAAATGGCCCGACGTGCGCTGCTACCAAAACTGGCGCGAACTCCTGGAAAAAGAGGCAGGTAAGATCGACAGCGTCAATGTCTCCACGCCGGACCACATGCACGGTCCCATCGGCCTGAAAGCGATGGATCTCGGCCTGCATGTCTATGGCCAAAAACCACTGGCGCAAAACCTCCACGAATGCCGACAGCTCATGCTTAAAGCTCGGGAAAAAGGCGTGATGACGCAGATGGGCATTCAGATCTCTTCAGACTTCACTGAGCGCTTCGCCGTCGAGCTCATCCACCTGGGTGTGATCGGCAAGGTCAAAGAAGTGCACACCTTCTCTAACAAAAAGTGGGGAGACATGGAGCCTGCGCCGACCACAAGCGACCCTATCCCCGAAGGCTTTGACTGGCAGCTCTGGCTTGGCAGCGCCACAGACCGACCTTATGTGAAGGGCTACTATCACCCCTCCAACTGGCGCAAGCGCCGCGATTTCGGCACGGGCACCCTGGGAGACATGGGCTGTCACATGTTCAGCGGCTGGTTCCGCAGCCTCGATCTCGCTGCACCCATCGCCGTGAAATCCACCGGTCCGACACCTCCCAACTCTACGAATTGGGCTATCAACGCCATCGTCGAATACACCTTCAAAGGCACCTCTTATACCGCAGGCGACACGGTCAAAGTCACTTGGTATGACGGCGACGCTCGCCCCCCAGCAGAGATCATGGCGCTTGCCGATCCGGCGAAATTCCCCGGCCAGGGTAGCATTTACTTGGGCACAGACGGTGTCCTTTTGCATCCGCACGGCAGCACGCCGCAACTCTTCCCGAAGGCCAAATTTCAGGGCACCCGCATGCCGAAGCTAGAGCCGCGCAACCACTGGTTCGACTTCATCGACTGCTGTCGGAAAGGCGGCTCGGAGAAGCCTACGGCCAACTTTGACTACGCTGGCCCTCTGACTGAAGCTGTACTGCTCGGCTGCCTCGCTAGCCCCTTCTCCGGTGAAACGCTGCAATGGGATGCCGCCGCCCTTAAAATCACCAACCACGAAGCTGCCAACGCCCTCGTCAAACGCCAATACCGCCCTGGCTGGGAAGTGTGAGCTGTTGACAGGAGCGTCACTGCGCCCTTTTCGTGAATCCTCATGCCCACCGCCCTTGCTGCTGTCCTTTATGAATCCGGGAAACCCCTGGTGATTGAGGAGGTCGAGGTGGCTTGGCCGCAAGCTGGAGAAGTGATGGTGCGCATGAAAGCGGCAGGCGTCTGCCACAGCGACCTGCACGTGATGAAGGGCGACCTGCCCATGCCCACGCCCATCATCCCTGGACATGAGGGCGCAGGCATCGTCGAAGCTATCGGGCCGGGCGTAAACAGCGTGAAACCTGGGGACGCCGTCTGGCCCATCTGGCGGTCTTCCTGCGGGCGCTGCGATTACTGCCAGCAGGGCCGCCCAGCGCTCTGCGATCTAGGCACGGCCATGCGCTTCACCGGACTCATGCCCGATGGCAAGACGCGTTTTCATAACACCAAGGGCGAAAGCATCCGCCACTATGCAGGAGTCTCCACCTTCAGCAGCCTTTCCACGATGCCAGAGGCTGCTGTCGTAAAGATCGAAGGCGAGGTTCCTCTTTGGAAAGCCGCGCTCATCAGCTGCGGCGTCATCACTGGAGTCGGAGCGGTCACGCACGCGGCACAGGTGCGGCCAGGCTCGACCGTGGCTGTGTTTGGCTGTGGTGGGATCGGGCTGAACATCATCCAAGGTGCACGCCTAATCAGCGCCCGCAGGATCATCGCCATCGATACTTTTGCAGGAAAAGAAAAGTTCGCCCGCACACTCGGAGCCACAGATTTCATCGATAGCAGCCGCTGCGATCCGGTGAAGGCGGTGAAAGACCTGACCGGTGGCCTGGGCGCTGACTTTACCTTTGAGGCCATCGGTCTGCCTGAGCCTATCGAACAGGCCTTCGATTCGCTGCGCAAAGGCGGCACCTGCGTCGTGGCAGGCATCTGCCGCGCCGATGCCCGCGCACGCATCAACGTGAACCAACTACTCTATGCAGAGAAGACCCTGAAAGGCACACTTTACGGCTCCATGCGTCCACGCATCGACCTGCCACGGCTCATGGACTTGCATGAAACAGGTGCGCTAAAACTGGATGAACTGCTCACGCGCACTTGGCGACTGGATCAAATCAACGAAGCCTACGAATCCCTCGAACGTGGCGAGGTCGCCCGCAGCCTCATCGTTTGGGACTGAGCCCACTGCCCATAACCTGCCATGCACCTACCCATCCACGCCGTTCAAATAGACTCCGTCTGGGAAGACAAATCGGCCAGTTTCAGCCAACTGCGCGCTCTGTTGAAGACGCAACCTCCAGAACCCGGGGGACTGCTGATTTTACCCGAGATGTTCGCCACTGGCTTTTCCTGTGCGGTCCAGATCACGGCGGAGCCGGAGAGCGGAGAGACGGAGACTTTTCTCCAAGCGCTGGCACAGGAGTATCGCTGCTTTGTCATTGGCGGGTTGATCGTAAAACCCGCAACTGAAGGACGCTCGCTAAATCAGGCTCTCGCCATCTCGCCAGATGGCACCATCCTGGCCCGCTACACGAAGCGGCGGCCTTTTTCCCTCGGCGGAGAATCTGCTGTGCATGCGCCCGGCAGGGCACCCGTAGTCTTCGATTGGCAGGGGCTGAAGATCGGGCTGCTGGTCTGCTATGACCTGCGCTTTCCAGAACTTGCCCGGGACTTAGCCCGGCTTGGCGCGGAGGTCATCGTTTGCATCGCCGCTTGGCCCGTGAAGCGCATTTCACACTGGATGACACTGCTGCAAGCTCGTGCGATCGAAAACCAGGCCTATGTCATCGGCGTGAATCGCACCGGCCATGAACCTGAGTATAGCTACAATGGGCGCAGTCTCGTCGTCGATCCACATGGTGTGATCATCGCGGATGCAGGCGAGCGCGAACAGGTGCTACATAGCCAACTCGACGTGAGTTGGCTCAGAGCCTGGCGAGAGCAATTCCCCGCTCTGCGAGACGCGGAGCTGGCCTGAGCTGCAACGCCAGTCACTGAAACCAACCACGAATTCGGTCGAAAAAGCCCGAACCTCCCAATCCGCGTCGGCTGGCGGCAGGTTGAGCATAAGCCCCCTGGTGCATTTGGCAGAATCCCTGAGGAATGAGGCCATGAGGCAGTTCATCCTCATAGGCCATGCCCGCTGCCTGACAGCCAGGGGTGGCCAGCTGACTGGTTAGACGACATAGCGAGACCTTGGTCAGCGGTGGAGACGTGTGCGGCGCGGCGGGGATGTAACCCAACTCGACGGCTTTTTTGGCCACATCCGCCCAAATCGGGATGGCGAGTCGACTGCCGTAGCCTTCATCAATGATCGTCGCAGGCTTGTCCATACCCACCCAAACCGCGCAGGTGATGCGGTCGGTGTAACCTGCGAACCAGGCATCTTTGTAATCGTTCGTGGTGCCAGTTTTGCCACCGCCTGGCTCCTTGAACCCATGTTGACTGCGCACGCTGGCCGCGGTGCCTTTGTCCAAGACCTGGGCTAGAATGCGCCGCATCAGGTAAGCAACGCCAGGGGGGAGCACCTCCACCTCGAGCACGCTGCCATCGTAGAGAACATTACCCGCTTTGTCGGTGATCTTATGGATGAGAAAGGGCCGGCGGCGCACGCCTTCATTTGGGAAAACCGTAAACGCACTGGCCAGTTCACGCGAATTCCCTGCGAGGTTGCCAATGAAAAGCTGAGGATTGCTCGCCACGTGTTCACCGATGCCGGCATCTGCCAGCAATTGCTGCACGCGCCGCAAGCCCGCATAGTTACCGAGACGGATGGTCATTGTGTTGCGACTCTGGACGAGACCTGCCGTCAATGTCTGCTGCCCCAGAAATCGGCCATCAGAGTTCTGTGGATTCCAGTTCGCATCTGCACCTTCAATCTCTCCACGCTGCAACGGCGCATCGACGATGAACGTGCCGGGCAGAAATCCACTACCGATGGCAGCCGCGTAGACAAAGGGCTTCACGGTCGAGCCGATCTGCCGTTGTCCTTGCGTCGCGCGATTGAATTTGCTCTGGCGATAGTCTCGACCTCCCACCAGAGCCAAAACACCACCGGTTTCATTGTCCAAAATCGTCAAGGCACCTTGTAAATATGGCGTGGTCGTCAGCTCGGTGGCAGGGTCCCAGGTGGCATCAAAGTCGGCTTTTTTGGGGTGCTTGTAGCCAGGCAATTTCTCTACCGAAGCGAGGCGCTTTTCCACGGCCGCTTCGGCAGCGAACTGCAGCTCTTTGCTCAGCGTGGTATAAACCAGCAAGCCACCGTCTTCGATTTTATGCTGCTCCAAAAGACGATCCAAATCGCGCCGCACCGCGTCGAGAGCCCAATCGCCCTGACTTTGAAACAAAGGTTGTGCACGCAAGATGATGTCTGCATAGCGCGCCTGCAGTTCTTCCTCAGGCGTGATCATCTTCAGCTGCAGCATACGCTTCAGCACATCGTCACGCTCCTTCATCGCTCCATCAAAGTTGCGAAACGGTGAAAACCGCACGGGACTGCGAATGATGCCCGCGATCATCGCCGACTCACTGAGGCTAAGCTGGCTAGCATGTTTCCCAAAGTAAACTTGGCTCGCACGCTGAATGCCGTAAACACCAGTGCCGAAAAAAATTCGGTTCACATAGTGCTCGATGATCTGTTCCTTACTCCAGACTTTCTCGATGCGTCGTGCCAGCATCATCTCCACCAGCTTGCGGTGAAAGGAGCGGTCATTCAGGTCGGGGTAGCTGTTGCGCGCCAGCTGCATGGTCAGCGTGCTAGCCCCCTGCACCACACGACCGTCTTTCAGGTTCCGCACCGTCGCACGTACGACGCCGAAAAAGTCAATGCCACCATGGCGGTAAAAACGGCTATCTTCCCGTGCCAGCAAGGCCTTCACAAAATAAGGCGAGACCTGACTCAGCGGCACAACGACGCGATTCTCCCCATGCATACGCCCCAGAAGCTCTCCGGCGGAATCCATCACCATCGTGCGCTCTGGCATCTGACCGAGCACAGAGAGGTCGTAACGACGCGCCATCTGATTGTAAGTACCCACCAGGACAGCTGCACCTACGGTAGCGAGTAAACTGATGGTCATGCATCCGAAGAACACCCGACGCTTCAGGCGAAGCCAACGTGAATCAAGCGTTGGCGGGCGGTCCTGGGCAGAGGGCTTTTTCTTCTTTTTCTTCATAGGAAGGGTGCCCCACTAGCAAAGGTCATCGTGGGAATTTCTCCAGCAGCAGTTTTTCTGCCTTGGCGAGATCCCGAGCATGATCAGCTTGATCGACCTGATTGATCGTTTCCGCAGGATCACGCTCTGTCAGATACAGCTCACGCGCCACGATTGCCTTGGTTTTCCAGTCACGCCACTCCGTGTAGCGCACCTGATCCGTGCGCACGCTGTATCCCATGGTTTTCGGCTGCCCACCAGGCTCACGATCATAATACGCAGGACGTGGATGCTGCGTGTAGGCGGCGGCTTTTACCGCTGATTTCTCACCGCGCACGATGGACGCTAAACTCGTCCCATCCAGCCCATCCGGCTGGGGCAGGCCACAAAGCTCAGCCAAGGTGGGAAAAAGATCCACTAGCTCAGCCAGAGCCGGTGTCGCCTGCCCTTGGACGCCAGATTGAGGAGCGCGAATGAGCAGCGGCACATGCGCATCGAACTCGAAGTTTGAGGTTTTTCCCCACAAGCTGTGCTCACCGACATGATAGCCGTGGTCGGCAAAGAAGACGATGATCGTGCGCTCAGCGACGCCGCTTTGTAACAGAGCGTCCAGAACCTTGCCGATCTGCGCATCCATGTAGCTGATGTTCGCCAAGTAGCCGTGACGCATCTCAGCGGCCTGCTCATTGGAAACAGGCGTCTGCTTCGCAGGTGGGCCGAGAATCTCCGTGCTCTGGTGAAAGGCAATGTCTGGCGCACCCTGAGGACGACGGGCATCCAGAGCAGGCAGCTTGGTGCGATCATAAAGATCCCAGTATTTCTTCGGCGCATTGAAGGGCGCATGGGGCTTCCAAAAACCGACGGCAAGAAAGAAGGGCTGTTCTTTCACCTCTGTTAGCACGCGGATGGCTTCTGCCGCCACACGTCCATCATAGTAGGCCTCATCAGGAACATCACGGCACTCGCACAGTCCATTTTCACGATAGCCTCGATTTTGATTCAGGGTAGCAAAGTTCGTGGGCAGCGGCGACGGTATCTGGGCAGTGTCATTGCCGTGATTGGCATAGTGCAGGAATTCATCTGCACTCCAAGAGGGCCGATCCCCCTTCACTGCCGTGTGCCAATTGTGGAAGATTTTTCCCACGCAACGCGTCGTGTAATCGTGCTGTTTGAACCAACCAGGTAAAGTCGTGACCTCGGGATTCGGTTCGCGAAAATGCACGCTATTATTCCAGATGCGCAGAGTGTCCGGACGGCGACCCGTCAGCAGTGAGGAGCGTGAGGGATTGCACACGGCCTGCTGGCAGTAGGCGCGATTAAAACGAAGTCCCTGCGCGGCCAAGCGATCCAAGTGCGGGGTGTGTGCAGGTGAGCCATAGCAGCCGAGCTCGGGACGAAAATCGTCCGCCATGATGAAAAGCACATTCGGCCGATACGCGGCCTCAAGGATTGAGGCAGCGAAGAGAAAAAGCAGGAGCAGGCATCGCATAAGTTGATGCGGCTAAACGATGCACGAGCCTCGCAGCTTACGCCGCTTTGCCTTTGGCATCAAACTAACGGCGGACTTACACTTTCGATCAACCAAGCCCGATAAGCTGCAGAGACTGCAGCTGGTTCCAAAGCTATGATTTCTGGCACCTCATATGGATGCAACTCGACCAGACGTTTTTCGAGTTCTGTCAGACAAGAGGCTACGGTCTTCAGGATGGCCAATACCTCCGTGGCTGTCTCGACCTTACCCTGCCAGCGATAGATGGATTCTGTCGCTGGCAGCAAGTTTACGCAGGCGACAAGCTTTTCTTCGATGAGTTGCGTTGCCACCCTTCGAGCAACATCAGCATCGGGAAAGGTGCAAAACACGACGCGCAAGCCAGTCATGTCCGCGGGTAAACTCATGATTGCATTCACCAACCATACGTTTTGATGACGGCACGCTTGCGCAAGCCATCCATCCATTTGTCTAGCACCGTCTTGGACTTGTCTGCTGAAATCAGGCGTTCTACTTCCTCACGCACTTCGCTCAATGGTTTGGCATCGCCATGCTTCACGGCATCGCAGGCGATGATGATGTAGGCCCCTTCCTCTTCCAGCACATTGCTGATGGTTCCGCTTTTGAGCTCGAAAGCCACGGCGGCGATGGATGGCTTCATCTGATCACGTGGCATCCAGTCCCAGGCTCCACCATTTTCCGCATGGCTGTCCTGGCTGTAGGTGCGTGCGAGCGTGGCAAAATCCGCCCCGCTGACTACTTTGCGTCTCAGTTCCTCAGCCTGCTTGCGCTGCTTTTCAGGTGTGGATTCTGAGCCCGTGAACTTCGGCAAAGTGATGGTGCTTATCTTGATCGCGCCGCCTTCACGCCATTTGCTGATGTTTTTCTGGTAGTATTCCTCCACCTCGCGTGGAGTAGCGGGTACGTTGCTGGCACCCACTTTGCCCCGCATGGCCTGCACGATCATCATCTTCTCGCGCATCTCGCGGAATTTCTTCAGCGTCATGCCACTGCCAGCCAATTCCTTGACGAAGGCGTCGCGATTCCCTTTGAAGCTTTCTCGGATGATCGAGTTGATGTCATCATCTACCCACTGTGCTTTGATTTGCGCGCCGAGACGCTTGAACTCTGCCAGCACCAACTCGCGATCAACCAAACTATCGAGAGCCGTAGCACGAAGATTCGCGAGTTCACGCTGAAGCACCGTGGGGTCGTTTTGATACTGAAAGCGCAGCATTTGCTCCTGCGCATTCACCGCCTCCCGCACTTCAGATCTCGTGATGACATTGCCATTCACTACTGCGGCGATGCCGTTACTGGAGGACTGAGCTAGGGACAAAGAAGCCAGCCCGCATAGGCAGCAAACAAGGAAGACGGGGCGCGAAAGGAAAACCATGACGATCGCTTAACGGTTAACCACCCTGAAGTCAGGCTGCAAGAGCAAAACCCAACATGAGCAGCCATGAAATCCAGAGAAGTGGCGGCGTATCCAGTCGATCAATCATTAAGAAACCGAAAGAAGAGAAAAACTTTTGCTCATCTTGATCTGTAAAATTACCATAAACTTAGGCTACCAGATGGATGCGCTTTCCAGCATATACGATCTTCTCAGGCCTCAAAAGCAGCTTACCAAGCCAAATGTGACTGCCAATAGATTCACTTTTGGGAAAAATCATCCGTTCTATCGCGGCTAGGCGAAGACCGATCTGGCCCAAAACATGTCAGAGCGTTCACAAAGGAAAAGCACGTTTCGATGGGTAACTTCGACTCAACCATGAAATCGCTGCTTTTTCTGCTCCTCACTCTCAGTGCTACTGCGAACCCGATTCGCGTGCTCTACCTCGACACGCCAGGGGGTGACACCACTCCTCTGCACCATGCCATGCGTGACCTTGGTCGTGACGCCATTTACTTTGACTACGCGAAGGAAAAAGTCAGCGCAGATTATGACCTCACCCTGAAGCCGTCTGATTTATCCAGCCAGACCGATGTCAAAGCTTTCATCCTCTCCAAACTGTCACCGGAGCGCAAAGCCAGCTACGAGGCTTTTTTAGCCCAAAGAGAGCCTGAACAGCGCGAGAAGCATCCTCAGGTCGCGAACTACGAAAAGCGCCCGGAGCCACTGACTTTCCAGAAGCCGTTTTCGCCCAAGGGCAGCATGGAAAGAACGCAGGTGCCCGCCGATTGCGAATTGAAGCTTTTCGCAGCAGAACCAGACATCGCCAAGCCCATCGCCTTCGCCTGGGATGAACGCGGACGCTGCTGGGTCGTCGAGACACGCGACTACCCACACGGCGTCAGCGAAAACCACGAAGGCCAGGACAGCGTCAAAATCTGCGAGGACACCGATGGCGACGGTAAAGCGGATAAATTTACCGTCTTCGCCGACAAGCTAAATCTGCCCACCGGCATCGTTTTCGCCCGCAAAGGGATCATCGTGGCCGCACCGCCACAATTCATCTACCTGGAAGATACCAACGGCGATGACAAAGCCGACAAGCGTGAAGTCATCATGGACTGCTGGGGCATTCGCGACACCCATGCACAGGCCAGCAATCTGCACTATGGCTTCGACAACTGGATCTACGGCTGCGTTGGTTACAGCGGCATCGAAGGCTACGTCGGTGGAAAGCAGCATCAGTTCGCGATGGGCACCTATCGCTTCAAGCCGGACGGTAGTGCGCTCGAATTTTTGCATCAGTTCACCAACAACGCGTGGGGCCACAGCACCAACGACGCGGGCGATCAATTCGGCGGCACCGCCAATGGCGCCCCCATCTTCTTCGCCGGCATCCCCGCCACCGCCTACGCCGAAGGCAGCCGCGGCATGACCGCGAAGAAAATCAACACCGTCGATACCGCTCACACCATCACACCAAACTTCCGTCAGGTAGATGTCTTCGGGGGCTACACCGCTGCTGCTGGCTCCAACTTCATCGACAGCAACGCCCTGCCCAAGCGCTTCCAAGGCATGGCGATGGTCTGCGAGCCCACGATGAAGATCGTCGCCCTCATGGACGTACAACCCGACGGTGCCGGCTATAAAGCGCTCGATGCCTTTAACCTCTACGCCAGCAGTGATGAATGGAACAGCCCCGTACATGCTGAGGTTGGCCCCGATGGCGCCGTCTGGGTGGCCGATTTTCAAAACTTCATCATCCAGCATAATCCCACCCCCAGCAAAGAGCGTGGTGGCTTCGTCGCCACCACCGGCGTCGGTGGCGCCCATGAAAATGAACTGCGGGATCACAGCCGCGGGCGGATTTATCGGATCGTAGCGAAAGGCACCCATCCAAAGCCAGAGATTCCGACTTTGACTGCAAGCACACTAACAAGCCGACTCACCGCACAGCGCCGCATCGTGAGCGGGAATGATCCACGTGGATGCCCTGCCACGCCGAGTCATGCGCATGAACTCTGGGCACTGCATGGCACTGGAAAGCTGTCACCCTCGGCTCATCAACAATGCCTCATCTCCAAAGACGCCAAACTCCGCCGCAACGCCATCCGCGCTCTCGGCAGGGACAAAGCCGCGCAGGATCTCTTCTTCGGCTCCGGTGTCTTCTCCGATCCCGATTTGAACACACGCCTCGCCGCCTTCGTGAAGCTCGCGGACTTTCCCACCACTGAAGAAATAAAAACACTCGTCAAAAAGCTCGCCAGCGATCCCGTCGTCAAAAACGACGAATGGCTCGCCGAAGCCGCGAAGATGCTCGGCAAGAAACACAAGGCCTTGAACTACCAAGAAGGCCCGAATTTGCTGCCTAACCCCGGCTTTGAAGAACTCGCTGCCGACCAAAAAACACCCGTCGGCTGGGCGCGTCGTGATTATGGCAAGGCTGCTGGCAATGCCGGAGCGCAGTGGGGCATCGTCATCGACCAAAAGATGGTCCACAGCGGCAAACACGGCTTCCGCGTCATCACCCGCGACAACGCCGACACCAGCTTCTTCGCCGATGTAGCCCTGAAACCGAATACCGACTACAAACTCAGCGCTTGGGTCAAAACGCACGCCTTTCGCGGCAAAGCCAGCCTGAATGACCACATCGGCCGTGCCGAGACAAACACCCTCAAGCGCGACCAAAATTGGACTGAAGTGGAAGTGACCTTCAATAGCAAGGATCGACCCAAAGCCAGCATCAACCTCCTCCACGTCGGTAAAGGCGACACCTACTTCGACGATGTGAAGCTCTGCGAACTCATCATGGAAACTGAAGACGACGCCACCAAACTCGCCGGTGACGCCAAACGCGGTGAAAAGATCTTCTGGGAGCACCCCGTGGCCGCCTGCAAGAACTGCCACATCCTCAAAGGCCAGGGCAGCGCCGTCGGCCCCGCCCTCGACGGCATCGCCAGCCGCAAAGACGAGGCCTACATCCTCGAAAGCCTCATGAATCCAAACGCCAAGCTCGCCGAAGGCTACACCGCCACGCCGATCAGCCCCATGCCGCCGATGAATCTCATCTTGAAGCCGCAGGAGTTCGCGGACGTGAAGACATTTATCTTGAGCTTAAAGTAGGCACAAGGTGCGTTGCCGCCGATCTCACGCCCTTGTCGCTGGTTTGCGCAGAACCGGCGCACAACGACTCAGATCAGCCTGCCCCTGACATCTGAGCTTCAGCCCTCATCAATCACGCCGCAGCAACCGGCGCCGGAATCGTAGTGCATGGCGAATCCATCACCGCCAACGCATCGAGCGCACTGCGAAACTGATGACCACACTCATGAAAAAAGACCCAAGACATCACGGCTTCCACAGCCATCTGCATCAGCCTCGGGGACCAAAGCGCCACAGCCACTCCCGCACCGATACCAATGACATCGAATTCAAAGGAGAACCCTCACTTGATTTCATCGCCCCGGACCTTTCCAGCTTCAGCTCTTTGGCAACCTGGGTCGGCATGGAGAGAATCACCAGACGGTCAATTTCATCGACCCGCTAAAGGCTGTCGCCAGCCTGCGCTATCATCATGAAAAGTTCATCATCGCGCACGTGAGCACATACTACGGCAGCCAAAACCCAAGCTCTAACAGCACAGCCCTGTTTGGACCACCAAGCTCCCTATGCGCGGAACTGATTGGGCGATGGAATCCTACGGAGAACCACACATACCGCAGGTATCTACGACCTGACCAACCAAAAGTACTGACTCTATCACGACAACAGAGATCAACCCACGACGAGTGAACGCCTCGCCCAACTGGACATCCATGGCCGATTGGGCGTGACCTAGAAGGCTTGAAAGTATATATACGATTTCGAATTAAGAAATAAACTTGAGTTCAATTGAACGGTGTGATTGCATGTCATTCATGCCGATTTACGCGCACACCCATCCCGATTTCCCGGATGCCCCCACCACATGGGAGCCGCTAGAGGATCATCTCCGCGAGGTGGCGGACATGGCCGGTGAGTTTGCAGATGCCTTCGGAGCCAAGGAATGGGGCCACCTCGCCGGGCTTTGGCATGATCTGGGGAAGTATTCGCGGGAGTTTCAGGATTACTTGAAGGCCGTCACCAGTGAGGCGCATCTTGAGGAGAAGGAAGCACCTGGGCGGGTTGACCACTCAACAGCGGGCGCTCAACATGCGGACAGGTCGGTGAAGATTGTGGGCCGACTGCTGGCTTATCTCATTGCAGGGCATCATGCGGGCTTGCCGGATGGCATGAGCAGCGATGCGGGCGGTTCGACGTTGGAGGCACGCTTGAAGAAGCGCATTCCCGACTGGGCTGATGCACCGTCTGAGTTCAGTGCCGTGCCGGATATGCCTAAACCGCCGGGTTTCGCTTTTGTCAGTGGTCATGCCACGAGCTTTTTCCTGCGGATGCTATTCTCCTGCCTCGTGGATGCGGACTTCCTTTGCACGGAGCGTTTCATGGACAAAGGCCGTGCCTCTCGTCGTCCGCACAATCTTCCCACCATCGCGGCGATGGAAGACTGCCTGCAACGTCATCTTGCCAAGTTTGGCAAAGCCGAGACAGAGGTGCAGAAGCAGCGTGCTGGTATTTTGAATGCCTGCCTCGATTCGGCGGAGCGTGCGCCCGGCTTGTTCTCGCTCACCGTGCCTACTGGCGGAGGGAAGACCCTCTCGTCTCTCGCCTTTGCCCTCAAACACGCTCGGCTTCATGGAATGGAGCGCGTGGTGTATGTGATACCATTCACCAGCATCATCGACCAGAATGCCAAAGTCTTCCGCGATGCTCTGGCAGAGCTTGGCGATGACGTGGTGCTGGAGCATCACTCGAATCTCGATCCTGACTCGACGCATGTGACGCAGACCACACGCCTTGCTTCGGAGAACTGGGATGCCCGGCTTATTGTCACGACGAACGTGCAGTTCTTCGAGTCGCTTCATGCCAAGGAAACCTCCCGCTGCCGCAAGCTGCATCGACTGGCTAAGAGTGTCATCATTCTCGATGAAGCTCAAACACTGCCCATCAGCTACATGCAACCCTGCTTGAAGGCGCTGGAGCAACTGAGCACGAACTACGGCAGCAGCGTGGTCCTCTGCACAGCGACGCAGCCTGCGATTGTGAAGCGCGATGATTTCAAGATTGGCCTCTCAGCGCCGCACGAGATCATTCCTGACCCACCGATGCTTTATGCGGCGCTCAAGCGCGTGGAGGTGACGAATCTTGGCACCGTGCCGGATGCAGAACTCGTGCCGCTGCTGCAAACGCACTCGCAGGCACTCTGCATTGTCAGCACACGCCGCCATGCCGCAGAGCTGTTTCGTGCGCTACCAAAGTCAGACGACAACGTCCATCTCAGTGCTCTCATGTGCCCGGAGCACCGCAGCGAAGTCATCACGATGATTCGCCAGCGGGTGAAGGATGGCCAGCCATGTCGGGTCATCTCCACCCAGTTGATCGAGGCCGGAGTCGATCTGGATTTTCCCGTGGTCTATCGCTCACTGGCGGGTCTCGACTCGATTGCGCAAGCCGCAGGCCGCTGCAATCGCGAGGGTAAGCTGGCAGGCATGGGGCAGACTTTTGTGTTCAAGCCGGAGCGTGCCATCCCCGCAGGCTACTTGCGCCAGAGTGCGCAGGTGGCGGAGCAGGTGATGCCGGGACATGCGGATGTGCTGGGCTTGGCTGCCGTGGAGCATTACTTCCGCATGCACTACTGGCAGCGCAGCACGGAGATGGATGCGAAAAAGATCATGGAATGTTGGCCGACCCAGCAGCCGAAGAAGCCAGAGGATTTGTTGCTCTACATGTTCAAGACCTGTTCCGAGAAGTTTCGCTTCATCGAGAGCAACTACCAGTCCGTCATCATCCCCTGGGGGAAGCGCGGTGAGCAGTTGCGTGATGACATTGCAGCAGCCTTTGATCCGCAAGCGCAGTGGCCGCTGGCTCGTCGTGCGCAGCGCTTCATCGTCTCCATCCCGGAGTCGCTCTTCAATGCCAACCTCGGCAAGAGCATCACCACCTATCACGACCGCTTTCATGTGCTCAATAGCAGCGTGGACTACCATCCGCAGATGGGCCTCACGCTCGGCAACGATCAACCTTACGACCCCGAATCCCTTATCCCTTCCTAAACCATGGCCTTTGGAATTAAACTACACGTCTGGGGCGACTTCGCCTGCTTCACCCGACCGGAGATGAAGGTCGAGCGCGTCAGCTATGACGTGATGACACCCTCCGGCGCACGCGGCATTCTGGAAGCGATCTACTGGAAGCCACAAATCCGCTGGGTCATCGACCGCATCCATGTGCTGAAGCCCATTCAGTTCACCAGCATCCGGCGCAATGAAGTCGCGTCCAAAGCCTCCGCCGCCACGGCCAAGAGTGCGATGAAAGCTGGCAAGGGCGACATTGGAATTGTTATTGATGATGGAACCGAACGTCAGCAACGCGCCTCCTTGGTACTGCGGGATGTTGCTTATGTAATTGAGGCGCATTTCGAGATCATGGATTTAAGGTTTGCCAAGGATGGCCCGGAGCTTTCTCGGAACGACAACGCCGGGAAGCATTTGGACATGTTCAACCGCCGTGCACGCGGCGGACAATACTTCCACCATCCCTATTTCGGCTGCCGCGAGTTCCCGGTGAACTTTGAGCTGATCGAGGGCGCGTTGCCTGAATCGACTCTGCCCGCTGGAGAGCGTGACAAGGACTTCGGCTTCATGCTTCACGACCTGGAGTTTGATCATGACCCGAAAACCAAAGCCGTGAAGAGCACCACGCCCCGCTTCTTCCGTGCCGTGATGAAGAACGGCATCATTGAAGTCCCCCCCTTCCACCAAGCCCTCGCCTAGCCATGATTCTCCAAGCCTTGAATGATTTGCATGTGCGCCTCGAGGCGGCTGATGCACCGGACGTGCCTCGCTTCTGTGAGGCGATTGAATCCATTGGCTTTGCCATCCAGATTACTACCGAAGGGCAGCTACATCGCACAGTGCCTATTGTTGATCTTCGGCGCACTGGCGAAAAGAAACCCATTCCGCGTTCGATGGCAGTTCCATATCGATGGGGCGGGCGAACGAGTGGCGTAAAGCCATACTTCTTGTGGGACAATACTGGTTATTGTTTGGGAGCAGACGGCAAAAAGGATCCTTCAAAGCTCAAGAAGCAATTCGACGAGTTCAAGGCGCTGCATTTTGCATTCGAGGGGGTGATTGACCATCCGAACTATCGTTCGTTTTGCACCTTTCTGCGCTCGTGGAATCCAAACGATGCAACTGGCCTGCCATATTGGGAGGAGCTGGCAGGAGCAAATGTCGTTTTCATCGTCGGCGAGGAGATGGAATTCCTTCACCAGTTAACTGCGGTCAGAAGCGCGTGGACACAGTTCCAAATCAACCGAGATATAGAAACAACTTCGGGCAATGAATGCGTGACGGGTAGTGCTGAGCAAATTCCTCTTCTCCATCCCTTGGTCTCTGGGGTGAGAGGTGCCAATACCACTGGTGGATCGCTCATTTCATTCAACCTTGATGCCTTCACGTCCTACGGCAAAGTGAAGTCCGCAAACGCTCCGACGTCGATCAATCAAGCATTTCGCTACACGTCTGCACTGAGTTGGCTGCTGGATCGAGATCACAAACAAGTTGTTTACGTTGGTGATGCAACCACTGTCTTTTGGACAGAGAAACCGACAAAGGTCGAATCACTGTTCGCCGATTTACTCCAAGGCTACCAGCCCGATGAAGAAAGCGAAGTGTCGCAGGATCAATCCAGGATGGCGTTTTTGCGGATGTTCCTCGACATCCTCAAGCAAGGTGGTGGGGCGGATGTGAGGAAGCTAGACGATGAGCCAGGAACCAAGTTCTTCATCCTCGGCCTCTCGCCCAATGCATCGCGCCTCTCTGTGCGCTTCTGGCATGTCGCAACGCTGGGTCAGATGGTGAACAAGCTGAAGGCTCACTACGATGCACTGCGGCTCCAATCGTCTTCCGACAAGGATCGAGAGTTTCCGGCTGTCTGGCAACTCCTAGACCAAACTGCACCGCGCAAACAAGGAAAAGCAGACCGGGATCGCATTCCTCCGCTGCTCTCGGGTCAGTTGCTCTCTGCCGTACTGGCGGGTACGCCATATCCTGTTGGGCTGATCAACGCTGTGTTGAACAGGGTGCGTGTGGTGGAAAAAGACAGCAACAGCGGCAAGTCCCTCCAACGAGTTACCTACCTGCGTGCCGCCATAATCAAAGCCTTTCTCATCCGCAACCATGAACTCGACATCCCTATGAGCCTCGATACCACCCGAACCGAACCCGCCTATCTGCTTGGCCGCCTCTTTGCGGTCTTAGAGAAAACTCAAGAGGATGCGCTTGGTCGCGACCTCAACTCTACTATCCGTGACCGCTTCTACAGCGCTGCTTCCGCCACCCCAGGAACCGTGTTTCCTCGGCTTCTGCGAACCTATCAACACCATCTCAGCAAAGCTGCCAGTGAGAAAGGACATGGCTACAAGGTGAACCGTGAAAAGCTGGTGCAGGAGATTCACGACAAACTCGTCGACATCCCAAAGCACCTCATTCTCGAAGGCCAAGGTCTATTTGCTATCGGCTACTACCATCAGCGTCAGGACCTCTATCCAAAGAAGGGTGACGCAGAAGACAATCAAGAATAGCCCCCGCACAAACTCAAACACCACATCAATACTACCAACCCACTACCAGCATGAAAAACCGCTACGACTTCATTTATCTGTTCGACGTTAAAGACGGCAATCCCAACGGCGATCCCGATGCCGGAAACCTGCCCCGCATTGATCCTGAAACCGGTCACGGCCTTGTCACCGACGTGTGCCTCAAGCGCAAGGTTAGGAACTTTGTTTCGCTCACTCAGTCATCATCTGACACGTTCGGAATTTTTGTGCGAGAGAAGGCGGTCCTGAATGAAACCATAGAACGCGCTTACACCGAGAGCGCCGAAGTGAAGGCATCTCTCGCGGCTTGGGAAGCCTACAAGAAAGACAAAAAGACGGCGAAACCTGAAAAGGCATATGAAGACGTGGCCCGCGACTGGTTGTGCCATAACTTCTACGATATTCGAGCCTTTGGTGCGGTGCTTTCCACTGGGGATGAGAAAGAGGTTCCGGGAGTGAAAGGCAAGATCAAGATGACGGCGGGGCAGGTTCGTGGTCCCATCCAGTTCGCGTTTGGCCGCAGTGTTGATCCCATCGTTACTTCGGAGCATTCCATCACTCGCTGTGCGGTCACGAATGAGAAAGATCTTGAGAAAGAGCGCACCATGGGACGCAAGTTCACCGTGCCGTATGGACTCTACCAAGCCCATGGCTTCATCAATCCCTTCCTCGCCAAGCAGACCGCTTTTTCCGACGATGACCTGTCACTCTTCTGGGATGCCTTGAAGAACATGTTCGAGCATGACCGCAGCGCCGCCCGTGGCCTGATGGGGGCTCAGAAGATCATTGTCTTCAAACATGACTCTGCCCTCGGCAATGCGCCTGCGAACAAGCTTTTCGACCTTGTCTCCGTGAAGCGGAAGGACGGCGTGGAAGTGGCCCGCAGCTTCTCGGACTACGAAGTGACCATCGGTCAGCCACCGGCAGGCGTGGAGATCATTGAGATGCTCTGACCGTGGACCTTCTCCCCATCTCCGCCCTGCAACATCTGCTCTACTGCGAGCGGCAGTGTGCGCTGATCCACCTGGAGCAGGTGTGGGCGGAGAACCAGTTCACGGTGGAGGGGAATGTGATGCATGAGAAGGCGCACGACGGCCCGGACGAGACGAAGGCCGGCGTGCGTCTGGTGCGCGGGCTGCCCGTGAAGTCCGAGGCGCTGGGCCTCTCCGGCCAGTGTGATGTCGTGGAGTTTCATGCTGACGGCGTGGTGCTGCCCATCGAATACAAGCGTGGGAAACCCAAAGCGCACCGGGCGGACGAGGTGCAGCTCTGCGCCCAGGCCCTATGCCTGGAAGAGATGCTGAACATGGCGATCCCTGAAGGCCGTCTGTTCTACGGGCAAACTCGACGGCGCATGGATGTGGGCTTTGATGAAGAACTGCGGACACTGACGGCAACGACAGCGCGGCGGCTGCATGAGCTGATCAATAGTCGCGAAACGCCGCCCGCTGCCTATGAAACTCGGAAGTGTGATGCCTGCTCTCTGATCGGGCTATGCATGCCGCAAGCGATGCGCTTTCAGAAGGGGGTGGCAGCGTGGTTCAGCCGCCAAATGGCGGAGCTCGGCACCCAAAGTGGAATAGATTTCCAACCTATTCATTCACCGGAGACTCCCAAACTCACAGGTTAAAAACCTGTGTCACTTTCCTTCATGAAAAAGCACCTCAATACCCTCTTTGTTACGCTCGACGGTGCCTGGCTCGGCAAGGATGGCGAAGCCGTCATCGTGCGCGTGGAAAAGGAAACCAAGATCCGCGTGCCGCTGCATAACCTCGACGGCATCGTCGCCCTCGGCTGGGACATTTCCTGCAGCGCTCCTTTGATGGCCGCCTGCGCGGAGAAAGGTGTGACGCTCTCCTTTTGCACGCCGTATGGGAAGTTCCAGGCGGCGGTGCGCGGCTTCACCAGCGGCAATGTGCTGCTGCGGCGGGAGCAATATCGGCGCGCGGACGATGAAGCGGCCAGTGTGGCCATCGCTCGATACATGATCGCGGCGAAAATTGCCAATCAGCGCACTGTTCTGATGCGGGCAGTCCGAGATCATGGCGGAGATGAACGAACAAAGCTGCTGACAGCTAGCTCCACCGAGCTGGCCTACAACGCGCAGGCAACCAATAGAGCAGATCATTTGGACACGCTGCGCGGCATTGAAGGTGATGCGGCGAAGCGCTACTTCGATGTCTTCCCGCACTTGATCACCAATATGGCTTTTACCTTTAGTGGGCGGATGAAGCGTCCGCCCACCGACCCTGTGAATGCATTGCTTTCTTTTCTTTATTCGATGCTGGCGCATGACTGCCGCAGCGCATGCGAGACGGTGGGGCTGGATCCGCAGGTGGGCTTCCTGCATCGAGATCGACCTGGGCGTGCATCACTGGCACTCGACCTCATGGAAGAACTGCGCCCCGTGCTGGCGGACCGGTTGGCCTTGTCCTTGATCAACCGCCAGCAAGTGACACCTGCTGGTTTCAGCATCAAAGAGAACGGGGCGGTGGAGATGAAAGACACGACACGGAAGGCGGTGCTCGTCGCCTACCAAGAGCGCAAGCAGCAGGAACTGGAACACCCCTTTCTCGGGGAACGCGTCACCCTCGGCCTCATCTGCCACCTCCAGGCCCGCCTGCTCGCCCGCCACCTGCGTGGCGACCTTGATGCGTATCCGGCTTTCATTTGGAAGTAGAGGCGAAGAGAAAAACTTGGAACCACGCATTGAGAATCCTGAACCAAGAACCAAGAACATGTATGTCCTGATCACCTACGATGTCGCCACCAGCACGGAGGGAGGCACACGACGACTCCGCCAGGTGGCAAAAGCCTGCCTCGACTACGGCCAGCGGGTGCAGAACAGCGTCTTCGAGTGCAAGCTCGATCCCGGCCAGATGGCCGCCCTGCGCGCGCGGCTGGAGAAGATCATTGAGGTGGAGCACGACAGCTTGCGCTACTACCACCTGGGTAACCACTGGGAGCAACGGGTGGACCATGTGGGGGCCAAGGCCACTTACAACGTGGAGGGGCCGCTCATCGTGTAAAAAAAGAGTGGGTGCGAACGTGGAGTGATGCCCCTTCTTGGATAAGGTTCGCGGAAAGCGTTCTTCTTTGAAAATCAGGTTCTTTGCTAGAAAACAAAAAAGATCATTAGCGAGTGCAAGCCTATGCAATGCACATTCGCAAAAACGCATGCTGTTGAACATGCCCTTGGCTTGGTCTAAAGCCTACAGTCGCCGCTCTCACGAGCGGCGCGGATTGAAACATTCGTAATCTTCGCCAAGGGTATGAGGTGCGGGTCGCCGCTCTCACGAGCGGCGCGGATTGAAACTAGTCATGGCTTGCGTGTTGGTGATGTTGTTTATGTCGCCGCTCTCACGAGCGGCGCGGATTGACACACCTATCTCCAAAGACAAAGGAGTTTACTGGCTTGTCGCCGCTCTCACGAGCGGCGCGG
>JBIKYV010000142.1:0-9581 GCA_044355075.1 Prosthecobacter sp.
GGCAGAGCCGATCCTGGTGAGCCCGCGAAAAGTGGGCCGTGAGTATGATGTGGATGTGCGAGACGGCGTGCTCTACATCCACACGAACGACGAGCATGTAAACTTCCGCATTGCCACGGCCAGCCTGGAGCAACCCGGCGTGTGGAAGACGCTAATTCCTGGTTCGGATCGACATTACCTAACGGATATCGCACTGTTCCGGGATTTCTTTGTCACCGAGGGCCGGATTGATGGGCTGGATCAGATCGAGATCCGCCGATACGATGCGCCCCTAGCCCCTGAGCCCATCGTTTTCCCCGAGTCGAGCTACACGGCGGGGTTGGGAGTCAACCCAGAGTATGCCAGTGACCGTCTTCGCATCGACTACGAGTCCATGGTGACGCCTGAAACGGACTACGATTACCACCTGGCGGAAAAGCGCCTAGAGACGCTGAAGGTGCAGCAAATCCCCAGCGGCTATGATGCCAGCCAGTATGTGACGGAGCGCCTGATGATCCCGGCGCGGGATGGGGTGCTGGTGCCGGTTTCGCTTTTGATGAAAAAGGACTTTCCACGTGATGGCAGCCGCCCGCTTCACCTCTACGCCTATGGGGCCTACGGCAACGCCACGCCGCCCGACTTCAGCGCGAGTCGGCTCTCGCTGGTGGACCGAGGCTACGCGTATGCTTTGGCCCACATCCGCGGTGGCGATGACCTGGGGTATCAGTGGTATCTGGATGGAAAGCTGCAGAAGCGCACGAACACTTTTCATGACTTCGTGGATGTGGCGCGTGGGCTGATCCAGCATGGTTACACAGCGCAAGGGCAACTCAGCGCCAGCGGCGGGAGTGCAGGTGGTGAGCTCATGGGCGCGGTGATCAACGAAGCGCCTGAGCTGTTCGGCGCGGTCGTGGCACACGTAGCCTTTGTCGATGTGCTGAATACGATGCTGGATGCGGAGCTTCCCCTAACGCCAGGAGAGTGGCCGGAGTGGGGCAATCCCATCACCGACAAGGCTGCGTTTGAATTCATCCGCAGCTACAGTCCCTACGATCAAGTACGCGCTCAGGCCTACCCACCGCTGCTTTTCACCGCTGGGCTGCATGACCCACGGGTGACCTACTGGGAACCAGCAAAGATGGTGGCCAAACTGCGCGCACTGAAGACGGATAAGAACCTCCTACTGCTGAAAACCAACATGGGTGCCGGGCATGGGGGCAAATCCGGCCGCTACGAGCACCTTCAGGAAACAGCAGAGGAGATGGCCTTCATCCTCTGGCAGATGAAGCGCTGACACGAAAGGCCTAGCCAACATCAAGGATGACAAGTCTCTTGGCAGGGCCACAAACCCGACCTAGTTAGCTGACTTCACCCACTTTCATGCTCGATTTCGCCAGCATTCTCACCGTCGTCATGCCCGTCTATCTGACCATGGCAGTGGGTTTCTTGATGCGAAAGCGCAACCTGCTGACGCAAGAGGTGGACGCTGGGGCTATGCGACTGTGCGTGACTCTGCTGACGCCCTGTCTGATTCTGGAGCGCGTGGTCGGCAATGAAGCCGTGATGGGCCTATTGCCAGTCGTGATTGCTGCCGGGCTGGGTTACGGTTTGGTGGTGCTGGGCATTGCCCTGGCCTACTTCACCGCACCGATGATCGGGCTGAAAAATCACGAAGGCAGACGCAGCTTTGCCGTTTCCACCGGGCTGCAGAACTATGGTTTTGTGGCTATCCCGATTGTTACGGCACTGTTTCCGGACAAAGGCACGCTTGGAGTACTCTTCACTTTCACTCTGGGTGTGGAATTGGCCTGCTGGACAGCAGGCGTGGGCCTGCTGACAGGCCTGGGCAATGCGCCGTGGAAGCTGGCGCTGAATCCGCCCGTGCTGACCATCCTCTTTTCCCTGCTGTTAAATTTCACAGGTCTGCATGCCCACGTACCCGAGGTGGCCTACCGCACGTGCAGGATGATCGGTGCCTGCGCGGTGCCGCTAGCCGTGCTGGTCATCGGAGCCTCCATCGCTGACATCTGGAGGCAGGAAAGAATGCGCTGGTCGGTGGCGGTGCTCTCTCCGCTTCTAAGGCTGGGCGTGATCCCCCTGGCGTTCCTGGCAGCGGCCTGGCTCCTGCCACTGACGGTGGAGCTGAAACGCATCCTAATCATCCAGGGAGCCATGCCCAGCGCTGTATTCAGCATCATGGTGGCTCGGCATTATGGTGGCCATGCGCCGACAGCAGTGCAGTGCGTACTTTCCACCACGTTGATCAGCATCGGCACCACGCCGCTGGCGATCGCCTGGGCACTGCGGTTTGTTGGCGTGTGATCTTGCATTCCCTGGCGCATCTGTTGTGATGTTAGGCGTGACCCACCTACCTGCTCCACACGCCTGGCATTTTGTCGAAAACGAGTCCGAGATCGCCTCGCCTGCACTGCTGCTAATCTTAGATCGCATCGAGCACAACCTGCGTCGGATGATCGAAATCGCAGGGCGGCCGGAGCGCTTGCGCCCGCATGTGAAGACGCACAAGCTGCTGCCTCTAGTAAAGCGACAAATGGAGCTGGGCATCACCCGCTTCAAAACCTCCACGCTAGCCGAGGCAGAGATGTGCGCGCTGGCTGGTGCGCCGGATGTGATGCTTGCCATGCCTTGTGTGGGTCCCAATGGGCATCGCCTAGCCGAACTGGCTCAGAAGTATCCCACGACGCACTTTTCCAGCATCGTCGATGACGAGGAAACGATCCGCGTGCTCGCCTCCGCCGCGCAGCAGCATGGCGTAGATCTGGGCGTCTTTTTGGAACTGGACTGCGGCATGGGCCGCACGGGCATCGTCCCCGGCCAGGCAGCTGACTTTCTCGTCCATGTCATCAAGGACACCCCGCGCCTGCTGCTGCGCGGCCTACATGCTTACGATGGTCATGTGCATGATGCAGACCTGACCACGCGAGAGGAAAAATGCGCAGCTGCCTTTGCTCCCGTGCTGGATTTCAAAGCGAGGCTAGAGGGCGAAGGTGTGATCCTGAGAGAATTCCTGACTGGCGGCTCGCCGACCTTTGGCATCCATGCCCGCTACCCGGACCGCATATGCAGCCCTGGCACGACTGTTCTATGGGACTTTGGGTATGGTGATCGCTACCCGGACCTGCCCTTTTTGCCCGCTGCTGTAGTGCTAGCCCGCGTGATCAGCAAACCTGGCACGAACCGGCTAACGCTGGACCTGGGGCACAAATCCGTGGCCCCCGAAAACCCACACCCACGTGTGCGCTTTGAGGAGTTACCCGATGCCACTGTCGTCATGCAGAGCGAGGAGCATCTGGTGTTGGAAACGGATCGTGCACACGAGTTTGCCATCGGCCAGACATTGCATGGTATCCCACGTCACATCTGCCCCACCGTGTCCATGTATGGCGAGGCAGTCGTGGTGAAGGGCTACCGAGCGGTGGAGACTTGGCCCATCACGGCACGCAACCGCAAGATCACTGTCTAAGTGACGTTTCCGCCATTGATGATGAAAGCCCCCCTCAACCGTCGCCGCGCCCTCCAGACTCTGTTTTGCTCCAGCGCCGCTCTGGCGCTAAATCTGTCCCGCCAAGCCAAGGCTGAGGTGGCCAAGGACGGCCTGCACTTCCTAGCCATTGGTGACTTCGGCACTGGGGCGGCGGATCAAAAAGCCGTCGCTGCGGCCATGCAAACCTTTGCCAGCCAGCAGACCCGCCCGCCCGAGGCACTGCTGCTGCTAGGCGATAATTTTTACGGACCGACGAAGGATGGTTTCACCCTCGAATCCAAGCGCTGGAAGGACGAGATCGAAGGCATGTATCCAGCGAGCGCCTTCACAGGCCCCATGTATGCCGTGCTGGGCAATCACGACTACCATGACAACGCAGGTGGTCAGGACGTGCAACTGGCCTACGCGCAACAAGCTGGCGTGCGCTGGAAAATGCCCGCCAAGTGGTATCGACAAGATTTCGGTCCCCAATTAACGGTGCTGTTCCTGGACAGTAACTTACCCAGCGTGAGCGGCGGCAGTAAAGACAAGAAGACCGGGAAGCCTCGCGCCTCCCTGAACGCCAAAGAGGCAGCTGCTCAACTGACCTGGCTGAAGGCTGAGCTAACCAAACCACGCGGCATATTCACCCTCGTGGTGGCGCATCACCCCATTTACTCCAATGGCGATCACGGCGACACCCAAGCACTGGTCAACGCCTGGGAACCGCTGCTGCAAGAGCACCGCGTACATGCCTACCTCTGCGGCCACGATCACGACCTACAACACCTGGAGATGGAAGGGCGCTGTACCTCCCATATCCTTTCTGGCGGGGGCGGCGCACGCACACGCAAGCTAGAGCAGGCCGAGCGCACGATGCCTTACGGCAAGGACGTGCATGGCTTCACCCATCTGAGTGTGACGGAGCAAGCCATGACCTTTGCCCATTACGGCGTAGATGGCCATATTCTGCATCGCTTCATCAAGCGCCCAGACAGCAAGGTAGAAATCGGCTAAGCCCAAATAAGCTTGGGGTGGGCGAAGCATGTCCTGCGACCTGCCTCACGCACACAAAACCGAGGTCAACGCAGATCAGTGATCCACTTGCCACAGGTGTGTGGCTCAAAGCGGAGCATCGCAGCAAGCAAAGCCTGCGGTTCATCATGAGATAGCAGGCTAGCGCGATGCTCAGGACGCAACAGATCCGAAGCGCAGACATGATCCAAAAACTGCAGCAGCGGATCAAAAAAACCGCTAACATTGAGCAGACCAATCGGCTTCTGGTGAAAGCCAAGCTGCAGCCACGTAAGCGTCTCAAAGAGTTCATCCAGCGTACCAAAGCCACCGGGCAGAGCTACAAAGCCATCACTGAGGTCAACCATCATCTGCTTGCGCTCATGCATACTGCGCGTGACACGAAGCTCCGTGCAGCCCTCATGGCCCAACTCTTTCGCAAGCAAGGACTCGGGAATAACGCCTATGACCTCGCCACCCGCCGCAAGCGCCGCATCCGCCACAGCTCCCATAAGACCTACATTGCCACCGCCATAGACGATGCCGATCCCCTGCGCTACTAGGTGCTGGGCTATGGCAACCGCCGCTACGGTGTAGGATGGGTTCGATCCACGGCTAGAGCCGCAATAAATGGCAATTCGACGCAAAGGCATGATCCCTCAGCAAGGCGGATTTCTCCCACTTGGCAAGGCTAGAGCCATCGTCTCCATAGGTCGGCCTGAAAGCCGCTTCATTCCAAAGACTTCATGACGTGAGCGCCTTGGCCACAAAACAAAACCCTGGGCAGCTCTCGCCGCCCAGGGTTTGTTATGCCAAAAAGGATGATACTTAAGCCTTCCAGCCGTCGCGGTAAGCAGGGCGTGACACGAACTTATTAGGGGCCTCTGCGTTGGAGACCTTCATGTTCTGCTTGTCCCATTGTACCGTCTGCTGAGCGCGGACTGCCAAGTTGCCAAGGAGCACAAACTCGGTCAGCGGGCAGCTGTAGTCGAAGTTCGAACTTGGCGTGCCACCTTCCACGATATGCTTTGCCCACTCGCCCTGCGGGTTGTTCGGCATGATGGAACGGGCTTCGGTCTTCTTGATCTTGCCTGCCTTCATGTCGAGGCGCACCTGCGTGTAGCGCTCTTCATTGTAGATGACCGGGCTGGAGCAGTAGGCTTCACCTTCAAAAACTGTGCCTTCGGTGCCGATGAACATCATACCACTGCTGGCCTTCTCAAACGCCTTTTTGGCGAGATCACTGGTCATATGGGGAGAGATTTCAGGCTTGTTCGCCTTACCGTCCTTCGAGCCATCGTTCCAGCTAACCGTAAGCCCAGGATGCCTGCCAGCAGGCATGTGATAGACCAAATCACTCCACACTGGGGCGCAAGTGTCAGAAATCGGGCTGGAGATCGCCTCGATCTTCTCAGGGATCAACTGACCCAGGATAGAGAACGTGGCGTCCATGATGTGGCAACCCATGTCACCTAGAGCACCCGAACCAAACTGCCACCAACCGCGCCAGGAGAACGGATGCACGCTATTGCCGCGCTTGGCGTTAGCTCCCGCAGGGATTTCAAATTGGAAGTAAGGCTCGCTCGCCTCGCTAGACAACCAAAGGTCCCAATTCAACTCAGGCGGGCATTCAGCTGCCTTTTTCACCAAAGGGCCCTGGGGCCAAATCGGACGATTCGTCCAAAGACGAATCTCTTTGAGCGTGCCAATAGCACCTTGCTCGATCCATTCCTTGGCCAAACGCTGACCTTCCATCGTGCGCCCCTGATTGCCCATCTGCGTGACAACCCCGGCTTCCTTCGCGGCGCGATGGAGGTCGCGCACTTCATTGATGTAATTGCATAGCGGCTTTTGCACACACACATGCTTCTTGTGCTTAATCGCGTGCATCGCGGCCACGTAGTGGGTGTGGTCCGGCGTGGAGACGATGACCCCATCAATTTCATTGGCCATCTCATCGAACATCTTACGGAAGTCCTGGTAAAGCTTTGGCGCATTTGGAGCGCCCTGACCAGAATCGAGGTGATGTTTTTCCCGTTTCTTAGCGGCCTCCTCAAGGCGCTTTTGATCGACATCGACCAAGGCCACGACCGTATGATCCAGAGTCACACCCTGCGTATCAGACTGCCCTTTTCCATTCGCGCCGATGACCGCAAGACGGAGTTTTTTGCCAGCGGCATTCTGGCCCTTGAGCAGCAGATTCGGACCCGTGAATGCACCAGCAGCGAGGCCTGCCGTGCGGCCAAGGAAATGACGGCGAGAGATGATGTTGAGACCCATGGGGTTCTTTGGTTTGGTTTGACTTGTTATTTTGGGGGTTGAGACAAACGCAGGGTCCGCCTCAAAATTGCGAGAATATTCTAGGTGCAGTTTGAAAAACAGGCAAGACCTCGCCGCCCCTCCCTAGAGAAAGATTGCCCCACCTATCAAACCTGACACTCGACATCCAGCAGTTGCCATGAACTATCGCCCTCATAGATCTTCTGCGGATTGCGGCCGAGCACTCAACCCACTCCATCACGTGATTTGGGCTAAACTAAGCTCAGCAAGGCAACTCATGCATTATGACACCACGTCTTTATTATGACCCTATTGCCACGCTTGGGTAGTGTGGGCGGCTGTAGCACCTGAAGTCATTGGCGCGTTAACACTCTGCCACTTTTATCTGCACGCCTTTATCATTCAGCGCTCCAATCATGCCCTGGAGCATCCAACACACGAAGGACACACCCAAACTTCCATCTCGAGAAGATTCATAAAAGTCGACTAAAGACGCTCAAGCCTCTCTATAGGCACATGCTTGGCATTTAAGGCCATTATCGATAGCCAAGCCTGGCAGCACTTACCTCGTTTCCCAAGACGGAACCTACGCTACCTCCACAGTAGCTCAACAACACTAGTTATTCCTGATCGATACTGGGATCAGCGTCTCCATCCAAAGATGGCACATTGTCGAGCACCTTTTCTGCCTCAGGTGCCTGTAGAGCTTCTACTTTTCTGAGTTTCCGCTCCAACAAACGGCTTCGATTCGCTGCATCATCAATGGTGTTGCTAGTTTCATCGAGTTTCTTTTTCACCTTATCAAGCAAGTCACCGAACTTACTAAAATCTGTTTTCACCGCACCTAAAACCCTCCAAACCTCACTCGACCTTTTCTGAATTGCTAGCGTCCGAAAACCCATCTGAAGGCTATTGAGCAAGGCTGCGAGAGTTGTCGGACCTGATACGATGACTCTCATCTCTTTCTGGATGGAATCCACCAAACCAGGGCGTCGAAGAACTTCAGCATACAGCCCCTCCGTGGGCAAATACAGCAACCCGAAATCGGTAGTATGCGGTGGTGAAACATACTTATCACGAATATCACGGGCTTGTGATCGTATGCGGCTTTCCAAATTTTTTGCAGCCTGATCTACAGCTTCGCTATCCCCTCGTTCAGAAGCATCGACCAATCGTTCGTAGTCTTCCTTGGGAAACTTCGCATCAATAGGTAGCCACACAGATTTACCATCCCGATCATCAGGTCCTGGCAGCTTCAGAGCAAACTCAACGGTCTCACGTCCACTTGGCTTGGTGCAGACGTTTTTTGCATATTGCTCTGATGTGAGAATTTGCTCCAGCAAGTTACCGAGTTGCACCTCCCCCCACGTTCCGCGTGTTTTGACGTTCGTGAGCACTCGTTTGAGATCGCCTACGCCACTGGCTAAGTTCTTCATCTCGCCTAATCCTAGATGAACTTGTTCAAGACGATCACTGACTTGCTTGAAGGATTCCCCAAGACGCTTATCCAACGTTCCTTGCAATTTTTCATCGACCGTTTTTCGCATTTCTTCGAGCTTAGATGTATTGTCGGCCTGTAACTCTTTAAGTTTGAAATCGACTGCAATGCGAAGCTCATCAGCTTTCTTCTCATTGCTCTCCGTCAATCGTGTGAGCTGTGTTGCAAAGGAGTCGAACTGTAGTTTTTGCAATCCTACGATATCACTCATTTGCCTCTGAAGTGATTCTTTAAAGTCTTTAAGAGCAGTAGAAAGCTCAACGCGTGTGAGCTTTGAGTTTTCTTGACCGGTCTGGCCAAAATCTGTTAAACGCCTACCAAATGATTCAAAATGTTGTTGAAGCTGAGTTGCGCTTTCAGTCAGGCGCTTGTCTTGCGATTCCTTGAATAGATTCAATGCACTACTGAGTTCTTGTCGAAGCTGGACCGCGCTCAAATCACCAGCCTGTTTCAAAGCACTTAGCCGATTGGCAAAGTCCTCCAACCGCTGTTGTTGAGCTGCGGATATCATATCCACACCTCTCACAAGTGAGTCTGTCGAATTCCGGAGCGATAGTTGCAGCTCCTCTCTGAGCCCACGAGCTTGTTCTACCGACTCTTGTCGATTCGCTACTATTTCATCTTTGGCCCCACGCTCAGCGCGCTCTTGAAGCTTCTCAATAGCATCCAAGCGTGAATGTATAGATAACAAGTTAGGCACTGTAGGCCGCAGAATTAAAACTATGAGTAACACCACAACCACGAGCCACAAAATGCCACCAGTCATAAGAAGCGTTTCTGTGGTGAGGAATTCGACGGGAATAGAGCCTTGCATTGGGTGGACGCGTTAGAAGACAATGAGAAGCAAACCGAGGCATTTAGCCACCGCTGTGCGACACTAACAGTAAAGAATCCAAATAGGAAAGTGCCTCTACAATCGGCATTTGGAGGTATCAGGCAAATAGCAAGTCAGTCATGTCATCGGTAACTATCGGGCATACCCCATGCTCACATCGTGCAATCATCACCCGCTTTACTTTACCCGATGCTTATAGGGTTCTTGCTGAATGGGCATATCACTCACCGTCACCAAAACTCTTCGATCATAGATCAAGCCCCAGACGATGAACCATTGACACCACCATCAGGCTTCTAGTCGGGACTTTCGCGTGAAAACCATCGAAACACCTCTGCCGATATGCTCAAGAGAAGCAGGGATACTCCCACCCATGTTGCCGGTCTGCAGTCGCTAGCGAATACAAGCCACTGAGTTAAACGACATCCGTGAACGACGACAGATGACAAGTGAGCTATAGATCTGTGAAAAGATTCTACCATGAATGAAAA
>JBIKYV010000143.1:0-9512 GCA_044355075.1 Prosthecobacter sp.
GCCCAGCAATCTTCGAATCTGCGCAGGATCGACGGCCAAGGTGGGTATCTTGGGTGCCAACTCTAGCCGATATTCGATGCGTGGCGCACGACTATGATGCAGGAAAAAATGCTCGATCAATTCAATCAGCTGGGTAGGTCGCTTGATGGGAGCACCGCCACGGGCAAAGGTGAGCAGTTGTTGAACAAGGCCCTGCGCTTGCAGCGTAGCCTGCTTCGCCATTTGAACTTCTGGCAGCTGAATGACTGTGCGAAGCCGCATTTCTGCGAGTGATAAATTTCCCAACAGCACAGTGAGTAGGTTGTTAAACTCATGGGCAAATCCACGAGCCAAAAGCCCGAGCGACTCGAGGCGATCGACGCGACTACGGCGCTCAACTTCCTCACGTCGTGAGGTGGTGTCTTTCAGAAGCAGCAGTAGACCTTCTGCAAAAGGATAAGCGCGCAGTTCAATCCAGAGCTGCCTTTCTTCCAGATAAACCTCACGAGTCACGGTCTCGCGGTGCAACATCGCATGCCCTAGAGCTGCGTAATGCTCTTCACGCGTCGCCTCGGGTAGCAAATCCCAAAAACCCACACCTATCCATTTTGCTTCATGGGTGCTAAAGACCTGCTTAGCACTGGCGTTGGCGTAGGTCAGATGCCAGCCTCCATCCAGGATAATCAAAGGATCGGAAATGCTCTCCACCACGTCGACTAGAGGCGCTTGAGCTGTCTCATTCAGATCAGAATGTGGAGCGGTTGTCTTTGGCTCACCGACCTCCATGCTGGGTTGTGAGCGAAAAAGAATCACCATCCCACTTAATTGCCCGTTTTGATCACGCAATGGAGTCGATCGATCGCGCACGGGAACCCGACAGCCATTATGGGTTGTCAGCCATACAACACGCTCACTCATCACCTTCGCCAGATTAGCCAACTCAACAGCGGCAGGCTCACCACTCGGGTGATAAATCCGAAACACCTCATGCAGAGAGCGACCCACACTAATTGCTTGAGACCAGCCTGTTATCCGAGCGGCGGCTGAATTAATAAACGCAATCACACCGGCCAAATCGGCGACGATCACTCCGTCCGCCAAGCTTTCGAACATCTCTGCATAGCTGTGCTCCTGTCGCCTGCGTCTGATCTCCTCCTGAACGCGAGTGGCGGCCACCTCAATGGTTAGCCGAAGCTCATCGTGGCTGAAGGGCTTCAGCAGATAGCCGTGAGGATGAGTGTCTCGTGCTCGGGTAACGGTTTCCAAATCAGCACAGCCCGTCACATAGACAATCGCAACGGGGCCTCGTCGCTGAAGCCGCGAAGCGGTCTCGATCCCATCCAAAGACCCATCCAAATGAATATCCATCAATACCAAATCCGGCCTCAAATCATCGTAAAGGCGGACTGCATCATCACTGGTCGAGCATGTACCTACTACCCAATAACCCAAATCATTGAGAAAAGCAGCCATGTCACAGCCGACGAGGCCTTCGTTCTCGACAATAAGAATGCGGATTCGGGCTAAACCGGTCATTTAGGTTCAATGAAAACCAAAATCACTCAAAATACCATACATTTTTATAAAAATAGCAATCAATTCTCTTGTTGCGGAGTCTACTGCCCATTGTGTTCCAGAGACCTCCTGCTTAGGCCTTTTGAGGTGTGATCAGCGAGTAAAAGAAAACTGCACAAGCCTTTCTGAAATGCCATGGGCATGAAATGCTTGGTATCGGCTTAGACCAAGCCACCACCAAGCATCAAGCGCAGCACAGCAACGATGGCTACAGCGATGTTAATCATTAGGCCAATTTTACGCTCTGGGAATGCCCCGAAAATGATACCGAGCACGCAACCGACCAGAGTAGCCCAGAGAGTCCAGCCCAGAAAAGGGAGAATACCAAAAATCATGAACACGGCACAAACGAGGCCGATGAGGATCGAGAGCAATTGGCAAAGAGCTTTCATGGTGCGGCACAAACCTTGGTAAACCTCGAGTGAGAGACATTGCAATAGCCTTTCCCATAGAGGCAAGGTTAGTAACTCGATCGTGGCTATGGTTGAACTTTATGTCCAGAACCTAATGCGAATGATTCACCTAACTGAGTTTAAGCCACTGGTTTCCTCTAATCGGGTGCCAATGCTTGCACGCATTCTAGGATCATCCAGAGCGCGGTCCACGGCGTCCTGCAGAGCACCCGAGGCCAGTTTAGTCAAAACGGAGACTGGTGAACCACTGCCAGGGACATAGGCACGGCTCTGACGTTCACCTTCATACTCCCCAAAATACAAAACGCGGCCTGTCGCGGCTTCTAGGATAGAGACCCTGACTTTGGTATAAGCATATGGATGCACGAGCAGTTTGCACTGCATATCCAGCACCTCCCCTGTCACGATCAGACGTGCTCCAGAGCGAGGCGCTAACATACCTCTAGCCGCCAGACCGTAGCCAAAGGCATTCGTTACTACATCAGCCACAGGAATCCGAGTCTGCATATACTCCAAGGGTGTGCCTACATGGGTGCGAACAGTGCCAAGATGCATGCTCGACACATCGCGGCGATCAATGAATGCCTGAGTGGCAAACTCTGAAGTTCCAGGCCGGACATGACCGGGTGCAGAGGCATAGTCGAGACTGACTTGGCTAGTGGTCGTGCAGCCATCCAGAAATAACACGGACGAGACAGCGAGAAGGCAGAGGAGAGTCTTCATAACATTAGTGCCGAATGGATGTCAGGACATGGGAGAGTCAAGGAACTGATGAGTCGAATCGAGCTTATGGTATATGTTTGCAAGGCAATCGGTTCTTGGGGAGACGATGCTTCCCGAAATAGGGACTTTATGAACTACACCGATCCATATAGCGCACAGATTACTCTATCGTTTTACAGCCTCCCTTTTCTCAGGCCGAGGCTGGCACAGGCACGTCGAACCAACGATTATGTTCCTTGATCAGATCCACGAGTCTCTCCACGGCTTCTTCTTCGGGGATATTGAACTTCACGGCTGTCTTGCCGACGTAGAGATTGATCTTCCCTGGAGCACCGCCGACATAGCCAAAGTCAGCATCAGCCATCTCGCCCGGGCCATTCACGATGCATCCCATGACCGCAATGCGCACACCTTTGAGGTGTCCGGTAGCTTCGCGGATCTTCTGCGTGGTATGCTGAAGATTAAAAAGCGTACGGCCACAACTGGGGCAAGCCACATAATCGGTCTTGAAAATGCGCACGCCAGCGGCCTGCAGGATGTTGTAGCTGATACGCAGACTTTGCCCTGGCGCACTTTCACCTTGGACGATCACAGCATCGCCAATGCCATCGCAAAGCAAGGAACCAATGGCTGTGGCTGCACGCAGGAGATTGGAGACAAAGTCCGATTCGGCGCTAGCTTCTTGAACACCTGCGGCTGGGATAAAGGTATCCTTCAGGAGGATCGGATGACGCGGCTGAAGCTTCGCGGCCAGAAGACGAAAGGCATGGATGGGATGCAGCGCTGTGCCGTCAGCCACGGTGACCAGCTTGGTTTCAGCAGAGTCATTGACGGCCTTCACGGCAGCATCATCGCGTGGGTCCAAAGCAAGGACACCACTGTCCTCGATCACCACCTCAGGCTTATAGTCGCCCAGCTTATCAATCTTGTGCGCAACGGCATTCCACTTGGCGCGTGAGGTGAAGACCGGCACGGTAGCACCTTGACCTAGCTCCACCCCACTGACGGTGATGCGCTCGCTAGCTCGACGGCTGTAAACGAACGCATCATAGCCGACTTCAGGCGTCTGGCTGAGCCGCGTGGAGGCCACGGCTGCCATGGAATCCTGTATGCTAGCCACCAGAGCACGTGCCACAGGAATTTCATAAATAGCATCCTCTGTTAGTGATACACGCACGGTATCGCCGATGCCATCCGCCAAGAGTGATCCAATGCCGATGGCGCTTTTGATACGACCATCCTCCCCATCACCAGCCTCAGTAACTCCCAAATGCAGCGGGTAGTTCCAGTCTGCGCCGAGTTCATATAGTCTCGCTACAAGCAGTCGATAGGCCTCAATCATGACCTTCGGATTGCTGGCCTTCATTGAGAAGATGAAGTTGTGAAACTCATGCGCTCGGGCGATGCGGGCAAACTCAAGCGCGCTTTCCACCATGCCATTCGGCGTGTCACCCCAGCGATTCATGATGCGATCACTGAGAGAGCCATGGTTGGTGCCAATGCGCATGGCGCGGTTCAGCCGCTTGCACTCCTGCACCAGAGGCACGAACTGCGCCTCCATGTAGGCGACTTCTTCGGCGTATTCTTCATCCGTATACTCCTTGACGGCGAATTTCTTCTTATCGGCGTAGTTGCCAGGATTGACGCGGACTTTTTCTACCCATTTCACGGCCTCCATCGCGGCATCGGGCTTGAAGTGAATGTCTGCCACGAGGGGCACGATGCAACCCGCCTCTCGGATTCCATCTCGTATGTGCTGCAGATTCTCCGCGATAACACGCGTCTGAGCAGTGACACGAACGATTTCACAGCCGACGGCAGCCAGCTCCAGAGCTTCTTTGACACAGGCGGCTGCATCGCGCGTGTCGCTGGTCAACATCGACTGTACACGAATTGGGTTTTGGCCACCAATCCCGACATGGCCGACCTGACAGACGCGGGTCTCGCGGCGCTGATAATGAAAGAGATCGGGGCAATAGCGGAGGGCTTGTCTGGAGGTCATGCTTCAGACGCTATGAAACCCGGACATGGGCCGGGCGCAACTACCAGGGGGCAAACTGCACTACATCTGGAGAAAGTTTTTCAGCAGCTTCTTGCCGTCCTGCGTAAGGATAGACTCGGGATGAAACTGCACACCGTGGATCGGCAGCTCTTTGTGGCGAAGGCCCATGATTTCCGATTCATCGTCATCACAGACGGCGGTGATCTCCAGGCAATCTGGCAAGGTATCACGCTTCACGAGCAGGGAATGATAACGCGTGGCCGTGAAAGGAGCGGGCATGTCCTTGAAGACCGACTGGCCTTGGTGGCGAATTTTGGATACCTTGCCATGCATGAGACGATCTGCCCGCACGACGTCGCCACCGAAGACATGACCAATGCTCTGGTGACCTAGGCAGACGCCAAGGATAGGCGTGCTTTGGCCGAAGGTCTCGATGACCGAGCAACTAATGCCAGCTTCCTTGGGAGTGCAGGGTCCTGGAGAGATGCAGATGTGACTGGGTTTTTTCCGAGCTATCTCTTCCAGGTTGATCTGGTCGTTGCGGTGAATCTCCATCTCCGCGCCCATCTCGCCGAAATACTGGACGAGGTTATAGGTAAAGGAGTCGTAATTGTCGATGATGAGGAGCATGGCCGGTGGCAGGTTTGAGCTTCGTTGCAGCGGAAACTGTGTATTTGCAATGGAGGAGTCAGCGGCAAAGAGGCCTAGAGCATGCCGTGCTCGCGAAAGCTGAAGTAGGGCAGCGCACGGCCCTCGGCTGGGCAGCCGATGACCAGATGGTCGGCAAAAAGCAGCCCGAGCAGGTCAGCTGCGTCTTTCAGACGGCGCGTGAGGCGTTTGTCAGCATCACTGGGGCTGGGATCCCCCGAAGGGTGATTGTGGACAAGCACAAAGGCGGGAGCCCGATGCGCGAGCGCCTTGGTTACGATCTCTCGGGGATGAGCGCTGCTTTCATTCACCGTGCCACGAAAGAGCTCCTCGTGCCTCATGAGGCAAAGCCTTTGGTTGAGAAGAATGATACGCACCGACTCGTAGCTCAGCGACTGCATCTCGGCGGCGATGAAACGATAGACGAGCTCCGGCTTGTCCAGCGGCACCTCACGAAAGGCCTCCTGCTCAGCTCGGCGACCCAGCTCAAACGCGGCAGCTAAGTGCGCGGCCTTGGCAGGCCCTAACGCGCGCATGTGGGCGAGCTCGCCAGCTTCTATTCTAGACAAATTTCTCAGCGAGCCTTGCTCCCGCAGAAGTCGCTGAGCCACTTGCAAGGCATTTTCCCCTTTAACCCCCGTATTGATAAAAATGGCCAGAAGCTCTGCATCCGAGAGCGCTGACGCACCCAGCCTGATCAGCCGCTCTCTGGGGCGATCGTCTTCAGGCATGTCGTGAATGCGAGACATGGCAGGTCGTTTGAGGCTAGCTGAGCTCCACCCTGTAGCGGGGGAGGCTGTTGTCCACCTCGCGGCTGTAGGCGTCGATGCCACCGGCGAGACACTTGGTATTGGAAAAACCGTGCCCCAGAAAATAGGCTGCCACATCCATGCTGCGGACGCCGGTGTGATCGTAGAGCAGGACTGGCGTCTCCTTGGGCCAATCGTTGAATGCCTCCTGTACGGTCTCCTGCGTCAACAGGGTAGAGCCTGGGATTTTCACGGCCTCGTGCTCTTCCCGGGTGCGTGCGTCCAAAACACGGGCCGTTGGATCTTGGGCCACGAATTCGGCAAATTCCTTCGGGCTGATCTGGAGCTTCACATCTTCGCTATAGCTGTCTCGGACATGAGCGATGACTTCCGGAACGGACAGCTGATTACGCGCACAGACTTGGGCGATGGTCTCTGTCGGTTGGAAGGCACAAGCGCTGCAGCCACCGATATGATAACGGGCAAAAAGGGCACGCTGGGCACCAGGATAGCTGCGCAAGACCTCGGCCAAGGTGGTCTCAGGGGTCAGCGGTGGCAGGAAAGCTTGGCTCATGGAAAAAGAGATGAAGGAGTGGTGATGCTGGAGGGCGAGGTGTCAAGACAGCATCACCAAAAGCCCCATTGGCGAGTACCGAGTGCGTAGCAGCCGAGCCAAAGATTGCCCAGCGCGTGCATAAAGATGCAGGCCCCTAAGCTGCGAGTACGCACCGCCAGACCGTAAACCAATGCGCCCCAGACTGCGGCGGCGAGGTGGTCCTCAGGCTGATGAGCAATCACGACGCATAGAGTGACCGTAAAAAAAGAACGCCAAGAATGCGCACCAAACGGCACGTTCTGCCAGGAACCATCACCGGCATTCAGGTAACGCATGAGAAAGCCGCGCCAGAAGAGTTCTTCCACCCAAGGCACGACAACGACCATGCGCAGAAAGCGCATCGCAATGGCTGACTTTTCCCAAAAAGGCCATGCAGCTAGTAACGTGGGATCAAAACCCTGACGTCGCTCGACAAGACCTAACCATGACCACCAATCAGGAGTTGGCGAGGCCATTCCAGCTGAGAATTGCTCGAACAACCAGGCTGGCATAACCCAGCATAAAATGCCTACGCCTGACAACAAAGCCGCAAGGCCCAGACCCCGCCAAGGCGCTAGGGAATAATGGTGACGAAAGCTCAGCAACAGTGCGCCACAGATGAGCGTCTGCAGGGGGTAAACCCAATGTTCTGGGGCTCGCTGATGCCAGGGCAGCTCGGGATTTTCCACCCGAAACCAGCCCGGAATCGCCAAAAAAGCCAGGAAGACCACCAAAGGTAGCACATGAGCCGTGGTGGGAGAAATCCGGTTCATGGTGGAAACATAAGCCATGATAGCCCGAGCTGGCTCAATGCCGTTCGATCTTCAAAATGCGGTTATTGTAGCTATCCGTAATGAATAGCTCTCCCGTCGATGGATGAACCGTGACGCCATGGGGGCGAGAAAGCTGGCATTTCAAGGGATCCCCCCCCACGCCAACGCTGCCCTTGGCACCTGTGCCGGCGACACGCTCCAGCTTGCCTGTCGAAGGCACGTAGCGACGAATTAGATGATTTTCCGCATCTGCGATGATCACGGAACCATCCTGATCCACACAGAGGTGCTTCGGACCATCCATCATGGCTGCCAACGCTGGACCGCCATCCCCTACCCCGCCTTTTTTACCGCTGGCATTGACGACCGTGCGAATGCGCCCCTTTGAGTCGACAACACGCAAGGCGTTCCCATTGCGTTCTAGGACATAAAGATTGCCTTTCGTGTCCGCCGCAACCGCACGCGGGTCCACCAGCGGCTGCTCAGTCGCCAGCGCCCCTTCTTCAGGTCGTCCTTTTTTGCCATTGCCAGCGATCACGCTTGCTTGGCCCGTGGCAAGATCGAGCTCATGCACTTGGCACAGGTCCGCGATATACAGCTTCTTTTTGTCAGGCGACAAGGTGATGCAGTAGGGGCCATTCGCACGCTCCTTGCCGACTGGGGCCTGCCAGCCTGCCAGGGTGCGCACCAGTCTGGCTTTCACATCCAACTCACGCACACGCCCATTCCAGGTGTCACCAATCAGGATGTTGTCATTTGGCAGGATGGCGAAGTTATGCGGTCCATTGAACTGCGCTCGCAGCGAGGGGCCACCATCACCGCTATAACCGGGCACCTTTTGCCCTGCCACATGGCTGATGTTTCCGCCGCCATCTATCTGGAGCACGCGATTGCCCGAGACCATCTCAACAACCCACAAATGCCCGCCCGAATCGAATTCAGCTCCAAAGGGCTCGTAGAGTCGTGCATCTGTCGCGGGAAGATCGACAGCGTCCTGACTGCCGCCAGCGACGAGAACAATGCGATCGGCATGAGCCGTAGAAGCCGAAGCAAACGATAAAACAAGCGCGGTGAGAGCAAAACGATAAAGCTTCATGCTAGAATAGGAATCAAGGAAATCGGTCAGACCAACTCAAGGCTGATCAGCAGGAGAACTGGAGACACCATGCATCATGGAATTACATTTCAGATCCAGGTGCCTGCAGGAATCACGGTATCTTTAGGAATTACCACGATACCATCCCGGATGCAGTACAGCTCATGGTCCATGTTGTCCGGCTTCCCATGAGGCGTGATGACCGTGTTATCACCGATGTGCACGTTCTTGTCGATAATGGCTCGCTCGATGCGACAATTGCGCCCGATACCTGGCGCGGGGCGGTCGGGGTCGGTGCCCGCTGCACCTGCATAGTAGTCAGCTCCCATGATCACGACTTCGCGCAGAGTGGTGCCACTTTCGACAATGGAACGTACGCCTACGACTGCAGTTTCCAAATGAGCGTCTGTGATGATACAACCATCGGAGAGAAGCGCCTCACGGATTGTTGCGCCGTTGATTTTCGTGGCAGGCAGAAAGCGTGCATGCGTGAAGATAGGCGCCAGCGAATCAAAAAAATCGTATTGAGGCACCAACTTGCAGAGGTCTAGGTTTGCTTGAAAAAAGCTGCGGATCGTTCCGATATCTTCCCAGTAGCCCTGGAAATTGTAGGCATGAACTTTTCGATCTCGGATAGCCCCTGGGATGATGTTCTTGCCAAAGTCCATTTGGTTGTTGTCCAGACAATCAATCAGCGTTTGACGATTGAAGACATAAATACCCATGCTGGCCTGGTAACTCGGCTCGGACGTATCCAGTCCCATTTCCAAAAGAGTCTCCTGCGGCATGCGCAGCGATTCGAGCACAGCGGGGTCTTTCGGCTTCTCCACGAACTCAAGAATGCGGCCACCAGGCTCCGTTTTCATAATACCAAAGCCCGTCGCATCTTGCGCCGAGACAGGCAGCGTAGCGATCGTCAACTCGGCCCCTGTCCTAATGTGCTGAGTCATGACCTCGCG
>JBIKYV010000300.1:0-2560 GCA_044355075.1 Prosthecobacter sp.
TTTCTGAATTCTGGCGGAAACAGCTTCAGCAACAGCCTGACGGTGAATTTCACGAATTCCACGACTCGTACGATCAACGTTGCCAATGCCGTTTCATTCATCAATGGTTCCTGCCTCAGCCTGACCACTTCCAGTAATGCTATCACCGTTTCCAGCCCGATTTCGGCCAATAGCAGCGGCTCGATCATTTTTAATGCGCGGAATGTTTCCGTCACAGCGAATATAACTACAGAAACGGGCAATATCGAAATTTATGGCAATGGTGGCGGGGTTTATCAAGCGGGTGCGTTTCATGGGGTTTCGTTATTTGGGCTAAACGTCAACATCACCAGCGCAAATGGTTCGATTCAAATTTATGGCACAGGAAGTCTGAACTCATCATTTCACGGCATATTATTGCAGAATGCAACTGTCTCGACAGCTGGCTCAGGCCTTATTACTTTGATCGGACTGAGCAGTAATGCCACGTCAGCTGATGATGTTTATGGCACTCATTTAATTGGTTCAACCATTTCAGCAGTTGACGGGTTAATTACGGTCAATGGTACATCCAATGCTGTCAATACAAACGAACATGGTGTTAATTTGCGTGATGGTTCTAATATTATTGCTACCGGCAACGGAAATATTTCAATAACAGGTAACTCGCTGAGAGGTGGTAATTACGCGTATGGCATAGTCACAATAAATACTAATATCACAACGGCAAATGGTTCAATGTTTCTCGATGGTAAAGCCACCACGACATTGCAATATGCAACAGGGATTTATTTTGCAGCAGGCACAACGGTTAGTGCTAATAATTCCGGTAGTATTAATCTCAGTGGGAATGTGACAAATGGGTCGGGAGTTACAGCTGTTGCAGCGAATGGCAATAATATTACAACTGGCACAGGACAGATAAATATTATCGGAACAACATCGAACCCAAGCGGCACAGGAATCTATATTGGTGTAAATATTTTGACCAGCGGCGGCCAGATCTCTTTTACTGCCAACAGTATTGCTCTGGTCGGTAAAGCAAATTCAACCACTTCAGGTGAAGTTGTTATTCAAACACTCGGTGCATCGATTAATCTGGGCGGGGCTGATAGTACTTCAAACCTAGGCCTTTTGCAGTCCGAGCTGAATAACATTACGGCAGGATGTCTCACGATTGGCAACAGCACAACCGGACCAATTGTAATCACCGCGCCGATTAACCGCACCAATGCCACGCTGGGCACGAATCTCAGCCTTATTTCTGGCGGAAGTATTAGCATTACATCAGGAAACGGCATCACGGTGAATGGCGCGTTTTCTGCAGTAACCAATACATCCTCAGGAATGATCAGCATTTCAGGCCCGATTAACGCCACCGGCGGCTCGGGTGGGGTAACGCTCACTGGGCGGAATGTGCAGGTCACGGCCAATATTCTGACAGGCGCAGGAAATATCGAAATTTATGGCAATGGCGGCGGGGTTTATCAGGCGGGCACGTTTGATGGTGTCTGCATTAGCGGCTCAACCGTGAATGTGAATACCACCAGTGGGAATATTACCATTGATGGGCGTGGGGCGAGCGGTTCGGTTGGGGCGGGGGTGAATTTGACGTCATCCAAGGTGCAGGCAGGCGGAGCGGGCTGCGTGTCGATCACGGGCGTGAGCGGGACTGGGATGGATAACGCTTATGGAATTAATGTATCAAGCGCCACCGTCACAACCAACTATGGCGTGCTCTCGCTCAATGGTACCGCGTGTGGGTGGAGAGATAATTCAAGGGGAATTGCACTTCCATACGCCTACATCTCCACGAATTTGGGCAATATCACGCTCACAGGCACTGCGGCAAATGGAACGAATAGTGCCGTCGGTATCTCCGTATTCTCGTCCACCGTTACTACCAGTCTGGGTTCAATCGAGGTGAACGGCACCTCGTGCGGCACGGGGGTGGAGTCATTTGGCGTCGGTTTATATTTAGCCGTAAATATTTCGGTCATTGGTGGTGGTAATCTGACAATCAACGGCACTGACCTTAGAGGGACGAATGACAGCCGCGGTATCGATGTATATTCATCCAACGTTACGACCACCACTGGGGCGATCACCTTCAACGGTATCTCGTGCGGCACGGGGACAAACGCCAGAGGCGTGAATCTGCGGTTATCCGCCAACATCTCGGCCACTGGCGGGGGCAATGTGACGATCCGCTCGCCGCGTACTCCCAGCTCGGGTATCGGGATTAATTCATGTAGCTCGACTGGGACAATTTATTCCAATGGCGGCCAGATCACCCTAACGGCCAACAGCGTGAACCTGACCGGCACGGTGAACGCCACATCAGCGGGAAATGTGTTGATTCAGACGGTTGGAGCCGGAGTGGACCTGGGCGGGGCTGACAGTGCATCCAATCTGGGCCTTTCCCAACCGGAACTAAATCAGATCACGGCCAACCTGCTGACCATCGGCAACAGCACCGCTGGTGCGATTGTGAACACAGCAGCCATCAGCCGAGCCAATCTGACACTGATCTCAGGCAACTCGATCACGCAAGCCGGTGCTGGCAACCTCACGATTAGTG